>NZ_PEFL01000002.1:600000-802880 GCF_002754475.1 Comamonas sp. 26
GACAATCAGCGCCCAGGTTTCCTTGGGGTCCCAGCTCCAGTAGCCACCCCATGCTTCAGCTGCCCACAGGGCGCCCAGCACCGTGGCAATGGTGAAGAAGGCAAAGCCAACCGCAATGGCCTTGTACATCACGTCGTCCAGAATTTCGAACGAAGGCAGACGCGCGGCAATGCGCTTGCGGGCCAGCAAGATACCAGCCACGATCAGCGCGGAGATACCGAAGTACACCATCCAGTAGCTGCCGCCGTTTTCGGTCGCACCCTTGCGAAAGACGATGGGCTCGAAACACAGCACCACGCCCAGCAGCCACAGCGGGGCCAGCTTGTACCACTTGGTCTCTGTCGCCTGCTGCTTGATGAGGTAGGCAAACGCCACCATGGCCGACAGCGCAAACGTGCCGTAACCAATGAAGTTGGCAGGCACGTGCAGCTTCATCCACCAGCTTTTGAGGGCAGGCACCAGAGGCTGAATCTCATGTGCCTGACGCACCAGCGTGTACCAGAGCAAGAAACCGACGGCAGCGCTGACGACCAGCATTACAAAGCCGCCCAGAGCGCGGGTATCGTAATGATGCTCGTAGTACAGGTAGAACAGCGCCGTCATCCAGCAGAACATCACGAACACTTCGTAGAGGTTGCTGACGGGGATGTGACCAATGTCCACACCCAGCAGATAGCTCTCGTACCAGCGCACCATGGTGCCGACCAGCGCAAGAACCACCGCCAGCCATGCCAGGCGTGAACCCAGCAGCGACATGACGGATTGCTCGCTCTTGGCAAACACGCCCACCCAGTAAAAGATGGTGCTGATAAAGAACACCATGCTCATCCACAGAATGGCGGACTGGCTGGAAAGGAAGTATTTCAGGCCAAAGACCGTTTCAGATCGCGCCAGCTCGCCGCCTTCGGCCCCTTGATACAGGCCAACTGCCATGAGCGAGAAGCCCGCCACGGTCAGCATCAGCACGGCCAGCGGTCGCCAGAACCAGCCCAGCCAGATCATGGCGGGTATGGCGGCAAGCAAGATGCCTTTCTCATACACATCCATATAGGCGGCATAACGCTGCAGCGCATAGCCCAGCCCCACGACCACCACGACCGCAAACAACCAGTCAAACCAGTTGCGGCGGGCGAGGTAGCCTTCGTTCAGTGTCAGTGTCGTGGTTGCGGTGTTCATACAGAACCTCCGGGAGTCTTCTTTTGTACGGGTGTGGCCCCGATCAACTTATCGGCCAGCATGGTGAATTCGCGGTCGCCATCCATGGTCTTGCGATTGGTGGACAAGGCCATATTGGCACGACTTGCGCCATTCGATGGGGTCAGCCAGATCCAGATACGGCGGTCACGCACATACAGCATGGCAAATACGCCAATGATCAGGAACAGGCAGCCCAGGTAAACAATATTCTTGCCAGGGGCACGTGCCACCTGGAATACGCTGGCCTGCACCTGCGTGAAGTCCTTCATCATGAAGATCACGGGCGCAGGGTAGAACTGGGCATCGCTGAGCGAGAAGACAGACTGGGTCATGAAGGCCTGCGTCTTCTCATCATTCTCAAAGGGCTTGTGCCCGGCCTGCTGACGCACCTGCTGGGCCAGCTCGAAAAGCACGCCATTCAGAATGCGCACCAGCACCTCGCCGGCGCGCTCGCGCTCAGCTTCGGGGACATTGCTGTCCATGAAGTTGGAAATGGCTTGCAGGCCACCCAGAGGCTTGCCCTCGGGGCCCTTGATCTTGCTGTCCTGTCCGGCAAACAGCTCCAGCGCCTTGAGAGCGGACTGGGTCAGCGGCTCGGCCAGTTCAGGTCGGGACACATCCACGGCCTTTTGCACATAGGCGCGTGCGGCCTTTTCAGCCAGCACCTTGTTCTGCATGGCCTGACGCAGGTTCAGGAAGGTGTCCATCGTGCCTTCGGGGTCAGCAGGCACACGCAGATAGCGCAGCTCTTCTGCGGGGTTTTCGCGCACGCCCAGCAGGAAGACGGGCTGACCTTCGCCCGTATCCACCGGCAGCATGTAGTTCTGGAACTCACGCGCCTGACCCGAGGCATCGCGCAGCTTGTAGCCCACGCTGGGGCCAATATTGCGCAAGTCTTTCTTATCCGTAGTCTTATGGGCAGCGCCCAGACGGTCATCAATGGCCTGCTTCAGGTCAACCTTGCGCACATCAGTGCCCGCCGCTCCGCCCTTGTTCTGCCCGCCAAAATTTTCGACGTTGATGGTGCGCAGCGCTGTGTATTCCAGCGTGACCTTGTCTTGCGAGCCATCGGCCAGCTTGCGCACGAATTCGGTGGAATTGCCGATAACGCCTTCCACATCAAAGGGCTGCGAAATGCCGTCCATAGGCACGGCATGCAGCTTGACGGTGGAGCCACCGTCATCAAAGCTGCTTTGGTAGATCTCAATGCCTTTGTAGCTGGCCGGATGATTCACCTCGATACGCTTTTCCAGCTTTTCGCCGGTTTCGCGGTCATGAATCACGACTTCGCTGGCAAACAGCTTGGGCATGCCAGTGGAGTAGTACTCCACGATGAATTTCTTGAGCTCTACAGAAAATGGCAGCTCTTGCAGCAAGATGCCGTCTGATTGATTCAAGATAGCAGTACCCGACTGCGTTCCTTCAGACACCATGAGGTTGCCGCGGAACGTCGGGTTCTTGAGGGAGAGGCGGTGCTCAGGCGCCACATCCGAAATCATGCCGCCGCCGGTATATGGCGTCTTGCCACCCAGCAGCATCTGGGCGCGCACCACCAAGTCACCGTCGAACAGACCGCCAATACAGATCAGCACGATGGCGGAGTGGGCAGCGATATAACCCAGCTTGTTGGCAGAACCCGCTTTGGCAGCCAGCATCCAGCCTGTGCCGGGGCCTGCTGCCGTATCGCGCTGCTGCATCTTGACCTTCCAGCCACCCTTTACCAGTTGCTGGCCAATGCGCTTGGCCGCTTCTTCGGTGCTGCCGGGCACATCAGCCTCGGCACGGTGACCAAAAGCCTTCAGGCTTTGCTCGCGAATGTTTTCCTTGTAATTGCGGATATCAGCCAAATACTTGGGAGCATGGCGACTCACGCACAGCGAGGTGCTGATCACCAGAAACGCCAGAATCAGCAAGAACCACCAGGCGCTGTAAACCGCATTGAGCTTGAGCGCCAGAAACAATTGCGCCCAGAAGGGGCCAAACTGGTTGACATAGTTGACCAATGGCTCGTGTTGCTTGAGCACCGTACCAATGACCGATGCAATGCAGATCACCGTCAGCAGTGAAATCGCAAAACGCATGGAGCCCAGCAACTCCGTGGCCGCGCGCACGGCCGGTGAGCGGGAGGAGTCACGATCGGAAAGTGGAAGGTCTGACATGAACGAGTTGAAGTATCCGGACGCAAAAAGGCGGGGCCACCTGCTGAATTAGCCGGTGGACCCGCCTGACTTGGGGGATGAAAAATGCCTGAAAGTTCCCGGAGTCACCCCAGAATCTGGTGAAAGGATTTTTAACGCAAGCCAGCTATATAGTCTGCCACGGCCTTGATTTCGCGATCATTAAGCTTTGCAGCAACCTGAACCATGGGAATGCTATTGGTGCGCTGGCCTTCGCGAAAAGCAATCAGTGTTTTAACGGTGTAATCAGCATGCTGACCTGACAAACGCGGGTACTGGGCCGGAATGCCTGCACCGTTGGGACTGTGGCAGCCAGCGCAGGCCGCAACCTGGCGCTCCTGAATACCACCACGGTAAATGCGCTCACCCAGGGCAATCGAATCCTTGTCCTTGGAGAACCCATTCTTGGGGGCCTGTGTGTGCAGCCAGGCGGAGATATTCTTCATATCACCATCGCTCAGCGACGCGGCAAAGCCCTTCATTACCGGATCATTGCGCTTGCCGTCTTTAAACTCGCGCAGCTGTTTGACCAGATACTCTGGGTGTTGCCCTGCCAGCTTAGGCTGCAGGGGAATGGTTGAATTGCCATCAGCAGCATGGCAGGAGGCGCAAACCGCCCCATAACTGGCTTGCCCTTTGGCAGCATCTGCTTTAACAGGTGTTTCTCCCGCAGAAAATGCAGGAAAGGCAGGTGCTGCGAAAATAACAGCAGTCAGCAAAGAGGCAAGCAACTTCATATCGAGGGGCTGGGTCTATTGTTGAGAGTGCGAATCCTCGAAATTCTACAATGGGCCTCCCTGAAATAGTTACCGTCATGACCCATGCTTCCCCGGATACCACAGCCGGAAATACACATTCTTTGATCGACAGCAAGCTTGCGATGGGCTGGATGCACACTGCGCGCTTCTTTACCACCGCAGCCCAGCTCAACCAGCTGCCTCCGATCAATGTGCCCGAGATCGCCTTTGTGGGCCGATCCAACGCCGGCAAGTCCACCGCCATCAACACGCTGACTCAGCAAAAGCAACTGGCCTTTGCCTCCAAGAAGCCCGGCCGCACCCAGCACATCAACCTGTTTTCCCTCGGTAAACAAGGTGTGACTGACGCGATACTGGCTGACTTGCCCGGCTACGGCTACGCCGCTGTGTCCCGCGAAGACAAGCAGCGCTGGCAGCGCGTGATGCTCAATTACTTGATGGAGCGCGAAAGCCTCACGGCCGTGGTGCTGCTGTGCGATCCACGCCTGGGCCTGACTGAGCTGGATGAAGCCCTGCTCGAAGCCATCCGGTCCCGCGTCGAAGCCGGCCTGAAGTTCCTGATCGTGCTGACCAAGGCCGACAAGCTGACCCGCGCCGAGCAGGCCAAGATTCTCTCCATCACCAAGCTCAATGCAGGCGGCGGTGAGGTGCGTTTGTTCTCTGCCCTCAAAAAGCAGGGTGTGGACGACGTGGCCCAGTTGCTGTGGCACTGGTGCCACCCCGAGGGATTGCCCCAGGCAGCTCCCGTCGCCGAAGCGACGCCTGCAAACAACGCCCCTGCGCAAAATCAGCCCTAGGCGCTTATTTGGCAAGCGCCAGAAGCTACAAACAGGAGAGCTTCATGGTTACGACTTGCATGCACCCACTGGCGACAGGCATCACGCTTGAATGCCGCACCAGCGGCCAGCCCGGCCAGCCTCTTCTGCTGTTTCTGCACGGCTTTCCCGAAGGGGCTTTTATCTGGGATGAGCTGCTGGAGCACTTTGGTGCCAGCTACCGCTGCGTAGCGCCTAACCTGCGCGGCTATGGCCGCTCCAGCCAGCCCAGCGCCATCAGCGACTACCGCGCCAAGCATCTGGTTGATGACCTGGCCGCCTTGATCGCGCTGGAAAGTAACGAGAACCGCGCCGCCTGCGTGATTGCACATGACTGGGGCGGAGCCCTAGCCTGGGGCCTGGCCAACCGCTACCCCAAGCAGCTGCAGCGACTGTTAATTCTTAACTCCCCACATCCCGGTAGCTTTTTACGCGAACTGCAGACAAATCCTGCGCAGCAAACAGCCAGCCAGTACATGCACTTTCTGCGCAGACCAGATGCGCCCACTTTACTGGCTGAAAACCGCTGGCAGCGCATGCTGGGCTTTTTTCAGAACCCCGATGGCAGCCAGCCCGTCTGGCTGACCCCCGAGCTAAAGCAGCAATACCGAGAGCATTGGGACTTGGGCGTGCATGGTGCCTGCATGTTTTACGCAGCCAGCCCGTTGGTGCCGCCCCAGCCCAACAGCAGCGCCGAGGACTTACAGGACATTCGCGGCCTGAGCCTGCCCGATGAAATGCTGCATATCCCCGTGCCGGTGCGCATTCTGTGGGGCGATAGCGATATCGCCCTGCAACCAGCCTTGCTCAATGGGCTGGAACAATGGGTGCCGCAGTTGACGGTGGAGCATTTAAAAGGCTGCAGCCACTGGGTAACGCATGAGCAACCCGAAGCCGTAAGGCGCGCACTGACGGAATTCTTAAAGCAAAACAGCTCCTGAAACAGAAGCTCCTTGCGCATATTCATCAATGGCTAGAGGCCATTTTGAGCATTATTCTTTGGTGTACAGCGATGCCTCGCCATCCGGGCGCGTCTTGAAACGTTTGTGCACCCAGTAGTACTGCGGAACCATGGTCATGATGGCTGCCTCCAGCTCACGGTTCATGCGGGCCGTATCGGCTACATGGTCGTCGGTAGGGAAGTTTTCCCAGGCGGGGGTCAGCTCAGCCACATAGCCTTCAGGCGTCATGCGGTTGTACAGCGCCACTACCTTGGCCTTGCCCAGCCGTGCAAAGCGCGAAAGCGAGGGAATCGTGGCCGTGTTCTCCACTGCAAAGAACGGCACAAAGACCGAGTCGTTCTTGCCATAGTCCATATCGGGCAACAGATACAGAAGCCCACCCTTGCGCACGCAGGAGATGATAGGTTTGACGCCATCGGCGCGGTTGAGCATCTTCACATTACCGAAGCGCTGGCGACCGGCCATGAACCAGGCGTCCAGGTCCGGGTCGGGATTGGTTGCAAAAATGGAGGTGAACTCGCGCTCGGTATTGAGCGGCAATGCCAGCCCGCCGGCATCCATGCTGTAGAAATGCGGTGCAAAGACGATGGTGGGAGCATCGCCTTCTAGCTCATGCGTAGCGCCCACCAGCTTTACGCGGCTGCGCACCAGCTCTTCTGATCCAAACCAAAGCCAGCTTCTGTCGAGAAACGTCTGGCAAAAGACTTCAAAGGACTCTTTCGCCCATGCTTTGCGCTGTGCCTCAGGAACATCGGGGAAGCACAGCTCCAAATTCCGCAGCGCAATACGGCGGCGCTGGCCTGCCACCAAAAACAGCACGCGGCCAATGAATTTGCCCAAACCGCGCAACATGGGCAGCGGCAGCTTGGCCAGCACATGCATGAAGCCAATGGCGATCTTGCTGGCGCTCATGCGTTTTCTCCAGACTTCACAACAGCTGCAGCTTCGCTGCGCTCCACACGCGGCTGCTTGTAGCGGCCGTAGCCCCACAAATACTGCTCAGGGCACTGGCGAATGGTTTTTTCCATGGCCAGATTGATTTGGAGCACGCAAGCATCTAGCGTGGTGGCATCCGTCATAGGCCACTCTTCAAAATACAGGGTGTAGCCCCGGCCCCAGCTCAACCGTTCGCAACGGGCAAGCACCACGGCCGCGCCGGTTTGCAGCACCAGCCTGGCCGCCAGCGTCATCGTGTAAGCATCTCGGCCAAAAAATGGTGCCCATGTGCCTTGTCCATCCGGCGGTACCTGGTCGGGCAGCAAGCCCACAGCCTCACCCTTGCGCAAGGCCTTGATCATTTGCCGCACACCAGACAGCGTGGTGGGCACGGCTTGCACACCCGGGCGATTGCGCGCGGTTTCCAAGATTTCAGCCAGCCAGCTCTGGCGCGCAGGGCGATAGAGCACGGTAATGTCGCCATACTGGGCCGACCAGCGCTGCGCTGCAGCCTGTACCGACATCTCGAAGCAGCCCAGATGGGGGGTCAAAAAAACGAGGCCCTTGCCTTGTGCATAGGCCTTTTCGACACATTCCCCGTTGACGATGTTGCAAGGCGGCAACTCCTTCCCCAGCCAGATGCGCGGCATCTCAAACACCATGCGCCCGGCATGGCCGACCGCAGAGCGCACCTGCCCAAAGCGGTAGCCCGCCTGCGCCGCATTGGTCGAAAAACGGCGTCTGTAGGTCGGCGAAAGAAGCAAAATCAACCAGCCCATGGCTGCACCTAGCATGTGCAATAGCCACAAAGGCAGCGCTGCAAAGAGTCGAAACAGGGAAGGCATTAGAATAGTAGGGTCGCTGAGTTAAAGAGCAACTTGCAGGGCGACGTTAAAACAAAACTGCTAAAGCGTTCGCCAGACTTCAAAGCTCAGGCAACGCAATTGCCCAAGCTACAAGGAGTTATATCAATGGCGAACAGCGATTTTCTGTTTACCTCGGAATCGGTTTCTGAAGGTCACCCCGACAAGGTCGCGGACCAGATCTCTGATGCGATTCTGGACGCTATTTTCACCCAAGACCCGCACAGCCGCGTGGCAGCCGAGACACTGACCAACACCGGTCTGGTGGTATTGGCAGGTGAAATCACCACTGGCGCGAATGTGGACTACATCCAGGTCGCACGCGACACCATCAAGCGCATCGGCTATGACAATACCGAATACGGTATTGACTACAAGGGATGCTCGGTTCTCGTCGCTTACGACAAGCAAAGCCAAGACATCGCCCAAGGCGTGGACAAGGCCAGCGATGACGAGCTGAACACCGGCGCTGGTGATCAGGGCCTGATGTTTGGCTACGCCTGCGACGAAACGCCCGAGCTGATGCCCGCGCCCATCTATTACGCACACCGTCTGATGGAACGCCAGGCCCAGCTGCGCAAGGATGGCCGTCTGCCCTTCCTGCGCCCTGACGCCAAGAGCCAGGTGACCCTGCGCTATGTGGATGGCAAGCCCCACAGCATCGATACCGTGGTGCTGTCCACCCAGCACAGCCCCGACCAGTCGGAAACATCGACCAAGATGAAGGCCTCGTTCACCGAAGCCATCATTGAAGAGATCATCAAGCCCGTGCTGCCATCTGAATGGCTGCTGGACACCAAGTACCTGATCAACCCCACCGGCCGTTTCGTCGTGGGCGGCCCTCAGGGCGATTGCGGCCTGACCGGTCGCAAGATCATTGTGGATACCTACGGCGGTGCTTGCCCCCACGGCGGCGGCGCATTCTCCGGTAAGGACCCAACCAAGGTAGACCGCTCGGCTGCTTACGCAGCGCGCTATGTGGCCAAGAACGTGGTCGCCGCCGGTCTGGCGCGCCAATGCCAGGTTCAAGTGGCCTACGCCATTGGTGTGGCTCGCCCCATGAACATCACCGTGTACACCGAAGGCACAGGCGTGATTCCCGATGCGGAAATCGCCAAGCTGGTGGCTGCTCACTTTGACCTGCGCCCCAAGGGCATCATCCAGATGCTGGACCTGCTGCGCCCCATCTACAGCAAGACTGCGGCTTACGGCCACTTCGGCCGCGAAGAGCCCGAGTTCACCTGGGAACGTACAGACAAAGCTTCTGAACTGCGCGCAGCCGCCGGTCTGAAGTAAACCACTGATGAGGGGCCCCGCGAAAGCGGGAGCATCGCTGCGAGGACCAAGTTCCATCGCGCTGATGCGAACGCGGACCATAAGGCGTAGAAGCCTTCCAACCGTCATTCCAAGTCACCGAAAGAGATTTCGGTGACTTTTTTATTGTCAGATTCGACCTACGGGAATTTTCCCCAAATGAACACTAAAGGCTTGCGCTCACGCACTTAGGCTTGAACCATCGCTTCATACAAAGGAGTCTTCGATGCTCAAGTGGGCCATTATTTTTGCCGTCATCTCCCTGGTGGCCGGTGTTTTCGGCTTTACCGGCGTAGCCGCAGGTGCCGCCGGCATTGCCAAGGTTTTGTTCTTTATCTTTATTGCGATTGCCGTGATCTTTGTGGTGCTGGCCCTGCTGGGCATAGGCGCAGTGAGCTAGACCGGCTGATAGATTCCTTCCAAATAAAAATGCCTGCTCAGCAGGCATTTTTTACGTTCACTTCATAAGCCACGGGGGCTCAGCGCCAGCTCCTGCCGGAAGACCGGCTTGACCCGGTAGAGCTGAGCCGGCCTGTGCGCCCCCCCCTGCAAGGCACCCGGCACAGCCTCCAGCCAATCCATCTCATCCATCTTGCGCCTGAAACTGACCTTGTTCAAAGGCTCACCCAGGACGTTTTCATAGACCAGTTGCAGCTGCGGCAGCGTGAACGTCTCGCCACACAAGTGCACGGGCAGCGAGGAATAAAGGCTTTTGCTGCGCACCCGCGCCAGCGCCGCATCCAGAATGGTGCGATGGTCAAAGGGCAACTGCGGCAGGGCCGACACGGGTACCACACACAAATCATCTCGCTGCGGCGGCAGGCTCTGCGTGGGCAGCAAGGCGCAATACGCTACGGCCACCGACCAGCCACGCGGGTCACGCGCCGGGCCGCTGAAAGTGGCGAGTTGCTCCAGATACGCGCCTTCAATACCCACCTTGGTCTGGAGCACCCGGGCCGCGCTGGCCTTGGTGTCAGCATCTTCTGCGGTGTGGATAAAGCCGCCGGGCAAGGCCCACACGCCCGCAAATGGCGCAGCGGCGCGGCGCAGCAGCACGGCATGCAACTGCTGCTCGGCCAGCGTGAGCAGCACCACATCGACGCTGACCTGCACGGCTTCTCTGCGTTCAGTGGTTTGATTCATTTTTTTACCAACTCCATTTTCTTCGGCATGATTATTTCACAATCATCCAAAATTACTTAGTTGCAATTATATTTTAAGTAATTTAGACTGCAGGCATTGCACATCGCTCAGAAGGTGAAGACCATGCGCTACACAGAGACCCAGTTACTCATCATCGACCCGCAAAATGACTTCTGCGACCTGCCTGAGAACTGGCAGCCTCGCTCGCCGGTGACTGAGCAAGTGATAGCACCCAGCCTGCCCGTGGCTGGTGCTCATGCGGATATGCAGCGTCTCGCCAGCTGGATTGCAGCCCAAGGCGAAACGCTGGGCCAGATCACCCTCACCCTCGATTCGCACCAGAGCTACGACATTGCCCACCCCGCCTTCTGGCAACAGCGGGACGGCAGTGCTGTCACGCCCTTCACCCAGATTACGGCCGCGCAGATGCGGGCTGGCGACTTTGCCCCGCGCAATGCAGCAGAGCAGTCGCGCACGCTGCAATACCTGGATCAACTAGAGGCACAAGGCAGCTACACGCTGATGGTCTGGCCGCTGCACTGCGAGATTGGCAGTTGGGGCCATGGCGTGCATGCCAGCGTGCTGACGGCTTGCCGCCGGTGGCAAGACCTGCAGCACCGCGCCGTGCGCCATGTATTCAAAGGCATGAACCCGTGGACCGAGCACTACAGTGCCATCCGCGCCGAGGTCCCCGATACGCAAGACCCAGAAACCGGCCTGAACACTGCCCTACTGGCTCAGCTTCGCGCCAGTTCCCAATTGGTGATCGCCGGTGAGGCCAGCAGCCACTGCGTGCGCGCCACAACGGAGCACATTGTGGACAACTGGGGCAGCGACGATTTCTCGCGCATCGTGCTGCTGACAGACTGCATGAGCCCAGTGGGCGGCTTCGAGGCGGCGCACACCGCCTTCCTGCAGCACATGCATGCAATCGGTGTACGCTGCGAAACCAGCGCCAGCTTTAACTTATGAGACAAACAGGCCTCTAGCGCATACAAGACAAGCGCTAGCAGCTCACATTTTTGAAAAGAAAGCGGTATGAGCCCGATCATCACCAATCTGCTGGACACCGACCTCTACAAATTCACCATGTGGCAAGCCATGCTGCACCGCCACCCTCAGACCGAAGCCGTGTACGAATTTGTCTGCCGCACGCCCACCGCCTTTCCGCTGGCCAGCTTGCTGCCTGAGGTGGAGCGTGAGCTGGACGCGCTGTGCAGCCTACGCTTTGGCAAAGACGATCTGGACTATCTGGACAGCCTGCGCTTTATCAAGAGCGACTTCATCGACTTTTTGCGCATCTTCCAGTTCCAGCGCGCCTTCATCAAGGCATGGGCTGAGGGCGACACGCTGCACATCGAGGCGCGCGGCCCGCAAGTCCACGTCATGGGCTTCGAGATTTACGTACTGGCCATCGTCAACGAGCTGTACTTTCGCCGCTTTGATGCCGAAGCCGCCATCGTTGAAGGCCGCCAGCGCCTGAGCCAGAAGCTAGAGCGGCTCAAGCATTTGGCCGTGGAGGCCAAGCTGCGCAACCCCTTTGAACTGTTTGACTTCGGCGTGCGCCGCCGCTATTCCGGCCTCTGGCAGCGCGAGGTGGTGCAGGCCTTTGCCGACGAGACTTCGCAGTGGTTCAAAGGCACATCCAACGTACTGCTGGCGCGTGACCTGAACCTTGTGCCCATCGGCACCATGGCCCATGAATATCTGCAGACCTATCAGGCATTGGGCGTGCGGCTGCGTGACTTTCAGGTGGCAGCACTGGAAGACTGGGTTCAAGAGTACCGGGGCGATCTGGGTATCGCCCTGACCGACACCGTGGGCATGGACGCGTTTCTGGCCGACTTCGACATGTACTTTGCCAAGCTGTTCGATGGCCTGCGCCACGACTCTGGAGACCCGTTTGAGTGGGGTGAAAAAGCCATTGCCCACTATGAAAAGCTGCGCATTCCACCGCAAAGCAAGCGCCTTGTCTTCTCGGACGGTCTGGATCTGGACACCGCACTGGCCCTGTACCACCGCTTTGCCGATCGTATTCAGTGCGGCTTCGGCGTCGGCACCCGCCTGACCAACGATATGGGACTGACCACCATCAATATCGTGATGAAGCTGACCCATGCCAACGGCCAGCCCGTTGCCAAAATATCAGACTCGCCCGGCAAGACGCTGTGCAACGACGAAACCTATCTGGCCTATCTGCGCCAGGTTTTCAGCATTGCGGAACCCGCGGCCAAAAGGCCTGAAACCGTCTGACCAACAGGAGAGAGCCATGTTGAAAGTCACCCTCGCCCAGCTCAACTACATGGTGGGCGACATTCAGGGCAATATCCGCCGCATGAGCGAAGCCGCTGCCAGGGCAAGCGCCGACAAAGCGGATCTGGTGGTGTTTTCCGAGCTGTCGCTGTCTGGCTACTACCCCGGCGACATGCTCGATGAGCCCAGCTTTTTGCAGCGGCTTGACGCTGGCCTGCAAGACCTGCTGTCTGCCACACGCCAGTTCCCCGATCTTCACTGGGTGGTGGGCGCGCCCACCCGCCACAACGGCCCCGGCAAACCGCTGCACAACAGCCTGCTGGTGCTCAAAGACGGGCAGATTCGCCTGCAGTACGACAAGCAGCTGCTGCCCACCTACAACATCTTTGACGAGCGCCGCCACTTCGAGCCCGGCGCAGACACGGCCAAGGTGCTACGCGTGGGTAATTGCCAGGTCGGCTTTCTGGTCTGTGAGGACGGCTGGAACGACCAAGGCGCCGACTACGCCACCAACCCCTTTGTGCGCATGGGCGACGCTGCGCCGGACATGGTCATCAGCATCAACGCCAGCCCCAGCCACCTGGGCAAACGCGAGCAGCGCCACGAAGTCTTCACGCAGGCAGCGGCGCGCCACAAGCTTTCCATCCTCTATGTGAACCAGATCGGCGGCCAGGACCAGATCGTGTTTGACGGCGCATCGTTTGCCGTCGAACCCGAAGCCGGTGTGGTGTTTGAAGCCAAGCGCTTCGAAGAAGACATCTACACGCTGGAGCTGGGTGACAACGGGCATTTTCAGAGCGCCACCGGCCAAAATCTCAGCCCAGTGCCCGCGCAAGGCCTGTCCACCATGGAGTTCTACCGCCAGCAAATCGTGCTGGGCTTGCGCGACTATGCGCGCCGCTGCGGCTTCAAGCAGGTGGTGGTGGGTAGCTCCGGCGGCATTGATTCGGCGCTGACACTGGCTCTGGCCGTTGATGCGCTGGGGGCGGACAACGTGGTTGGCATCACCATGCCGTCCAGCTATTCGTCAGCCGGTTCGGTGGATGACTCGGTGGATCTGTGTCGCAATCTGGGCATCAAGCTGTACGAGCACCCGATTAAAGAACTGGTCACCACCTACGCGCGCCAGTTCGAGGCCAGCTTTGGCGAAGCTCTTCAAGGTTTGGCACTGGAGAACCTGCAGGCCCGCACTCGCGGCACCACGCTGATGGAATTCAGCAACGCCTTTGGCCACCTGCTGCTGACCACAGGCAACAAGTCCGAAGTCTCGGTGGGCTACTGCACGCTATATGGCGACACCAATGGCGGGCTGGGCTTGCTGGGCGATCTGTACAAGACCGAGGTCTTCGAGCTGTCGCGCCACATCAACACCCACGCGGGCCGTGAGCTGATTCCGCAAATTATCATCGACAAGCCGCCATCGGCCGAGCTGGCCCCAGGCCAGAAGGACGAGGACAGCCTGCCGCCCTATGCCGTGCTGGATGAAATCCTTAAATGGCATATTGAGGGCCAGCACCTGTCCAGCAAAGAGTACGCCCATGCCGCCGCGTTTGTGGAAAAGCTGCGCACCCAGAGCGGCGGGCCCGAGATCATTGCCCGTGTGCAAAAGCTGGTGTTCCGCAGCGAGTACAAGCGCAGACAGGCCCCGCCCATGCTGAGAGTGCGCCCTCGCGCCTTTGGCACCGGCCGGCAAATGCCAATTGCGGCACACTATGAGTAAGCCTTAATCAAAAAGTGAGCAGCTTGCGCTTGATGAACATGCGCAAGCGCCTCTTTGAGCCAATATGCCCAACTTCGGGCGCTGATTTCTGTACGGGTTTTGCTTTCATGCCTCAAGCCAGTTCCCACACCGCCAGCAAACGTGTCATCTCTGCTGCGCCAGAGACTCTGCCTATCTCGATGCCCCTGCATACCGCCGTGCTGATTGGCCGCTTTCAGCCACTGCACAACGGGCATATGGCACTGCTGCACGCAGCGCTAGAGCGCGCCCGCCAAGTGGTGGTGGTGCTGGGCAGTGCCTGGCAGGCCCCAAACCCCAAAAACCCGTTTAGCTGGCAGGAGCGCGCGCAGATGCTGCGAGACGCGCTATCCAAAGAGGATACAGAGCGCATTAAGTGCGTGCCCGTGCGTGACTATTACAACGAGCCGCTGTGGGTCAATGCCGTGCGTGACGCCGTGCAAGCCCATGTTCCCGAAGGCGCCAGCGTGGCGCTGGTGGGCCACTTCAAAGACTCCAGCAGCAGCTATCTGGCGCGCTTTCCGGGCTGGGAGCTGATCAGCCTGCCCCGTCTGGGCCAGTTTGATGCCACGCCGCTGCGTGACATCTTCCTGGGCGAAGGCAGCGCATCGCCTGAAGCCATGGATGCCGCACTGGGCAAGCTCTCCAGCCAGATGCCCGAAAGCACGCTGGCCTTTTTGCGTCACTGGGCCCACACGCCTTTGTATGTGCGCCTGCAAAAAGAGTGGCACATGCTGCAAGCCTATAAAGAGGCTTGGGCCAAGGCCCCTTACGCCCCTCTGTTTGTGACGGTGGATGCCTTGCTGCGCTGCCACGCCAAGGGCCAGGGCCATGTGCTGCTGATTCAACGCGGCCATGCGCCTGGTGTAGGCCTGTGGGCCTTGCCCGGCGGCTTTCTGGAGCAGCGCGACAGCCTGTGGCAATCCTGCGTACGTGAGTTGCGCGAAGAAACCTGCTCCTCCATCAGCGAGGCCGATCTGCTGGCCGCCGTACAAGCCGTGCAGGTGTTTGACCACCCGGACCGCAGCCTGCGCGGCCGCACCATCACCCATGTCCACTACCTGGATCTTGGCATGCAGCCCGCCCTACCGCCCGTTCAAGGCGCAGACGATGCCGCGCTGGCACGCTGGGTGCCGATTGCCGATCTGGCGCAAATGGAAGGGGACTTTTTTGAAGACCACTTCCAGATCCTGTGCCAGTTCCTGCCCATCACGCTGATCCACGGCGAGCAGCCTGCCAGACAGGTCGCTTAAGGCGCAAAATTCATAGCTGCTAGCGCTTATTCAATAAGCGCTGCAACCCTTTTTTTTCTAAAAAATAATCATGAGCACGTTGAACATCCGCCCTGCCACAGAGCAAGACATCGACCTCATCCTGCACTTTGTGCGTGAGCTGGCGATCTACGAAAAAGCCGAAGACGAAGCCAAGGCCACGCCCGAGCATGTGCTCCGCACGCTGTTTTGCGAGCACCCGGCCGTTTTTGGCCTGATTTGCGAGGTCGATGGCAAGGCCGTGGGCTTTGCGGTGTACTTCTTCAACTACTCCACCTGGCAAGGCCAGCATGGCCTGTATCTGGAAGACCTCTACATCACCCCCGATGCACGCGGCCACGGCGCGGGCAAGGCCCTGCTGCAGCGACTGGCCCAGATCGCCATCGACAAGAACTGCGGCCGCTTTGAATGGAGCTGCCTTGACTGGAATACACCGTCCCTGAAGTTCTACGACAGCCTGGGTGCCCTGCCGCAAACCGAGTGGATTCGCTACCGCATGACAGGTGACGCCCTGCAAGCACTGGCCAGCGGCCAGAAAACCGTCAGCTAATCCGTATCAAAAGCATTCAGAGTGATGCGCGCTACCCAGCAAACTAGCGTGCACTCCCTTATCAGATGACGAGTACGCAACTTCAACACTATGTGGAGCAACAGCTTGCGTCAAAATGGGTGGTTTTGCATAAAAATAACAAGGCGGCTATCAGGCTGGCCTTCACACTCATTGGAATCCCTTGATGCCTAGCTACAAAGAACTTATTGCTCGCAAAGACGAACTGGACAAGCGCATTGAAGAAATGCGCCACACCGAGGCCAAAGAAGCACTGGCCACCATCAAGCAATTGATCGACACTTTCGGCTTTACCTCGCAGCAAGTTTTCCCCTGGAAGCCTGAAGAGAAGAAAAAGGTCGAAGCCAAGTACTACGACCCCGAAAGCGGTGCCAGCTGGACAGGCCGCGGCAAGCCACCAAAGTGGATTGAGGGCAAGGATCGCAGCCAGTACGAGATCAAGACCACCCCGGTGATCGACTACAGCGCCCCCCTCGACGAAAAAAACCCCTTCCCGGTTCAGTAAGTCGCAGCGCCCATTGCCACTTGGACTGGTGCAGGCGCTTTGAGCATTTGCACCAGCGTCGCCACATTCAAGCACTGAATCAGCAAATCGCCGCCATTGGCCTGGATCAAGCGGTCCACCAGCGCATCCGCCGAATGGGCCAGCGCAGGCGCAGCGCGCAGCTGCCGCGCATCCAGTCTGGCAACCCCCTCCAGATCGCTGATCAGCAAACCCAGCTTCAGCCCCTGATGCGCCAGCACAATCACCTGACTTTGCTGGCTTCTGATCAGCGGCTTTCCGTAGAGCAAAGCCCCCAGATCAAACACCCAGACATAGCCCGCCACAGCACCTTGACTGCGTCGCGCCAATGTGCCCACGCAGTGGGGCAGGCGCCCGGCTGAGATGGGAGCAATTTCGGCGGCACTTTGCGCCTCCAGCACGCAGGCTGCATCCAGAGCCAGCACGCTTTGCCCCACAAAGAACGTCGCCATCTCCATGCTTGCCGCAGCTGTGGATGTGGCCGACGGCAGGCTCTGCACATGGATATTGCGACGCCAGACCGCGGCTTGCGCATCCCCCTGTACCGGCCCGAAGGTCTGTACGGACAGGGCCAAAACATCCTCCTCATAGCCATCGCTGCGCTTGAACTCGCGGTAGCCGCTGCCTGCCGTCACCGCCACCACGCAGTACTGGCCTTGGTACGCCATGGCCCGCGAAAGGCTCTGGCCTGCAGGCAAAGCCAGCATGTCTGACGGTAAATCCAGCACCATGCCAGGCAGCATTTGCGCCGAGGATGAAGACATGACAACACCTGCGCGATTGAGATACGCGGCCTGCCTGCTGCCAGCACCCTCCACTCTATGCTCTATCTGCGAGCCCAGCACGCCTTGCAGCATGGCCTGAAACTCGCGTTGCGCATGGAAGACCAGACCAATCCCACCCAGTACCTCGCCATTGGGAGAACGAATGGCAGCGTGATAAACATAAGTCGGCCCCGCCCCCTCATGCAGCGCAGAAGGGCGCCATGCAGAGACGTGATAAGCCTGAGTGCCTTTCAAGCCCAGCACTTTGAGCAGGCTCTCCTGATCGACAAAGCGACCTGTCAACACCTCCTCGGCCTCGCCTTGCAGGCTCGTCGCCACAATCTTGCCGCTGACGTCGTACACCATGATTTGCTGGTACACGGTGTAAAGCGCATGAATGGCGGTGAGCAACTCACACACCTCAGCGCTCGCACTTTCAGCTGCATTGCCTTCTTTCAGCGCTTGCAGCAAAGCTGGCAATTGCAGTGTCAACGCCCACCAGCGGCAGTCGTTGGCGCGTTCGTAGAGATTGCGGTCCAGCAAATCCACCAGCAAACGCGTGAGCAAGCTGTTATCGTCCAGCGCCGTCGTCAGCACCGTGCTGTAGAGCGAGCGAATGGACTGGGTAAACACCTCGTTGGTGCGCGCGCCCGTCTCACCAATCTGCTCCAGAACGGCCTGCAATCTTGTGTTGTCCGCCTGCTTGCCTGCCGTCATGACTTGCCCGTTCCAGACCACACGCCTGATGGTGTCTGCCGCACTGCGAATAGCGTGCAAAGGTGGACAAAAGCGATGCGCATGACTCAGCAAGCCCTGCGCCACCACCGCATCCACCGCTTGCAGGTCGCTATGCCCATGTGTGCCAAACGCCAGCTCAAGCGGCACCATGATTTGCGCACGCCAACCTTGGGGACCCATGTAACCCTGGTAGCCAGCAGAGAGTGCCGATTGCACCAAATAAGTGCGACCACTATGAATCCAGAGCAGGTTTGCACCATTTTTGCGAGACCTCACCAGCACGCCCACTCCAATCCAGTGCATATCGCTGCTGGCCAGCACCCGGTCTTGCGCATCCAGCAGCAGGGCTATGCTGGTTTCGGGCTCATGAGCCGCGTCTGAACGTCGCCCATTCCAGAGGCCCTGCATCTCTCCCTCAAAATCAAAACACAGGCACAGCACGCCCACAGGCTTTTGCGTGACGGGACTCAGCATACGGTGGGCATAAATCAGCCCAAGAGACTGATCTGGCAGCAAGTCTGTGGCACCAAATGCCTGCACAAAGCTTTGGCTTTGCAGTGCCTGCTCAATCAGCAGGTCCCGGCATGGCTCACTTTGCACCGCCCCGTCTTCCTGCGTGCTTGCCCGCACATAGCCTTCGCAATCGAGTAGCAGCACCTGCTGGTAAACCGTGTATTTGCTGCGATAGGCACACAGACGCTCAGTAATCTGCGCTTTATCGTCATCCGTCTGCGTATCCAGATCCGCCATAAAGCGGCAAAGCAACACATCGGTGGCCAGAAAGCCCACATCGGCCGTTCGCTCATAAAGATTGCGCACCAGCGTATCCATCAGATGCTGAGCCTGGCTGTGCAAACCACGCCCCACACCCTCGACCGCCTGCGCCACCATGGACTGCACCAAATCCTGCTCCAGCTGTTCAAAACCCGCCCGCGTCGCAGCCATCATGGGCAGCAGGGCCTGCGCCTCCTGCGGGCAATTCATCTTGGCTGATGACTCGATGAGCCGCCACATCAGGCTCAGCTCCTGCAGCGAACTCTCACATCGCGCCACCTGACGCATGTGGGGAATGAAGGCGTCTGTCTGCAGCAGGTCTTGCGCTTGCTGCACCGGGGCGGTGAGTTGTTTCTGAGGCATGCACTGGTGGAGCAAAACTCAGGCCTATTTGTAAAAACACGTTACATCTAGAGCAGGACAAACCCTGAACCCTGAACTATTTGCCCTCTCAGCCCCCAAGGCTGGGTCTTGAAACCTCGGGAAATTGCCTTATTATTAGCACTCGAGGGGGTTGAGTGCTAACAACTTGACCCTACATATTCCGAATGTCGGCCATGAAGGCTGGCAAGTCTTGTTTCAACTTTGTTGATGTATTTAGGAGTTGGTATGAACCTGCGTCCCCTGCACGATCGCGTGATCGTCAAGCGCCTCGAAAACGAAACCAAGACGGCTTCGGGCATTTATATCCCCGACAACGCCGCAGAGAAGCCTGATCAAGGCGAAGTGCTGGCAGTGGGTCCCGGCAAGCGCAACGACAAGGGCGAACAAATCGCTCTGAACGTGAAGGTCGGCGACCGCGTTCTGTTCGGCAAGTACTCTGGCCAGACCGTCAAGGTTGATGGCGACGAGCTGCTGGTGATGAAGGAAGACGACCTGTTCGCAGTCGTCGAGAAGTAATCCTTCCCACATTACTCACATATTCATAGCTTCTAGCGCTTGATAGACAAATGCTAGAAGCCTATTTGATACAGATTTGTAGGAGCCAAAAATGGCAGCAAAAGACGTAGTTTTCGGTGGTGAAGCCCGCGCACGCATGGTTGAAGGCGTGAACATCCTGGCTAACGCAGTCAAGGTCACTCTGGGCCCTAAGGGTCGCAACGTGGTGCTGGAGCGCTCGTTCGGCGCTCCTACCGTGACCAAGGACGGTGTGTCCGTGGCCAAGGAAATCGAACTGAAAGACAAGCTGCAGAACATGGGCGCTCAGCTCGTGAAGGAAGTGGCCTCCAAGACCAACGACATCGCTGGTGACGGTACGACTACCGCTACCGTGCTGGCTCAAGCCATCGTCCGCGAAGGCTCCAAGTACGTTGCTGCTGGCCTGAACCCCATGGACCTGAAGCGCGGTATCGACAAGGCTGTCGCCGCTCTGGTGGAAGAGCTGAAGAAGCAATCCAAGGCCACCACCACCTCCAAGGAAATCGCTCAAGTTGGCTCCATCTCCGCCAACTCCGACGAATCCATCGGCAAGATCATCGCTGACGCGATGGACAAGGTCGGCAAGGAAGGCGTGATCACCGTTGAAGAAGGCAAGTCCCTGGACAACGAACTCGACGTCGTTGAAGGCATGCAGTTCGACCGCGGTTACCTGTCGCCCTACTTCATCAACAACCCCGAAAAGCAAGCCGCTGTTCTGGACAACCCCTTCGTGCTGCTGTTCGACAAGAAGATCAGCAACATCCGCGACTTGCTGCCTACCCTGGAACAAGTTGCCAAGGCTGGCCGTCCTCTGCTGATCATTGCTGAAGATGTCGAAGGCGAAGCCCTGGCAACTCTGGTGGTGAACACCATCCGCGGCATCCTGAAGGTTGTGGCTGTGAAGGCTCCTGGCTTCGGCGACCGTCGCAAGGCCATGCTGGAAGACATTGCCATCCTGACCGGCGGCAAGGTCATCGCTGAAGAAGTCGGCCTGGCCCTGGACAAGGTGACTCTGGAAGACCTGGGCCAAGCTCAGCGCGTCGAAATCGGCAAGGAAAACACCACCATCATCGACGGTGCTGGCCAAGCTGCCGAGATCGAAGCCCGCGTGAAGCAAATCCGCGCTCAGATCGAAGAAGCCACTTCCGACTACGACCGTGAAAAGCTGCAAGAACGCGTGGCCAAGCTGGCCGGCGGTGTTGCCGTGATCAAGGTTGGCGCTGCCACCGAAGTCGAAATGAAGGAAAAGAAGGCCCGCGTTGAAGACGCCCTCCACGCTACCCGCGCTGCTGTGGAAGAAGGCATCGTGGCCGGCGGCGGCGTGGCTCTGCTGCGTGCCAAGCAAGCTGTGGGCGCACTGTCCACCGGCAATGCCGAGCAAGACGCTGGCATCAAGCTGGTTCTGAAGGCTGTGGAAGCTCCTCTGCGCGAAATCGTGGCCAACGCCGGTGGCGAGCCATCGGTGGTGGTGGACTCTGTCCTGAAGGGCCAAGGCAACTTCGGTTTCAACGCTGCCAACGACACCTACGGCGACATGCTGGAAATGGGTATCCTGGACCCCACCAAGGTGACACGTACTGCTCTGCAGAATGCTGCTTCCGTGGCTTCCCTGCTGCTGACCACTGAGTGCATGATCGCTGAAGCCCCCAAGGCTGAAGGCGCTGGCGCTCCTGACATGGGCGGTATGGGTGGCATGGGCGGCATGGGTGGCATGGGCATGTAATTGCCAAGCTGTCGACTGGGTGGCTATCGCCACCCAGCGCCGCAAACAAAAAAGGCCGCATCCAGCGGCCTTTTTTGCACCCTTCTGGTTTGTGCAAGCACTTCCAGAACTAAAAAGCCAGCCCAATCGATAGGCCGGCTTTTTAGTGAATGACTTGCTTAGAAGCGATGGCGCAGACCGATGGTGATACCGGTGCGCTTTGTTGCGCCATTGGCATCCAGCATTACACCCGCACCGCCCTTGGTCTTGGTGTGGTCCACCGCGAAATAGGCATCGGTACGCTTGGAGAATGCATAGTCTGCAACAGCGACCATAAAGTCGGCCTTGCCATTGAAAGTACCCGTTGCCGAGCCCGATTGTTTGGCATGGTAGTAATGCAGACCTGCATTCAACTGTGGCGTAACCTGATAACCAAAACCGACCTTGAACATCTCACGCTTGTTGGCAAAATTGCCAGGAGCATTACCTGCAATAAAACCGCCATTGGAAGAGCCTGTCCAGTAAGCATTCAGCAAACCGGCGTCAAAAATCGCACCGGCACCCGCCGCCCCCAGACTGTCCTTGACCTTATTCTGGCCATAGCCTGCCATCAGATACCAAGGGCCGGTTCGGTATGAACCACCCAAGGTCCAGGCGTCTACCTTTGTGCCCGCAGGCAACGTTGAACTCTGATATGCCGCACCGGCCGAAATTCCATTGGCGGAGTAGCGAAGATACCCACCCGCCGTTTTCAATGCCAGACCTCCTGGCGTCATATCAATAGCATTGCCTTTCTTGGCGAAGGTATTTCCTTCATCAAAGGAATACTGCAGTCCGGCGCGTACGGGGCCAAACTCCGCCACGTACTTCAGCATATTATTGGCACGTGCACCCAGCGACATACCAATCTCGGGTTTGTATGCATCCATATAGGGAGAATATGGAAACGAGGCATATGTTGAAGTCACCAAGTCGAACAGCACATTGTATTGGCGACCCATGGTCAGCTGACCAAAGCTATTGCTGCGCAGACCTACCCATGATTGAGCAAAATAAGGTTGCGCGGTACTGGGAGTACCGGAGTCCGTCCAGAACCGATTTTCCAGATTGGCAATCGCAGATAGACCCCCACCCAAATCCTCCTTGATATTGATACCCCAGCGGCTCTCGGACATACCGCCACCAATCATTTTTGTCAGCCCACTTTTATTAGCTCCTTCATTATTGGTGTGACGAATTGCAGCATCCACAATGCCATACAGCTGTACGCTGCTTTGTGCGTATGCCAAGGTTCCCAGAGTACCCAGCACCGCCAAAGCCAATGTTTTTTTCACAAATGAAGATTTCATTGTGTTGCCTCTCTCTTAATTCACAAACAGTTGGTGGAAATTCATTCTAAAAATGCTTTCCTCAACCGCGTGAGCATTGGCACAAGCACAACACAGGCGTTTCCCTCTCCGAATTACCCTCTCAGTAATCACCCTTTAAGGTTTACCCCAAAAAGCAAAAAGGCCTGTCGTAAGACAGGCCTTTTTTAACTTTTAAACAGTTACTGGCTTACACCAGCAATTGATTAGAAAGCGTGGCGGATACCAACTTGCACGCCAGTCTGGTTCTTGCCCAGAGCCGACAGAGAACCGTCGTTCACACCCTTGGCTTGCAGGCCCAGGTTGGAGTTCTTGTTGTTCTTCATGTAAGCAACAGTGCCGTACAGAGCGGTACGCTTGGACAGGTTGTGCACATAACCCAGAGACAGCTGTTGAGCCTTGGTGTTGTTGCCCTTTTGGTCGTAGTAAGCGTACTGAGCCTTCACTTCGCCAACGCCACCCACAGGAGCGGACACGCCCAGTGCGTAGTTGTTGAACTTGTCGCTGGAACCAGCGTTGGGCTTGTACTTGATCTGTTGAGCCAGACCGATCACCTTGGCCACGCCAAAGTTGTAGGAAGCGCCGATGGACATTTCGTCACGGTCGCCTACGTTGCCGTAGCTCAGAGTGCCGTAAGCAGCAGTCACGCTCAGAGGACCGTTGTCGTAACCAACGTTACCACCGACGTAACGGCCACCGTTGCCACCCAGGGTAGCTTGGTTAGCCTTCTCGTCGAAAGCGTAGCTGATGTTGGCAGTGAAGCCGCTGAAGTTGGGCGAGGAGTACGACAGCATGTTGTCCTTACGGATCGTGTTGCCGTCGGCCAGGCCTGTACCAGCCCAGTCCTTGTAACCCATGAACTGGCCAATACCAGTAGCGCCGAACAGGTCATACTTCAGACCAGCACGGAAAGTGGGAGTTGTTTCGCGACCCAGGCGAACTTCACCGAAGTTGCCAGACAGACGCACTGTGGATTCGCGCTTGAAATCAAAGCCCTTGGCGTTACCAGTGTCGCCGAAGATTTCGCCTTCCAGCCAGAAGCCAGCCTTCAGACCACCACCCAGGTCTTCGGTACCACGCAGGCCCAGACGGCTGGTAGCGTTACCGCTGGTGCCGACGCCGTACTTGCTGGAATCGTTGCCAGTAGCGTTGTTCACGTAAGACACGCCAGTGTCAACGATACCGAACAGGGTCACGGAAGATTGAGCCATTGCGGCGCCGGAAGCGGCCAGCACTGCCAGGGCAATCAGGGATTTTTTCATTACGAGTTACTCCAAGGTTTAGAAGGGCGCCGGTTCTATGTAAGAGAGACTTGAGCCTCGAGCTCCACCGGTTTCCCGCGCCAACCTCCTGGTGGGGAAGTTGGGTCTATTGCACCAGACCACCGCACCCAGCGCAAAGGAATTCCCCAAAAAAGGCTCGATTCGGCGCGTTTTCGTTGCAGCACCGCAACAAACCTCTAGGACACACTCTTGGGTACACCCTTAAGGGTTGCCGCTTGGTATTGCCCCAGCACAAATGGCGGATGAGGCACTCTGGTGTACCTTATGCACATTGGCGCCCTCAGGTGCCGCACTGAGTTTTTTCCATGGATCAATTTCTGACCGCTGCCGATGCAGCTCTTCGCACTTTGTTCGCCGATCCGATCGCCGCCGAGCGCTCGCCTGCCACCGGTATTGCCGAAGCCAATTTGAGCGATGAGCAGCGCAAGCTGTCTGCCGCCTTGATGCGAGTCAATCATGTGGGCGAGGTCTGCGCACAGGCACTCTATAGCGCTCAGGCCATGGTGACCAAGGATGCGCAACTGCGCGAGCACCTGCTGCACGCCGCGCGCGAGGAGATGGACCACCTGGCCTGGACCCGTGAGCGCTTGCATGCACTGGGCGATCGCCCTTCGCTGCTGAACCCGCTCTGGTTTGCTGGCGCGTTTGCCATTGGAACGATTGCTGCCAAGGTCAGCGATGCCACAAGCCTGGGCTTTGTGGTCGAGACGGAAAACCAGGTATCTGCGCATCTAGAAAGCCATCTGGGCCGCCTGCCCGAGGAAGATGAAGCCTCTCGCGCGGTTGTTGCGCGCATGAAAGACGATGAAGAGCGCCACGCCGCAGCAGCGATTGAGGAAGGCGCGATTCAATTGCCGCCCGTGGTGCAAGGCCTGATGCGCGTTGCAGCCAAGGTTATGACGACGACGGCACACCGCATATAAAACAGCTTCCTCCAAGAAAAACGGGCCGCTGAGGCCCGTTTTTTGTTTTGCACGTTGTTTTGTGCGAAGCGCCTATCAGGATTCAACGATCTCAAAACCCGTCGTAATCTCAGCCGTATGGCCCAGCATGATGGTGGCCGAGCAATATTTGTCATGACTCATGGCAATCGCACGCTCCACCGCGCCGGTAGGCAGGTTCTTGCCGCTGACGGTGAACTGCATGTGAATCTTGGTGAAGACCTTGGGGTCAGTCTCTGCACGCTCGGATGTCAACTGCACGCTGCAACCCTTCACATCGTGGCGGCCACGCTTGAGGATAAGCACCACGTCATAAGCAGTGCAACCACCGGCGCCTGCCAACAGCATTTCCATGGGGCGAGGCGCCTGATTGCGGCCGCCATTGCCAGGATTTTTTTCATCCGGCGCGCCATCCATGTTGACGATATGACCGCTACCGGTCTCCGCCACAAAGCCCATGCCCGAGCGCATACCGGTAGTTGCGCCTGTCCAACTTACTGTGCATTCCATTGCTGCATCCTCTTGAAACTGTTGCAATTCTGCATCAAATCCAGAAAAACCCGAATCTTTTTTGCACGATAAAAACACATCCCCTACAATACAAGCAAGCGTTACCTGCTAGGTCAAACCCGCAGGCAGACTGCAGATTACTGGAAAGTCCTGATCTGTATCGCACCGTTTGTCTCCTCCACCTCCTCTAATGGTGGATTCAGCCCCTAGCTTCTTAGCTAGGGGCTTTTTTTCGTCCCGGCTCAGCGCAAGTTCGCAGCCCAACAGGGCGCACCTCTCGAGTGAGTACTGCAACGCAGCAAGCAAGCGCCTATCATGATCGGCTTCCCTGCACCCGGCTGACTGATTGCTCTGGCCCTGGTGCACTGCTTCTGAATTGCACCATGACTCAAGCCCTCACCCCTGCCGATTATCTGACTCGCATCCTCAATGCACGCGTCTACGACGTGGCCGTGGAGTCGGACCTGGATATTGCCAAGAACCTCAGCCGCCGCCTGCACAACAAGGTATTGCTAAAGCGCGAAGACCAGCAGCCCGTGTTCAGCTTCAAGCTGCGCGGTGCCTACAACAAGATGGCGAACCTGACGGCCGAGCAGCTGCAAAAAGGCGTGATCTGCGCCAGCGCTGGCAACCACGCACAGGGTACGGCACTGAGCGCCAAGAAGCTGGGCTGCCGCGCCGTCATCGTGATGCCGACCACCACGCCACAGGTCAAAGTGGACGCCGTGGCCGCGCTGGGCGGCGAAGTAGTGCTGATGGGCGACAGCTATTCCGACGCCTACAAGCACTCCATCAAGCTGCAAAAGGCCGAGGGCCTGACCTTTGTCCACCCCTTTGACGACCCCGATGTAATTGCCGGTCAGGGCACCATCGCCATGGAAATGCTGCGCCAGCTGCAAAAGCTGGGCAGCCAGCGCCTGGACGCCATTTTTGTGCCGATTGGCGGCGGCGGCCTGATTGCCGGCATTGCCAACTACATCAAGGCCGTGCGCCCCGATGTGAAGGTGATTGGCGTGCACACCAAAGACTCCAACGCCATGATGCAGTCCGTGCAGGCGGGCGAGCGCGTGGAGCTGGCCGATGTGGGTCTGTTCGCCGACGGCACTGCCGTGAAGCTGGTGGGCGAGGAGACCTTCCGCGTCACCCAAGGCCTGGTGGATGACTATGTGACGGTGGACACCGACGCCGTCTGCGCAGCCATCAAGGACATCTTTACCGACACCCGCTCCATCGTCGAGCCCTCGGGCGCTCTGGGCGTGGCTGCTATCAAGCAGTACGTCGCCAAGAACAAGACCAAGGGCGAGACCTACGCCGCCATCCTGAGCGGCGCAAACATGAACTTCGACCGCCTGCGCTTTGTGGCCGAGCGTGCCGAAGTGGGCGAGGAGCGCGAAGCCCTGTTCGCCGTCACCATTCCCGAAGAGCGTGGCAGCTTCAAGCATTTCTGCGAAGTGGTGGGCAAGCTGCCCGGCGGCCCGCGCAATGTGACCGAGTTCAACTACCGCATCAGCCACGAGGACAAGGCCCATGTGTTTGTAGGCCTGACCACGCCGACCAGGGGCGAGAGCGAGAAGATCTGCAAAAACTTCCAGAAAAATGGCTTTGACGCCATCGACCTGACCTTTGACGAAATGGCCAAGGAACATCTGCGCCACATGGTGGGCGGCCATTCGCCCCTGGCGCAGGAAGAGCGCCTGCTGCGCTTTGTATTTCCCGAACGCCCCGGTGCGCTGTTCAAGTTCCTGAGCCTGATGGCGCCCACCTGGAACATCTCGCTGTTTCACTACCGCAACCAGGGCGCGGACTACGGTCGCATTCTGGTCGGCATGCAGGTACCACCCAAGGACAGCAAGAAGTTCGACGCCTTCCTCAAGAACCTGGGCTACCCGTGGGTGGAAGAAACCAACAATCCGGCCTATCAACTTTTCTTGAAGTAAAAAAGTCCTCTAGCGCTTTATCCACAAGCGCTAGAAGCTCACTTTTTTGATATTCATGCAAGCCCTGCGTCACTATCTGCTGGCCATACAGTTCTTCAGCCGCATCCCCGTCACCGGACGGCTGGCGGCCTGGGTGGGCTGGAGCGCTGAGATGCAGCGTGCCAGCGCCGCGCATCTGCCGGGCGTGGGCTGGCTGGTGGGTCTGTGGGCGGCTGCGCTAGTGACTCTGGTGCTGTGGTTGCTGCCTGGCTCACCTTGGACAC
Organism: Comamonas sp. 26; assembly: GCF_002754475.1. NCBI lineage: Bacteria > Pseudomonadati > Pseudomonadota > Betaproteobacteria > Burkholderiales > Comamonadaceae > Comamonas > Comamonas sp. 26. The sequence goes on from NZ_PEFL01000002.1 coordinate 627,716, forward strand.
CGCTGCTGGCCGCACTCATCAGCACGGCAGGCACGCTGTGGCTGACGGGCGGGTTTCACGAAGATGGACTGGCCGATGTGGCCGATGGACTGGGTGGCTTTGTGCCCGCTGAGCGCGCGCTCGAGATCATGAAAGACTCGCGCCTTGGCTCGTATGGCGTGATGGCGCTGTTGATGGCACTGCTGACCAAGGTGGTACTGCTGGCGGCCGTGCTGGACAAAATGACACCTTACTGGGGGCTAGTGCCTGAGGTCATTCTGGTCGTAGCCATGCATGTGCTCTCTCGTTTTGCGCCCCTGGTGCTGATGCACAACTTGGCCCATGTCGGCTTGGCTGCCAGCAGCAAAACGCTGAACGTTGCGGGCCAACAATTGGGCTGGCGCGGCCTCATCACCGGCGCGCTATGGACTCTGCCGATGGTGGCGCTGCTGTGGTGGTTCGGCTCCGGCTGGCTGCTTCTCAAGATCGCCATCGCCTGCAGCGTGACGACCTGGCTGCTGCAGCGCTGGCTGCGCAAACGTCTGGGCGGCATGACGGGCGATTGTTTGGGTGCCTGCCAGCAGCTCAACGAACTGGCGGTGCTGCTGGCGGTCGCCTTTCATGTACTGAGGCCTGTGCTGTGAAAGCACTCTGGCTGGTGCGCCATGCTCGCCCGCTGATTGACACAGACCGCTGCTATGGCAGTCTGGATATTGCGGCCGATGCACAGGCCACCCGGCAAGCCGCACAGGCGCTTCACAAGGCCTTGCTGCCGCTGCGGGGTGATTTGCAGCTCTGGCACTCGCCACTACAAAGATGTGAGCAACTAGCGATTGATTTGAAAGCGCTACAGCCTGATTTCACTGCAACACCCGACACACGTCTGCTGGAGATGAACTTCGGCCACTGGGAAGGTCAGCGCTGGGATGCCATTGGCGAATCCGCCATCAGCGCCTGGGCCGAGAACCTGGCACGGCATGCGCCCGGCGATGGAGAGTCTCTGGCGCAGATGCTGCAGCGTGTATCACAAGCCTTGGACGATGCCCGCCGCAACCCAAGCGCTCATGTCGTCTGGATTTGCCATGCCGGCGTCGCGCGCTGCGTGCAATGGCTGGTGCAGCATGGCCAGCAGCTGCCGCAAAGCCATGAGTGGACGTTGCCCGCCCCCGCCTATGGGCAGTGGGTGCAGATCCCGCTCAGTTGAATGCCGCGATGGGCGGCTTGGGCAGCTGCAACACGGTACTGGCCGGGCCGTTGACCGGGCCAAGGCGGGCTTCACGCGCAGCCAGGGATTGCAGAATCAAGCCTTCGTCTACCGCCTCACCCACACGCACGGCCTTGCTGCCTTTGCCTTCAACGGCAATCACCGCTGCGCCGCCGCCAGACTCATTGCCCGCCAGCACACCCAGCAACGAATAACGGCTGGCCACCGGCGCGGCCGCCACAGCAGGCAAAGCAACGGCTCCCAAAGCCTTGGCGATTGCCTGGGCATTGGCCTGAACCGGCTGTGCTGGAGAAATCACAGGCAACTGCTCACTGGCACTGCCGGTGAATCGCAGCACCCAGAAAACCACCACCGCAGCGGCGGCAGCCCACAGCAGCAAGGTCGTGAGTTTGACGGGCATGGAAATGCCCTGAGCAAGTTTGAAAGATTGCGTTCGCATTCGACGATTATGATGGGTCAGTATTGCGTTTCTAGTACAGAGCTACATGACATCTCATCGCCACCGTTCGCTGTCTGCTATCCGCCACGCTGCATCGCGCGGTTTCACCCTGATTGAGCTGATGGTGGTACTGGTCATCATCGGTGTGCTGGCTGCACTCATCGTGCCCAATGTGCTGGACCGCGCCGACGATGCGCGCGTGACTGCCGCCAAGACCGATATTGCCAATATCAATCAGGCACTCAAACTCTACCGCCTCGATAACCAGCGCTATCCCACGGCCGAACAAGGCCTGAAGGCACTGGTGGCCAAGCCCACCTCTGGCCCCGCGCCACAGAACTGGAAGCCTTATCTGGAAAAGCTGCCCAACGACCCCTGGGGCAATGCTTATCAGTACCTGAACCCCGGCGTGAAGGGCCCCATCGACATCATGTCTTTTGGCGGTGATGGCAAGGCTGGGGGCGAGGGCAAGGATGCGGATATTGGCAGTTGGCAATGACGTCTACCCCCACGCTCCCTCACTTTGTGTGGTCGCTGCCCCCCGAGGGGGTCCTGACCGGCTTTGGCCGGTTTTCGTCTTGGGGCGGCCCGGCGACGAAAACTCACACCAGCCCATCGTCTGAAACCGTCCTGCCACTAGCGCACAGCTAGTGACCTCTCTGCCCATGGCGCGCATCAAATCTGCGGGATTCACGCTGCTTGAACTATTGGTCGTGATTTCCATCATGGCGCTGGCGACAGCAGGCGTGAGCCTGGCCATTCGCGACAGCGGCGAGCAGCAACTGGAACGCGAAGCCCAGCGACTGGCCACGCTGCTGGAATCTGCCCGCGCACAAGCCCGTACCAATGGTGCACTGGTCGTGTGGCGACCTATGCCTCAGGGCTTTCGCTTTGAGGGTCTGCCTGCCAATGTACAAATGCCCACGCAGTGGCTCAAGACTGCGGTGCAGATTCAGCCCAGCACGCCCGTCGTGCTGGGGCCAGAGCCATTGATTCCCCGCCAGAGCATTACCCTGTCGCTGCCTGGCAGCAACTCCGCGCCATTGCAACTGAGCACAGACGGCCTGCGCCCCTTCAGCATTCAGAACGTGCAGGTGGCGCAATGAAGCAGCGCGGCTTTACGCTGATTGAAGTGCTGGTCGCCGTCGGCATCGTCGGCGTCACCTTGCTGGCTGGCCTGCAGGCCAGCAGCGCGCTCACGCGCAATGCCCAGCGCCAGTCCGATGTGATCCTCGCTCAGCTCTGTGCACAAAATGAGCTGGTGCGGCTGCGCCTTTTCAACCAGATGCCTGCGGTGGGCGACACCTCCACCAACTGCCCGCAGGCCGGTCGGCAGATGCAGGTGCAAGTCAGCGTGCGACCCACACCCAACCCCAGCTTCAGACGTGTGGATGCCCAGGTTTTCTCTGAATCCTCCGCCATCTTGCGTGTCTCCACCATTGTTGGTCGCTACTGAATCATGAGCAGCATGCGCACCAAGAATCTGGGCTTTACTCTGATTGAGCTATTAGTCGCGCTGGCGGCCATGGCGCTGCTGTCCATCATGAGCTGGCGCGGCATTGATGGCATGCTGCGTACGCAGGAAGTGACGCGCGAGCAAGGCGATCAGCACGCCATCATGCAGACCGTGCTGGCCCAGTGGAATGCCGACCTCAACGCCCTCATGCCGCTGCAAGGCCGCCAGGCGCTGGACTGGGATGGGCAGGTGCTGCGCCTGACCCGCAAGACCAGCGCTGCCAACGACAACGGTGCACTGGTCGTGGCCTGGAGCCGCCGCAATGTGGACGGACTGCAGCAATGGGTACGCTGGCAGTCGCTGCCCGCACGCACCGCCAGTGAATGGAATGACGCATGGAGCCAGGCCGCCCAATGGGGCCGCAACCCATCGAGCGATCAGATGCGCCGCGAAACCGTGCTGCTGCCGCTGGATCTGTGGCGCGTGTACTACTACCGCAGCAATGCGTGGACCAACCCGCTCTCCAGCGACCAGAGCAGCGCCAGCAATGCCAACGGTGCCGCCGCCATGCCCACGGTGCCCGATGGGATTCGCATCGAACTCACCTTGCCCGCTGGCAGAGCGCTGAATGGCGTGATGACGGTGGATTGGGTCAACCCGCTTCGCTCTAACTCACGATCATGACCCCCTGTGTCGCTTCGCTCCTTCCCCCAAGGGGGACGACGCCTTCGCCGCAAGGCGGGTCTCGCTCGGCGTCTCTGGCCCCGGCGACTTCCCACGCACAGCGCTCGTCTCAGCATGGCGCGGCTCTGCTGGCAGCCATGCTGACGGTGGTGCTGGTCGCCACGCTGGCCTCTGCCGCACTATGGCAGCAGTGGCGTGATGTGGAGATTGAAACGGCAGAGCGCAACCGCGTGCAGGCCAACTGGCTGCTGCTGGGCGCACAGGACTGGTCGCGTGTGGTACTGCAGGAAGATTCTCGCGCCAACCGCAGTAACCCGATTGATCACCTAGGCGAGCCCTGGGCCGTGCCGCTACAGGAAGCGCGCCTGTCCACCTTTTTGGCGGCCAAGAACAATGTCAGCCAGGTCGATGATGGAATGGCCGATGTACAGGATGCTTTTCTCTCCGGCGAAATCATCGATCTGCAATCCCGCCTGAATCTGCTTAATCTGCTGAGCGGGCAAGAAAAGAAGATTTCGGAAGAAGACCTCCTGCCCTTCATGCGCCTGTTCGAGCGACTGGGCCTGCCCGGCAGCGCTGTCATGCAGATCGCCATGGCCTTGCAGCAAGCCTCGCTCAACAAATCACAGTCTGCGCCGCTGATGCCGCGCACCGTGGGCCAACTGAGCTGGCTGGGAATTGATGCCCGAACCATTGCCCGCCTTGAGCCCTATGTCACCTTGCTGCCTCAGCGCACCTCCGTCAACATCAATACGGCCACGGCAGAAGTGATCTGGGCCAGTGTCCCGGACATGGACTGGGCCCGCGCCAACCAGCTGGTGCAGTTACGCAACACTTCTCCTTTTAAATCTTTGAATGCGGCTGGCACGGCCATTGGCATGGCCGGTGCATTCAATTCGAGCTCGCACTCCGTCATCACCGAATACTTTGAAGCGCGCGGACGCCTGCGCCTCGGGGAAAACATATTGAGTCAGCGCTCACTGATTGAGCGAAAAAGCATGAACGTCAACACCCTTTGGCAGGAGCGTGCCGACTGGGGCATGCCCACAGTTCCAAGGCCCTGACACCACGCCGTCATAACCCCCCCATAGAATGCGGCATCCTCCATGAGCACATTGCTAATACAGCTGCCAGCGGAACTCGCACATTCCGCCGCAGAATATCTCTACATCGTCAGCGACGATGGTCAAAGCGCTCAGCGCAGCGGCCAGGCCAGCGCGACTCTGCTGCCAGCCTCCGGCCGCACGAATCAAGTCACTGCAGTCATCCCTGCCAGCCGCCTTTCCTGGCACAGCATCACCCTGCCGCCGGGCCTGAACGTGCAAAGCCGCCGCCAGCAAGCGCGCGTGCGTGCTGTGCTTGAAGGTCTGCTGGAAGAAAAGCTGCTCGACGACGCATCCACTCTGCACCTGGCGCTGGACTCCACTCCGGCAGGTCAGAACTACTGGGTCGCTGCCTGCGACAAAGCATGGCTGCAATCGCACCTGCATCTTCTGGAAAGCAGCGGCCATGTCGCCAACCGACTGGTTCCTGAGCAATGGCCCAGCGCCAGCGCGCAGCTGCTGCTGTCGGGCGACAACGGCAACGCACAGCTCAGCGTGACCGGGCTGGATGGACAAGCCACGCTGGCCACCCTGCCGCTGCGCGCCGATGTCAGCTTGCTGCACCCTCTGCTATCGCGCCTGCCAGCAGACCTGCCCGTGCTGGCCGAGCCCCAGCTCGCCCGTGCGGCAGAAGCCTTGCAGCGCCCCGTCAACATCTTTACCGCTGCGCAGCGCCTGCTGCAAAGCGCAAGCTACCCCGGTGATCTGGCGCAGTTTGATCTGGATCTGGGCGGCAGCACCCGCGCCAGGCGTCGCTTGCTGGATGCCTGGCAAAGCTTTGCCAAAGCCCCGCAATGGCGCGCCGCGCGCTGGGCGACCGGCATTGCCATCGTGGCCCAGCTCATAGGCCTGAACGCCTGGGCCTTCAAAGAAAATCGCTCCATCGCCGAGCGCCAGCAGCAAGCCAAGCAGGTGCTGCAAACCACCTTCCCGCATGTGCCCGTGATTGTGGATGCGCCCGTGCAAATGCAGCGCGAGCTGGATGTGCTGCGCAGCAATTCTGGTGCGCTATCTGCGGCTGACCTGGAAGCCCTGCTGGCCGCCAGCGCCACCATCAGCAGCATGCCCAACGCCAAAAGCCTGCAGTATCAGGACAAGCAACTGCGCATCACAGGGCTCGACCTGAACCCCGAAGCTCTGAGCGATGCACAGCAAAGCCTTGAAGCCAGCGGCTACCAGCTGCAGCGCGAAGGCGCCGACCTCGTACTCAGCGCAAAGGCCTATCCATGAAGCAAGACAACGCCTTGAACACCGCGCTTGCGCCACTGCGCCAGCGCTGGGCAAGCCTCGCGCAGCGTGAACAGAATCTGGTGCTGATTGCTGGCACTGTCGTGCTGCTGGCACTCGTCTGGTGGATGGCACTGGCACCCGCACTGCACAGCCTGCGCACCGCTCCCGCCCGCCACACCGCCGCAGACCGCGAGCTGCAAGCCATGCTGCAAATGCAGTCACAGGCCGAGCTGCTGCGCCAGCAACCGCAAGCGAATAACGCCGATGTGCGCACGCAGCTGGAGCAATCCATCAAAACCGAAATGCCCGCCACGGCGCAAATGCAATGGCTGGGCAACCGCGCTCAAGTCACTCTCACCAATGCACCCGCGCCCGCGCTGGCCCGCTGGCTTAGCCAGGTGCGTGACAACAGCCATGCATCCGTCACGGAGATGAAGCTCAACCGCGCCCCTGAGGATGCTGCAGTCGCCTCAGCCAGCACACGCTGGAGCGGTAATTTGCTGCTCGACCTTCCCGGCCATGCAGGCGCGCCCAATTAATCCCTTGTCATGAGCCTGCGTTCATCACGCCCCTCCCGCCAAACCACGCGCCATCCGCGCGGGCTGGGCGCGCTGCATTCGCCGCGCCGCTGGGCTATTGGTGGTGCGCTGCTGGGCGGCTTGCTGACGGGTGCCATCTTCGCGCCCGCTGCATGGCTGGCTGCGGGTGTGCAATCAGCTACCGCAGGCCAGGTGCAACTGCAAGAAGCGCGCGGTACGGTCTGGAGTGGATCAGCCCGCCTGGTGCTGACGGGCGGCAAAGACAGCCGCGACGCAACGACCCTGCCCACACGCCTGAACTGGACTTTGCGACCCGGCTTTGGCAGCGCCAGCCTGACTCTGCAAAGCGACTGCTGCACCAGCACGCCGGTGCTGGCCCAGCTCACGCCGGGCTGGAATGCCATGACGCTGCGTGTGAACGACAGCGCCCTTCAACTGCCTGCCGACATGCTGGCCGGGCTTGGTACGCCGTGGAATACCGTGGATCTGCAAGGCCAGTTGCGCCTGTCTACCACCGGGCTGGCGCTGCAATACCGCGCTGGCCGCGCCACCAGTCAAGGCCTGACCCGGCTGGAAGCACTGGCCGTGTCTTCGCGCCTGTCGCCGCTCAAGCCACTAGGCAGCTACCGGCTCGATATTCAGGGCGGTGACAACGCCCGACTCCATCTGTCTACTCTCAATGGCGACCTGCACCTCAGCGGTCAGGGCCAGTGGGTGGGCTCCCGTCTGCACTTCAATGGCGAAGCTTCTGCCAGCCCCGAGCGCGAAGCCGCCCTGTCGAATCTGCTCAATATTCTGGGGCGCCGCCAAGGCACACGCTCCATCATCACTTTTGGTTGACCCATGACTCAGCGTAGTACTCTTAAATCAATAGCTGCCGCCGCACTACTGGTATGCGCTAGCAGCACTATTTATGCTCAAAGCACGCCTAGCTTGCGACCCGGCGAGCCCGTCACGCTGAACTTCACCAACGCCGATATCGAAGCCGTATCGCGCGCCATGGCCGCCATCACCAACCGCAACGTGGTGGTCGATCCGCGCGTCAAAGGCCAGATCACACTGCTGACCGACAAGGCTGTATCACCTGCCACGGCCTACCAGCAATATCTGGCCGCGCTGCGCATGCAGGGCTTTACGGTGGTGGAGTCTGCAGGTCTGTTCAAGGTCATCCCCGAAGCCGATGCCAAACTGCAGACCAATGAAGTGGCCGTGGGCCGCGGCAATCATGGCGGCGGTGGCATCGTCACGCAGATCTTCAAGCTCAACTACGAAAACGCCAGCAATCTGGTGCCTGTGCTGCGCCCGCTGATCAGCCCCAACAACACCATCAACGTCAACCCCGGCAATAACTCGCTGGTCATCACCGACTACGCGGACAACCTGCAGCGCATCTCGCGCATCATTGCCAGCACCGATGTCTCCAACGCTACCGATGTAGAAGTACTGCCGCTGCGCCATGCCATGGCCAGCGACATGGTGGCTCTGGTCAACCGCCTGATCGACGGTGGCTCAGCCACCGGCAGTGGCGTGCAGGCCGGTGCAGGCGCGGCAGCTGGCCAGGCGGACACTGGTTTTCGCACCTCCATCCTGGCCGAGCCACGCAGCAACTCGGTGCTGATTCGCGCCGCCAACCCCGCCAAGCTATCGCAAATCCGCTCGCTGATTGCGCGCCTCGACCAACCGGCCATGACGGGCAATGGCGACGACGGCAACATTCATGTGGTGTACCTGAAGAACGCAGACGCCGTCTCGCTGGCCGCCACGCTGCGCGCCGCTATCAGCGCGCAACCCAGCGCCAGCCAGGCACTGGGCGGCCAGGCTGGCATGACCAATACATCGGCCACCGGCTCCTCCTCCATGGGGCAAGCCACTATTTCACGCGGCACGGATGGCAGCGCCACCGTGGGCCTTGGCGGCGGCAACACCGGCCCCAGCTCACGCTTTGGCACGGCGCAGCAACCATCCACAGGCGGTTTGATTCAGGCCGACCCCACAACCAACTCTCTCATCATCACCGCGCCCGGGCCGCTGTACCGCCAGCTGCGCACCGTCATCGACAAGCTCGATGGCCGTCGCGCACAAGTGCTGATCGAGGCATTGATTGTCGAAGTCTCGGCCGACAAGGCGGCACAGCTGGGCGTGCAGTGGAGCTCCATCATTCGCAACAACGGCCGCGTACTTGGCGTGCTGGGCAATGGCACTTCCATCAACGGTATTCCCAATATCTTTGGCGTCGCCGGAGCCGTGGGCAATCTCGTCAACGGCACAGCACTCACGGACAGTCAGGCCGCAGCCATCGGTGGCATGAAGGGCATGAACCTGGGCTTTACCCAGACCGTCAACGGCAACACCAGCCTGGGTGCGCTGGTGAATCTGATGCAGGGTGATGGCGACACCAACATCCTCTCCACCCCCAACCTGATGACGCTGGACAACGAAGAAGCCAGCATCATGGTGGGTGAAAACGTGCCCTTCCCTACAGGTTCATACACCAACACGGCGGGTGCCAACGGCTCCATCAACCCCTTCACCACCTACGAACGCAAGGACGTGGGTACTCTGCTCAAGATTCGTCCACAGATCAACGAAAACGGCACCATCAAGATGGCCGTCTATCAAGAAAACTCTGCGGTCAAATCCAACAACTCCACCGCTCTTTCCGGCCCCACCACCACCAAACGCTCCATTGAGTCGAATGTGCTGGTGGAAGACGGCGCCATCGTGGTGCTGGGCGGCCTGATTGCCGACGAGTACGGCCAGACGCAGGAGCGCGTGCCGCTGCTGGGCGACATCCCCTTGATTGGCAATCTGTTTCGCAACACCGCGCGCTCCCGCAAAAAGACCAATCTGATGGTCTTCCTGCGCCCCACGGTGCTGCGCGATGCCAGCTCCACCAGCCAGTTCTCGCAAGACCGCTACGAGGCGATTCGCGGCGTGCAGCAGACGGCTCAGCCTGACCCGAACCTGCTGATGCGCAATGTCAGCGCTGCGCCCTTGCTGCCAAGCATTAACGGCGGCGTACCCGTGACTCAGCCCAATGTGGTCATCGTTCCCGGCGCCAAGCCCGAGCTGGTGGACTTCACGCGCCCCGGCCACCCCACCGTGAACGGTCAGCCCGTCACCGTCACGCCAGTGGCGCCTGCGGCTGTGCAACCCGGCACTTTGTGAGCAAAGGCCACGCATGCGCTACCCACTGCCCTATGGCTTTGCCCGCAGCAGCCAGCTGCTGATTGAAGATGATGGATCGGAGCCCGTGCTCTGGCACAGCCCCCAGCCCGACTGGTCAGCTATCTCTGAAGTACAGCGCAAGCATGCCGTGCAGCGCTGGCAGGTGCTGGACAGCGGCGCGCTGGCGCACCGCATCAGCGCAGCCTATGCGCAAAGCGACTCCAGTGCCGCCATGGTGGTCAGCGAAGTCGAGTCCGATGCCGACCTGACCCGCATGATGCAGGAACTGCCCGCCGTGGAAGACTTGCTGGAAACAGCCGACGACGCGCCCATCATCCGCATGCTCAATGCCCTGCTCACGCAGGCCGCGCGCGATGGTGCTTCGGACATTCATATCGAGCCTTACGAACGCCACTCCAGCGTGCGCTTTCGCGTCGATGGTGATCTGCGCGAAGTGGTACAGCCCAACCGCGCCCTGCACGCCGCCTTGATCAGTCGCCTGAAGATCATGGCCGACCTGGACATTGCCGAAAAGCGCCTGCCGCAAGACGGCCGCATCAGCCTGCGACTGGGCACACGCGCCATTGACGTGCGTGTCTCCACCCTGCCCAGCGCCCATGGCGAACGCGCCGTGCTGCGCCTGCTGGACAAGAGCGAGAGCAAGCTCAGCCTTGAAGCCGTGGGCATGGGCGGCCAGACTCTGGAACGCTTCACCCACCTGATGGCACAGCCGCACGGCATCGTGCTCGTCACCGGCCCCACGGGTTCGGGCAAGACCACCACGCTCTACTCCGCGCTGCAGCGCATGGACGCCAGCCACAGCAACATCATGACGGTGGAAGACCCCATCGAATATGAGCTGGCAGGCGTGGGCCAGACACAGGTCAATGCCAAGATTGACCTGACCTTTGCCAAGGCCCTGCGCGCCCTGCTGCGTCAGGACCCGGACGTCATCATGATTGGTGAAATCCGCGACTTTGAAACCGCGCAGATCGCCATTCAGGCCTCGCTCACCGGTCACCTGGTGCTGGCCACGCTGCACACCAACGATGCGCCCAGCGCCGTTACGCGACTGATAGACATGGGGGTCGAGCCCTTCCTGCTGTCCTCATCGCTTTTGGGCGTGCTGGCGCAGCGGCTGGTGCGCAAGGTGGATCACAGCGAACCCAGTGGCTACAGGGGCCGTACCGGCATTTTTGAAATGCTGGTGGTCGACGACACCATTCGCGCCCAGATTCACCGTGGTGCCAGCGAAGCCGAAATCCGCGAAACCGCACAGGCCTCAGGCATGCAACTCATGCGCGAGGATGGCGAACGCCTGGTGCGTGAGGGCGTCACCACGGCCGCCGAAGTGATGCGGGTGACGCGGGACTGAGTCAAAGGACTGGGTACCGGCCTTTCATGGCCTGAGCGTGCAAAGCCTTTTTCGGCTTTGCAACAATGAACCCATGCTTGAAAACCTCCGCACCTCTGTCCAGCCCTATGGCGGCGATCTGTTCTTGTTGTTGATAGCTCTGGCCGTCATCAGCTTTGCCGTCCTTTTTCAGCTCAAGAGTCGCTTTCCTGTCGGCCAGCTGCGCCGCATGATTCGCATGGCCGCGCTGGTGGCCCTGCTGGGCTCAGTCTTTGCCATGCAGGCGGGCACCACCTACTACGCCATCGCCGGCGTGCTGCTGGTCTGGGGTGTGCTGGTCGCCGTGGTCTTTGGTCGTGAAATAGGCCGCAAGCGCTGATTCATCAAGCGCAAGCAGCTATCAAATTCATAAAGAACTCATCGCCATGAAATCTCTGAACAACGTCAATCTGTCCATGCTGGACCTGGTCGCCGTACGCGAAGGCGGCACCGTGGCTGATGCGCTGAAAATTGCTGTGCGCACAGCGCAGCATGCCGAAAAACTGGGCTTTACCCGTTACTGGCTGGCTGAGCATCACAACATGCCCGGTATTGCCTGCTCTGCTACGGCTGTGCTGGTGGGTCATATCGCCGGTGCGACGCAAACGATTCGCGTGGGCTCGGGCGGCATCATGCTGCCCAACCATGCACCGCTGGTCGTGGCCGAGGCCTTTGGCACGCTGGCTGAGCTATACCCCGGCCGTATCGACCTGGGTCTGGGCCGCGCGCCCGGCACCGATGGCCCCACCATGCGCGCCCTGCGCCGTGACCGGGTAGAGAGCGAAGAAGACTTTCCACGTGATGTGCAGGAGCTGCAACACCTGCTGGGTGAGGCGCAAGAAGGCCAGCGCCTGATCGCCATGCCCGGCGCAGGCACCAACGTGCCCATCTGGCTGCTGGGCTCCAGCCTGTTCTCGGCCCAACTGGCCGCGCATCTGGGCCTGCCTTACGCCTTTGCCTCGCACTTTGCGCCGCGCATGTTGCACCAGGCACTCGCCATCTACCGTCAGATGTTCAAGCCCAGCGCCACGCTGGCCAAGCCCTATGCCATCGTCGGCGTGCCTGTCATCGCAGCAGAAACCGACGAGCAAGCCGACTATCTGGCCAGCAGCACCCACCAGCGCGTGCTGGGCATTCTGACCGGCAACCGCACGCGCCTGCTGCCACCTGTGGAGAACTTCTGGCAGCAGCTCGATGCCCGTTCCCAGGCCGCCATTGCCGACTTTCTGGCCGCAGGCGTGATTGGCGGGCCAGACACCGTGCAGCAAGGCCTGCAAAAGCTGGCCGATGAAACCCAGGCTGATGAATTCATGATCGTCAACGATGTGTATGACGCCGACTTGCGTTTGCGCAGCCTGGAGATCACGGCGGATGCCATGAAGGCCTGATCTCTCGCATGAGCCGGTCCGCACGTCTGCTGCAACTGCTCGATGCCCTGCGCTGCGCCCGCCAGCCGCAGTCCGGGCCACAGCTGGCCCAGTCTCTGGGCGTGAGCCTGCGCACCATTTACCGCGACATTGCCACCTTGCGTGCCCAGGGGGCGGACATTCTGGGCGACCCAGGCCTGGGCTTTGAGATGCGCCCTGGCTTTTTGCTGCCGCCGCTGATGTTCAATGCCGACGAGCTCGAAGCCCTGCTGCTGGGTGCCAGCTGGGCCAGCCTGCAGGCCGATCCACAACTGGCACAGGCAGCCAAAGCCGCCATGGACCGCATCCGCAGCGCGCTGCCGCTGGAGTTGCGTATTGCCGTCGATACCAGCGGCCTGCTGGTCCCAAACATGCAGCAGTCGCCCCAACCCGAAACCTGGCAGACCGCGCTGCGCCGCGCCATCCGGGCCGAGCACATCGTAGTGCTGCACTACGAGGATCAGCATGGCACGCTGACAGAGCGCCGGGTGTGGCCTTTTGCCATGGCGTATTTCGAGCGAGCCCGCGTGGTCTCCGCCTGGTGCGAGCTGCGTCAGGAATTTCGCCACTTTCGCGCTGACCGCGTTCACGCCTTGCAGGACCTGGGCCAGCGTTATCCGCAACGGCGCCAGACGCTGATACAGCGCTGGCTGGAGCAGACCGGCTACTCAATCTAGCCAGCATCGCTGATTGGCGTCTTGCTGCTGACAGAAACTGTCAGCCCCCGCTTCTACATTGGCTCCATGGCGTTTTTGCCATTCCACAACAGCCCATCAAGGAGATCCGCCATGTCCACAGCACACCCGCCCAAGCTGCGCTTTTTCAGCAACCCCAGATCGCGTGCCCGCATGGTGCACTGGATGCTGCAGGAGTGCGGCGCAGACTATGAACTCGTGAACCTGGAGTTCGGCCCCGAGATGAAGACGCCCGAATTCCTGGCCATCAACCCCATGGGCAAGGTTCCGGCGCTGCAGCATGGCGATGCCGTGATCACCGAGACCGGGGCCATCCTGGCCTATCTGGCTGAGCTATTTCCCGACAAGCAGCTGGCCCCCGTCATCGCCAGCCCGCAGCGCGCCAGCTACTTTCGTTGGCTATTCTTTGTTGCCGGTCCGGTGGAGGCCGCCACCACGGCCAAAAACGAAGGCTGGCTGAAGTTGCAAACCCATCAGCAGGCCATGTCGGCCGGCTTTGGCCACTTTGAAGATGTAGTGAAAACGCTGCAGCATGCGGTGAGCGGCAAGCGCTATGTCTGCGGCGACCATTTCACGGCCGCTGATCTGTATCTGGCCAGCTATATCGGCTGGAGCATGATGGATGGCACTTTGCCGAAGCTGCCCGAATTCCAAGCCTATGCCACACCGCTACTGCAGCGCCCAGCCTCGGTGCGGGCCGACGAAATCGACGGCGATATGCAAGCCGCCGCCACGGCTCCCATTATTTAAAGGTTTCTGGCCTGCAGCGCTTTCCATTCAAGCGCAAGGTCATCAAGACTTATAGCAATCCACGCCTACTGCCACCTGTGGACGACTTCTGGTCGCAGGCGTGATTGGCGGGCCAGATACCGTGCAAGCCATGCAAGCGTCTTGAGTGCCCACTTGCTCAAAGCTGATGTGCCGTCATCAATAGTCGCTACCATCGCAGTAACTCGTTTCAAAGCCACTGCTACGCATGCCCGCCTTTACCTTTGAAGCCCTGGATGCCCAGGGCCAGACCCGCAAGGGCATTCTTGAAGCCGATAACGCCCGTGCCGCTCGCAGCCAGCTGCGCACTCAGGCACTGGTGCCTCTGCAAGTCGAGCCGGTGGCGGCTGGCCAGAGCAAAGGCGGTGCCTCGGTATCGAGCTGGCTCACACGCCCGGTCTTCAACTCCACAAGTCTGGCCGTGTGGACGCGGCAAATCGCCGGTCTGGTCAGCTCCGGCCTGCCCATTGAGCGCGCACTGGCGGCTCTGGCCGAAGAGGCCGAAGACCAGCGCCAGCACCAGCTGGTAGCCGCCTTGCGGGCCGAGGTCAATGCAGGCTCCAGCTTTGCGCGTGCGCTGGAGCAGCACCCGCGCGAGTTCTCCGACATCTTCTGCGCCGTGATTGGGGCGGGCGAATCCAGCGGCAGCCTGGGCCCGGTGCTGGAAAATCTGGCCGACGATCTGGAGTCGCGCCAGGCGCTGAAGTCCAAGCTCATCGGTGCTTCGCTGTACCCGGCCATCGTCACGCTGGTGGCCATCGTCATCGTGATCTTTCTGGTCAGCTATGTGGTGCCGCAGGTTGCAGGCGTGTTCGCCGGCACCAAGCGCGCGCTGCCGTTTCTCACAGTGGTGATGCTTAACGTCAGCGACTTTGTGCGCAGCTATGGCTGGTTCATGCTTGGCGTGATCGTTCTGGGTGGCATGGGGTTTCGCATGGCGCTCAAGAACGAGGCCTTTCGTGAAAATTTTGATGCCCAGTGGCTCAATCTGCCGCTGGTAGGCCGCCTTGCACGCAGTTACAACGCCGCCCGCTTTGCCGGCACGCTGGCCATGCTGGCAGGGGCTGGCGTACCCATCCTCAAAGCCTTGCAGGCCGCAGCCGAGACACTAAACAATCGCGCTCTGCGCGCGGATGCCATGGATGCACTGGTGCTGGTGCGTGAAGGCGCGCCGCTGGCATCGGCTCTGGCGCAGAAAAAACGTTTTCCCGGTCTGGTCGCCATGTTCGCCCGGCTGGGTGAGCAAACCGGCCAGCTGCCGCTGATGCTCCAGCGCGCCGCTACCCAGCTCTCCACCGAAGTGCAGCGCCGCGCCATGCATCTGGCCACCATTCTGGAGCCGCTGCTCATCGTCGCCATGGGTCTGATCGTCATGCTCATTGTGCTGGCCGTGCTGATGCCCATCATCCAGCTCAATCAATTCGTCAAATAACGCTGGCCTCCAGTCTTGGGCATGCCCAGGAGTACTCACTCCAGCATGGCGCAGTTCTTGCTTTCTTTTAGTGCATTGCGCATCTCTCTCGCAATTTCGCACCAATAAATAGCAAATTTCAGCTGGAGCGCTTTCATGGAAGCACTAAAACAGGGCGCAGATGCCCTGTTCATTTTGATGGGCGCGGTCATGGTTCTGGCCATGCACGCAGGTTTCGCATTTCTGGAGCTGGGTACCGTCCGGCGCAAGAACCAGGTCAATGCACTGGTCAAGATCCTGGTCGACTTCTCGGTTTCCACCGTGGTCTATTTTG
This sequence comes from Comamonas sp. 26, assembly GCF_002754475.1. Taxonomy (NCBI): domain Bacteria; kingdom Pseudomonadati; phylum Pseudomonadota; class Betaproteobacteria; order Burkholderiales; family Comamonadaceae; genus Comamonas; species Comamonas sp. 26. The sequence continues at coordinate 643,546 of NZ_PEFL01000002.1, forward strand.
TGGTCGGCTACGGCGTGGCCTATGGCACGCACTTTTTCGTGAGTGCCGATCAGCTGGCTGCTTTCAACGGCTATGCCCTGGTCAAATTCTTCTTTCTGCTGACCTTCGCAGCGGCCATTCCAGCCATCATCTCTGGGGGGATCGCCGAGCGCGCCAAATTCTGGCCGCAATTGATCGCCACAGCCATCATCGTGGGCCTGATCTATCCGTTCTTCGAGGGCATTGCCTGGAACCAGCATTTCGGCGTGCAGGCCTGGATCAAGGGGCTGACCGGTGCCGAGTTCCACGACTTTGCCGGAAGCGTGGTCGTCCATGCCGTGGGCGGCTGGATTGCTTTGGGCGCCGTGCTGCTACTGGGCCCGCGCCACAACCGCTATCGCCGTGATGGGGCCATTGCCGCAACTCCCCCCTCCAGCATCCCATTCTTGGCATTGGGAGCCTGGATCTTGATCGTGGGCTGGTTCGGCTTCAACGTGATGAGTGCTCAGAACCTGGACAAAATCTCCGGCCTGGTGGCCGTGAACTCGCTGATGGCCATGGTCGGCGGCACGCTGGCGGCCTTGGCTATGGGCAAGAACGACCCTGGCTTTGTGCACAACGGCCCGCTGGCCGGTCTGGTCGCCATCTGCGCCGGCTCGGATCTGATGCACCCGCTGGGAGCCCTTGTCGTGGGCGCTGCAGCAGGAGCCATTTTCGTGGTCATGTTCACCTTGACCCAGAATCGCTGGAAAATCGACGACGTGCTGGGCGTCTGGCCGCTGCACGGTCTGTGCGGCACCTGGGGCGGTGTTGCTGTCGGTATCTTCGGCACACGGGCTCTGGGCGGACTGGGCGGCGTACATCTGGGCGCCCAACTGATCGGCACGCTGATGGGTGTGGCCTGGGCCTTGGCAGGTGGACTGCTGGTCTACGGCCTGCTCAAAAAAACCCTGGGCCTGCGCCTGAGCCAGGAACAGGAATTCGACGGGGCCGACCTGTCCATACACCATATCGGCGCCACGCCAGAGCGCGAAGCCAACTGGTGAGACAAAGGCGAAGACGGGTGCGTATCATCGATACATTGTTTACCCCCGCTTGAAGATCCACCGCCATGACCATGACTCTCGACGACAAGCTGGTCGTCGCCATCTCCTCACGCGCCCTGTTCGACTTCGAAGAGGAAAACCAGGTCTTCGAGCATGGCGACGACCACTCCTATTCACGCCTGCAGCGCGAGCGGCTGAATGTGCCCGCAGCGCCCGGCGTGGCGTTTTCGCTGGTCAAAAAGCTGCTGGCCTTTAACACCGAAGAGCAGCAACGGGTTGAGGTTGTGCTGCTGTCACGCAACGACCCGGTCAGCGGCATGCGCGCCTTTCGCTCGGCCAAGGCGCACGGCCTGCACTCCATTCAGCGCGGCGTATTCACGCAGGGGCGTGACCCATTTGGTTATCTGCGCCCGCTGGGTGCGCAGCTGTTTCTCTCCGCCAATGCCGACGATGTAACGCAGGCGCTGCAACTGGGTTACCCCGCCGCCCATGTGTTCACCGACTCCATGCGCGCCAGCGGCAGCCACCCGCAGGAAGTACGCATTGCCTTTGACGGCGATGCCGTGCTGTTCTCCGACGAATCCGAGCGCGTGTTTCAGGCCGAGGGGCTGGCCGCCTTTCAAAAGCACGAGCAGGAAAAGGCCACCCAGCCCCTGCCCGAAGGCCCGTTCAAGCCCCTGCTGGCGGCCCTGCACAGCCTGCAGCAGATTGAAGTACCCGGCATGCGCATACGCACGGCCCTGGTCACCGCACGCAGCGCACCCGCCCATGAACGCGCCTTGAACACGCTGATGGACTGGAAAATTGATGTGGATGAGGCCATGTTTCTCGGCGGCCTGGCCAAGGGCGAATTTCTGCGCGAGTTCGAGCCCGACTTCTTCTTTGACGACCAGACCAGCCATGTGCGCAATGCCGCCAGTCATGTTCCATCGGGCCATGTACGCAGCGGTATCGCCCACAACAAACCACCGATACATTCGTAAAGCTTGGCAAAGCCCGGAAAGCGAATGCAAAACTTGGGGACTACAGCGGGCTTGCGGTTGAGAATCGCTACATCGCCCTTATCTGTACCTCTATGCACTCAGTCAAAAAGAAAATCACCCTCTCCCGCAGCACCACCATCATGAAATCCGCCATGGGCGTGCTGCTGACCAGTGCTGTGCTGTTGCTGCCCACCGTGCGCGCCGAAGATAGCGCTGACAAATCGGGGGCCAAGAACAGCGCCCAGCTCTCCAAGGGCGAAATCAAGGCCCAGCAGCAATTCAAAATGCTGGACTTCAATCAGGATGGAAAGCTCAGCCGCAAGGAAGTCGCCATCATCCCCAAGCTGGCTGCCGCCTTTGACGAGACCGACACCAACAAAGACGGTTTTGTGACCTACGAAGAAGTCCGCGCCTACGCCGTCAAATACCGCGCCGAGCGCGAAAAGGCCAAGGCCGCTGAAACCACGGCTAGTCCTGCAGCGACTGAAAACGCTCACAAATCAGAAGCTGCCAGCGCTGATTCTGAAAGCAAGTAAACACCAAACATCGCTGAAGCACTTCATTAGCAAGTGCTATCAGCTACTCTATCAAGAGCAGTCCTTTATTTAGGACCACCTGTGCGCTTGATACGTGGCTCGGAATAAGTCAGCGGCTCATTGCGCGCCGACTGCTTGTTCTGCAGCACATCCTCGGACTTACTCACTTCCTGCGCCTGCTCCACCGCCTGCGCGCTGGCGCGCCACATGGATTGAATGAACTCGATGAGCTGCTTGGAAATAGGCTCCTTGGGCGGCTCGTCCACCTCTTCCTTTTGCTTGACCTCCTCGGCCAGCGTCCAGTCGCGGTTTTCCGTATCGGGCGCGGATGGCTTTTCAGGCTCGCGCACCGTGCGCCCCTCGCCAATCTTGTCCACAGACTCGCTCGCGTTCACCGCATTGACGGGTCGCACCGGCGCAGCACCCGAGGCGCCTGTGGAATACAAATCCGCACCCTGCGTACGCCAGGGCGTCTGTGTCCGGTCTAGAGGAGGAATTTGCATGGCTTGGCCCTCAGGAGTTGAAAAAATTCAGGCGGAAAAACAGCTATCTCGCCTGCTTATCGACCACTCTTGAGAAAACTGAAGGATTATTTTCATTCCTTTTTTAATAGCTGCCAGCGCATTCCCTCTAAGGGCTACAAGCCATTTCGTCATAAAAAAGGCCTCAACGCTGACGCGTGAGGCCTGTGAATTTGTCTGAACTGAGGGCTTACAAGAAGCGCTCCAGCAACTTGCGCGAATGGCGGTCCAGCTTGTTGCTGTCAGGAATGCGGTACTGGACCCCATCCTGACCCGTGATCTGCAGCTTGGTTCGCCCCGCCAGCTTGCGGATATCTTCCTCTGCCTTGAGCACCATTTGCGTCATACCGCGGTCGGTCTGCAGGTCCCAGGTGCTGGGCGTGGAAAAGCTGGAGACCTTGAGGATGTGCTCAATCGTGGGAATGAATTCACGAACCGCCAGATCCTGCTCAATCAGCTGACGATGCTCGGGCTGCAGATCAGCCATGCGAGAGATCCACAGCGCTTCCTTGCCATCAGCCGCAATCAGCGACAGGCCTTCCAGCGGCGCTTCAATGGGAAAGGCACGCACGGGCGTTACGCCTTCAAACACATGGCCGTTGGCCAGTGTCAGCACCAGCCGGCCATGGGCATTGCGCGTCAATTGCATGCCATTCAGATTGGATTGGGGAGCTTCAATCATCATTTATTCCTTGGTCTGCAGTGTCAGACCTGCGGCCTGCGCATCTTCTTCAGCACGGCGGGCCTGTGCGTCGTACAGACGGAAGTAATGGCCCTTGAGCGCCATCAGCTCGTCGTGCGGGCCAACTTCCACAATCTCGCCGCGGTCCATGACGACCAGACGGTCGGCCTTGCGCAGCGTGGAAAGGCGGTGGGCAATGGCAATCGTGGTGCGGCCTTGCACCAGGTTGTCCAGCGCCTTCTGGATTTCCTTCTCGGTCTCGGTGTCCACAGCAGACGTAGCTTCGTCCAGGATCAGGATGCGCGGGTCAATCAGCAGCGCACGGGCGATGGAGATGCGCTGGCGCTCGCCACCCGACAGGCCCTGGCCGCGCTCGCCCACCAGCGAGTCATAGCCATGGGGCAGGCGCAGGATGAATTCATGCGCATGGGCAGCACGGGCAGCGGCCACAATTTCCTCGCGGCTCGCGCCGGGCTTGCCATAGGCCAGATTCTCGGCAATCGTGCCAAAGAACAGGAAGGGCTCTTGCAGCACCAGACCGATGTTGCTGCGGTAGTCGGACACGGACATGCGGCGCACATCCACGCCATCAAGCTGGATGGAGCCTTCGCTCACGTCATAGAAGCGGCAGATCAGATTGACCAGCGTGCTCTTGCCCGAGCCGCTGTGGCCCACCAGACCAATCATCTCGCCAGGCTTGATTTGCAGGTTCAGGTGCTTGATAACGGAGCGGCTGCCGTAGCGAAAGCCCACGTTATCCATGGTGATCGCGCCTTGGGCCTTGCCCGGCAGCTTCACGGGGTTGGCGGGCTCGGGCACGTTGCTCACATGGTCGAGGATGTCAAAAATGCGCTTGGCACCGGCAGCGGCCTTTTGCGTGACCGAGACAATGCGGCTCATCGAATCAAGACGCGTATAGAAGCGACCGATATAGGCAATGAAAGCGGTCAGCACACCCACGGTGATGGCGCCGCCAGCCACCAGATAAATACCAAAGCCCCAGACGATCAGAATGCCGATTTCGGTCAGCAGCGTGACCGTGGGCGTGAACACCGACCAGGTTTTGTTGACCTTGTCGTTGGCCTGCAGGTTGACCAGATTGGCATCTGCAAAGCGGTCAGCCTCGCGCTTTTCCTGAGCAAACGCCTTCACCACGCGGATACCGGGGATGGTGTCAGCCAGCACATTGGTCACTTCAGACCAGACGCGGTCAATTTTTTCAAAGCCGGTGCGCAAGCGGTCGCGCACGGTGTGAATCATCCAGGCGATGAACGGCAGCGGCACCAGAGTGACCAGCGCCAGCCAGGGATTGATGGAGAACAGAATCGCCGATGTCATGACGATCATCAGCACATCGGTCGCAAAATCCAGCGCATTCAACGATAGAAACAGATTAATACGATCTGTTTCAGCACCAATACGTGCCATCAGATCACCGGTGCGCTTGCTGCCGTAAAAGTCCACCGACAGATTCAGTAAGTGGTTGTAGGTCGTGGTGCGCAGATTAGAGCCTATGCGCTCGGACACCTTGGCCAGTACAAAAGTGCGCGCCCAGCCCAGAGCCCAGGCCAGAATCGCCGAAACCAGCAGGGCGCCCAAGTAGAAAGTCACCAGACTGGAGTCGATCTTCTCGCCGTTCTGGAACGGAATCAGAATCTTGTCCATCAGCGGAATGGTCAGATACGGCGCCACCAGCTGGGCCGCCGTCGTAGCCAGCGTCAGCAAAAAGCCCAGCAGCAGCTGGCCCTGGTAGGGCTTGGCAAAGCGCCACAGGCGCAGCAGCACCCAGGTAGAGGTCTGCGGTGCCTGCTGGCGGGCGCAGGCCGGGCATTCCTCGGTATCCGGCGGCAGGGCCGAGTGGCAGACCGGGCAGTGCGCGGTGTCCTCATCGGCGACTGCGGTATAGGTCTCATGGCGCGCAATGCGCTCGCGCTGGCGGTCAAACTGCTGGATCAGCTGCAGCATGGCAGCCTGATGGGTCAGCGTGATATGCCACTGCGCCAGACGGGCATCGTGGGTATGCAGCTCCAGATTGCCCACACCGCCATGGTCCTGCAGGCGCAGTGACTGGTCGACAGCCAGAGCCCACTCCTGCCACTGGTGAGTGATGGGGTCGCAGGCCAGAAGACGCTCCTGCGTCAAGGCCAGCAGGCCGTTGCCAAACTTCAAATCCGCACTCAGGTCAACCGGGACGATGGCTAAAACGTTCTCATGTTCAACGAGCTTTGCTCGCAGATTGCCCCCCAGGGGGCCTGCAAAGACGGCCGAGGCGTCCACAGTATGGTGATGTTGCATGTTGAGTTATTTTTCTCCGCCGTTAGCGGCTCCAGAAGTCATGCGGCTAACCGCTTCGGCATGGTAAACGTGGCTTGCCCGACGTCCGATACACCCCAGTTAACGCGCGAGCCCACCTTTAGGCTGACAAGCTTCACAATGCAGATTCTGGGCGCACAATGCCAACCCATCAGGGGCAGGAGTTTAAAAAAACCTGCTCTCCCCATTTTTATCCGCTGAGCAACATGGCGAAATTCAACGACATCCAACTCTTACGCACAACATTCCTGCGCGGCCCCAGTGTCTGGACATACCGCCCGGTACTGGAAGTCTGGCTGGATCTGGGAGAGCTGGAAGACTACCCGTCCAACAAGATTCCCGGCCTCAACGACCGCCTGACTGCCTGGCTGCCCGACCTGATCGAGCACACCTGTGGCGTGGGCGAGCGCGGCGGCTTTATCCAGCGCCTTGAAGGCGGCACCTGGATGGGCCATGTGCTGGAGCATGTGATCATCGAGCTGCTGAACCTGGCCGGCATGCCTGCCGAGTTTGGTCAGACCCGTGAAATTTCCAAGCGCGGCGTGTACCGCATGGTGTTCCGCTGCCCCGAAGAAGCTGTGGCCCGCGTGGCGCTGGAGCATGGTCACAAGCTGCTGATGGCGGCCATCAACGACGAGCCGTTCGAGATCAAGCCCGCCATCCACGCCATCAAGACCGCCATCAACGACCGCTACCTCGGCCCATCAACCGGCTGTATCGTCGATGCCGCTGGCGAGCGCCGCATTCCCCATATCCGCCTGAACGACGGCAATCTGGTGCAACTGGGCTACGGCGCGGCACAGCGCCGCATCTGGACGGCTGAATCCGACCAGACCAGCGCCATTGCCGAAGGCATTGCTCAGGACAAAGACTTCACCAAGCGTCTGCTGGCCGCCTGCGGCGTGCCCGTGCCCGAAGGCCAGATTGTCGCCACGCCCGAAGAAGCGTGGGAAGTGGCACAGGACATTGGCTTTCCCGTCACCGTCAAGCCATCGGACGGCAACCACGCCCGTGGCGTGACGCTGGAGCTGTACCAGGAAGCGGATATCAAGACCGCATTTGCGCTGGCCCAGCCTGAAGGCTCTGACGTCATCGTGGAACGCTTCATCGACGGTACCGAGCACCGCCTGCTGGTTGTGGGCGGTAAAGTCGTCGCCGCCACCAAGGGCGAAACCGTGTCGGTCTACGGCAATGGCACTGCCACGCTGCGCGAACTGGTCGCCGTGCTGAACCTGGACCCCCGTCGCGGCCCCGAGCAGGAGTACCCGCTGGACTGGATCAATCTGGACGCCGGTGCCGTCAAGCTGGAGCTGAACCGCCAGCATGTAACGCCCGACAGCGTGATTCCTCAAGGCCAGGCCGTGCTGCTGCAGCGTAACGGCAACATGGCCATCGACTGCCTGGACGACGTCCACCCCGATGTGGCCTATTACGCCGTGCTGGCTGCAAAAATCGTCGGCCTCGACATCGCCGGCATGGACATGATCTTGAAGGACGTCTCTCAGCCCATGCAGGGCCAGGGCGCGATTCTGGAAGTCAACGCCGGCCCCGGCCTGCTGATGCACCTCAAGCCCACCAGCGGCGCACCCCGCCCCGTCGGCATGGCGATTGCCGATCACCTCTTCCCGCGTGAAGATGGCCCCGGCGCAGGTCGCATTCCCGTCGTCGGCATTGTGGGCACTCGCAACAACGCCTTCATCTCGCGTCTGGTGGGCTGGCTGCTGCAGCTGTCTGGCAAGCTGACCGGTGTTGCCAGCAGCGAAGGCATGTATCTGGCCAACCGCCAGACACAAAAGACCAACACTGCCAACTGGGCTGGCGCACACCGCCTGCTGACCAACCGTCTGGCACAGGCCGCCGTGATTCAAACCACCGCCCGCTCCATTCTGGAAGAAGGTCTGGCCTATGACCGCTGCCTGGTCGGTGTTGTGACCGACATGGACGGCTTTGAACAACTGGCTGACCACGATGTGCTGGAAGCGGGCCAGATGCGCCGCGTCATGCGCACCCAGATCGATGTGGTGCTCGATGGCGGTGCTGGCGTGCTGAACGCTGACCTGCCCGAAGTGGCCGATCTGGCCGAACTGTGCGACGGCGAAGTGGTTCTGTACTCCACCGAAGCCGCCAACGAATTCATCGCTGCCCACCGCGCCAACACCGAAGTTCAGCACGAAGGCGGCCGCGCCGTATTCGTCAAGGGCAACCAGGTGGTGCTGGCAACCGGCGCGCAGGAACGCGTTCTGGGCACGCTGGATGCACTGTCTCTGGCCGGTGGCAAGCGCCCCGACACCCCCGCGCTGCTGGCCGCCATTGCCACGGCATGGGCGCTGGATATCACGCCCGATCTGATCGGCGCGGGCATCAAGACCTTTGAATACCAGGCTTGAGCGCCCGTCAAAACGCTTCAATAAATATAGCTGCTGGCGCATGCAGGGCAAGCGCCAAGCCAAGAAATAGCTTGATATTCAGCTGAAAGAACACTATGCAGATCACCCGCATCCGAGCCTTGCGTGGCCCCAACCTCTGGACCCGTAGCACCGCCTTCGAAGCCATCGTGCACTGCGAAGACAGCGAGTTGCGTTACACCGCCATGCCCGGCTTTGAAGACAAGCTGCGTGCACGCTTTCCCACCATTGGCACGCTGCAGCCCCATGGTGCCAACCAGCACCTGTCGCTGGCCCATGTGCTGGAAGTAGCCGCCCTTTCGCTGCAGGCGCAGGCGGGCTGCCCCGTCTCCTTCAGCCGCACGCATGAGACTGTGGAACACGGCACCTTTCAGGTCGTTGTGGAATACACCGAAGAAGCCGTGGGCCGACTGGCCATGGAGCAGGCCGAAGCCCTGATCCTCGCGGCCCTCAACGACACGCCTTTTGACAGCGACAAAGTCATCGCCCAACTGCGCGAGCTGGACGAAGACGACCGCATCGGCCCTTCGACCGGAGCCATCCTGGATGCAGCCGTGGCCCGTGGCATTCCTTATCGCCGCCTCACCACCGGTTCGCTGGTGCAGCTGGGCTGGGGCTCCAAGGCCCGCCGCTTTCAGGCCGCAGAGTTGGACTCCACCAGCGCCGTGGCTGAATCGATTGCACAAGACAAAGACCTGACCAAGCGCCTGCTGCACGCCGCTGGCGTGCCTGTGCCCATGGGCCGCCCCGTGACAGATGTGGAAGACGCCTGGGTCGTGGCGCAAGAAGTGGGCCTGCCCGTCGTGGTCAAGCCGCAGGACGGCAACCAGGGCAAGGGCGTGGTGGTCAATATCACCACACGCGAAGGTCTGGAAGCTGCCTACAAAGTGGCCAGTGAGTTTGGCGACGAAATTCTGGTCGAGCGCTTTTTGCCCGGCCACGACTTCCGCATGCTGGTCGTCGGCGGCCAGCTGGTAGCGGCTGCCCGCCGCGAGCCACCCCAGGTGCTGGGTGATGGCACCCACACCATTCGCGAGCTGGTCGAAATCGTCAACCAGGACCCACGCCGCGGCTCGGGCCATGGCACGGCATTGACCAAGATTCGTCTTGACGACATCGCCATTGCCCGCATTGCCAGCGAAGGCTTGACACCTGAATCCGTGCCCGCACAGGGCCAGCGCGTGGTGCTGCGCAACAACGCCAACCTGTCCACCGGCGGCAGCGCCACCGATGTGACCGACGACGTGCACCCCGAAATCGCCGCCCGCGCTATCGAAGCAGCCCAGACCATCGGCCTGCACATCTGCGGCGTGGACGTGGTCTGCGAAACCATGCTCAAGCCGCTGGAAGAGCAAAGCGGCGGCATAGTGGAAGTGAACGCGGCCCCTGGCCTGCGCATGCACCTGGCTCCGTCTTTTGGTCGCCCTCGCAACGTGGGCGTGCCCATGGTCGATGAACTGTTCGCCCCCGGCGACAATGGCCGCATCCCTCTGGTTGCCGTCACCGGCACCAATGGCAAGACCACCACCACCCGCGTGATTGCCCACCTGTTCACATCGCACGGCTGGCGCACCGCCATGACCAACACCGATGGCGTGTGGGTCAACAACCGCCAGATCGACAGCGGCGATTGCTCCGGCCCCAAGAGCGCCCGCAACGCGCTGGCCCACCCCGAAACCGATGCCGCCGTGCTCGAATGCGCACGCGGCGGTATTTTGCGTGAAGGTCTGGGTTTTGACCGCTGCCAGGTGGCCGTGGTCACCAACGTGGGCGAAGGCGATCACCTGGGTCTGAACTTCATCACCACCAAGGAAGATGTGGGCGTGTTGAAGCGCGTCATCGTGCAAAACGTCGCTACTGATGGCTATGGCGTGCTCAATGCTGCCGACCCACTGGTCGCAGCCATGGCATCCGTTTGCCCCGGCAAGGTCATCTTCTTTGCCGCTGATCGCCACCACCCCATCATGGCCACGCACCGCGCCCAAGGCAGCCGCGTGGTCTATGTCGATGGCGACTCTATCGTGGCAGCCGAAGGCTCATGGCGCGAAACCATTGCACTGCGCGAAATCCCCATCACCCGCAACGGCACCATCACTTTCCAGGTTGAAAACGTGATGGCATCGATTGGTGCAGCATGGGCCGCTGGCCTGCCCTGGCAAACCATTCGCCGCGGCCTGGCTGGTTTCTTGAACGACACCGGCAACGCCCCCGCGCGCTTTAACGTGATGGATTACAAGGGTGCCACCATCATTGCCGACTACGGCCACAACCCGGACGCCATGCGCGCCCTGGTGCAAGCCGTGGAAGCCATGCCAGCCAAGCGCCGCAGCGTGGTCATCAGCGGTGCCGGCGACCGCCGCGATCAGGACATCATCGAGCAGACCCAGATTCTGGGCAAAGTGTTCGACGACGTGATCCTGTACCAAGACGCCGCACAGCGCGGCCGCAAAGATGGTGAAGTGCTGGCACTGCTCAAGCAGGGTCTGGAGGGAGCCCTCCGCACGACCTACACCACTGAAATCCACGGTGAATTCATCGCCATTGACCACGCTTTGAGCCGCCTGCAAGCCGGCGACCTGAGCCTGGTACTGGTCGATCAGGTGGAAGAAGCGCTTGAGCACCTGCGCAAGCATGTGGCAGGACAGTAAGCCCCTGAGGCACTAACGCACCCGTTTTTCTCGGCTTGCGCTCCTGCGACTCCAACCCGGCCTTGCGCCGGGTTTTGTTATTAAAAACAGAGCATTGAGCGCAGATTGTAAAAGCACTAGCAGCGGTTTTTACGCATATTCGCCCCTGACAAACGCCGTATGATCCGGACAGCTGTCACCACCATCCGCTTCATGACTTTGCACGCACTTCGCCGCATTGCCACCTGCCTTCTGGGCCGGTGTGTGCTGGCATGGTTTACATTGTCCATAGGCGTGGCAAGCGCGGCACCGCTGATTCAGTCTCAGGGTTTTGAGCTGATATGTACCAGCACCGGTGCCATGAAGATGGTCGCCATTGGCGACGAGGACGGCAGCGATCAAACGGCCCTGGGCGCAGGTCACCTTGACTGCCCCATGTGCCTGCCCCACGCGGCACCGCCACCGCCGGTGCTGCAACTGGCTGCGCCCACCCAGTCACCGCTGCGCCATGCGCTGCAGCCGGTAGAGCGGGCGCGCATTGCAGCCATCACGGCGGCACCTCTGCCCGCACGTGGGCCACCCCTGGCAACTTCTTGAACTATTTCCGGCTCAAGCGCAAGCACTGCTTGCGTTAGCCGCTATCAGATTCATAGGAGCCAAGCGCTCCGGGGTACATCAATGAAAACGTATTTTTTGCCACTCGTGGTGAGTGGTATCGCATGGCCGTGCCTGGCCCAGACTTCGCCTGACATTTCCAACCAGCCAGAGCGCAGCCGCGCGCTTGGCGTGGTCACTGTCAACGGCGGCCAGCCCAGCTCGCTGCCCACCCAGATTCCGACCACCATAGAAGGCATCACCCGCGAGGAAATAGAGACCCGCATCAACGCCACCGACAGCGAAGACGCCCTCAAATACCTGCCCAGCCTGCTGGTGCGCAAGCGCTATATCGGCGATTACAACCACGCCATCCTCTCCACCCGCGCATCGGGCACGGGCAATAGCGCGCGCTCTGCGGTGTATGCGGACGGGATTTTGCTCTCCAATTTTCTGGGCAATGGCATCGCCAACGGCAGCAACTACGCGCCTAGATGGGGACTGGTCACGCCCGAAGAGATTGAGCGTGTGGATGTCATGTACGGTCCGTTTTCTGCCGCCTACCCCGGCAATTCCGCAGGTGCCGTGGTGGACTATGTGACGCGCATGCCGGACAAGCTGGAAGCCCATGTGGCCGCAGGCTATTCATCCCAGCCCAACCAGCTCTACGGCACAAACGGCACCTTCAACAGCTGGAACAGCAGTGCTTCCATCGGCAGCCGAAGCGGCGACTGGTCGTTCTGGATCAACCTCAACCACACCGACAGCAACGGCCAGCCGCTGACCTTCCCTACCGTGCTGCAATCCGCTGGTGTGGCAGGCAGTGCTGGCACGCCTGTCACCGGCGCGGTGGCGGGGCTCAACACCACCAATCAGCCTTGGCTCATTCTGGGCGCGGGCACGCAATACCGCACGCAGCAAGATCACGCCAAGATCAAACTGGCCTATGACATCACGCCCACACTGCGCGCCAGCTACACGCTGGGCTGGTGGCAAAACGATGCCAAGGGCCGATCAGAGAGTTATCTCAAGGGGCCGAACGGCCAGCCGGTCTACAGCGGCCCCATCAATATCGGCGGCAAGACCTACAACCTCTCGCCCACGGCCTTCGGCCTGTCTAACGACAGCCAGACCCACACCATGCATGGCGTCTCCCTCAAAAGCCACACGCAAGGCAGTTTTGACTGGGAGCTAAGTGCCAGCCTGTATGACTACGGCAAGGATCAGCAGCGCGTACCCACGATTGCCCTGCCAGCGGCAGCCACCGGCGGCAACGGCACGCTGCAGGACCAGAACGGCACTGGCTGGAACACCTTGGCGGCCAAAGGCACCTGGCGTCAGAACGGTCTGCTGGGCCTGCAAGGCGCGCATATCGTGGACTTCGGCCTGGGCCGCGATGCCTACCACCTCGATATCCGCAAATTCAACGTGGCAGGTGACTGGCAATCCGGCCCTGCCAACGAGCAATCGCTGGTCAGCCAGGTCGGCGGACGGGCTGAAACGCGCTATGTCTGGGCGCAGGACAGCTGGCAGTTAGCCAAAGACTGGAAAGCCGTGCTGGGCCTGCGCTGGGAAGACTGGACTGCCAGCCAGGGCCGCACGGCCACCGCCAGCAGCCAGCTAAATTACGCCCAGCGCAGCGAATCACATTTATCACCCAAGGCCGCGCTGGCGTACCAGCTGGCGCGCCACACCACGCTCAAAGCATCGCTGGGCCGCGCCGTGCGTTTTCCAACCGTGGGCGAGCTGTATGGAGCGACATCGGGCGGTGTGCTCTCGTTCATCAACAACCCGAACCTGCGCCCCGAAAAGTCTTGGACCAGTGAGTTGAGTGCAGAGCAAGACTTGGGCAATGGTCTGCTGCGCGCCACGCTGTTTCACGAAACGACCAAAGACGCGCTTTACAGCCAGCTGATTCCGGGCACCACGACATCCGCCGTGCAGAACGTAGACAAGGTACGCACCACGGGGCTTGAACTGGCTTACTCCGCGCAATCGGTGCTGGTGCGTGGACTGGATCTGGGAGCCAGCCTGACCTTTGCCAACTCGAAAACCGTGGCCAATGCCGCCAACCCGGCCAGCGTCGGCAAGTGGCAGCCCCGCGTGCCGCGCTGGCGTGCCACGGCCTATGCCACTTATCAACCCACAGACCGCTGGGCGCTGACGGTGGCTGCGCGCTATAGCGGCCGCCAGTACTCGAACCTGGATAACAGCGACATCAACGCCGACACCTACTTCGGGGCCAGCAAATACTTCAGCGTGGATCTGCGCGCCCGCTATCAGATCGACAAGCAGCTGTCGGCAGCGTTTGGCGTGGATAACGCCAACAACGCCCAGTACTGGAACTTCCACCCCTACCCGCAGCGCACCTACACGGCATCACTACGCTGGGATATGTAGGCGCATTTAGTAAGCGCGTTTAGTAGGCTCATTTAGTGAGCTGCCATGGGCTGCTGCAGCCCATGGCTTTTGCGCATGCGAAACGTTTCCAGCGCAGCCATCAGCGCCAGCGCCACACCCAGTGCGCAAGCGCCTTGCCAGCCGTTGATGCGCCAGGCCAGTGTGCCCAGCGCAGAGCCTGCAGCAGCACCCGTGAAGTAACCCGTCATATAGACCGCATTCATGCGGCCTCGCGCCACCGGCATCAGTTGTGCCACGGTGGCCTGGTTGGTGATATTCAGGCATTGCAGGCCTAGATCAATCACCACCATACCCAGCACAAACCAGCCCAGGTGGGAGCCGCCCACCCACAGCATGGGCCATGAAAGCAGCAGCGCCAGCGCACCAATGGCACAGCTCACTCGGCCCAGACCTTTATCCACCAGTCGCCCAGCTTGCGTGGCCACCAGTGCACCCGCCGCACCGGCCAGACCAATCAGGCCAATCTGCCCGTCACCCAGCCCCAGTGGCCCGCTGGACAGCTGCAGCGCCATGGTCGAAAACAGCACGCTGACCGAGGCAAACGCCAGTGCGCTGACCAGCGTGCGCTGGCGCAGACCCGGCTGGCTGCGCAGCAGGCTCCACATGCTGGAGAGCACTTGACCGTAGCTCACCGGCACTGGATTGCGTGATGCAGGCAGCGCCTTCCACAACCACAGCGCCACCACCGCCATGACCAACGCCGCCCCCTGGTACACGGCCTGCCAGCCCCATGCGCCAGACACCATGCCCGCCACACTGCGCGCCAGCAAAATGCCAAGCAGCAAGCCGCTCATCACCCAGCCCACAGCGCGCCCGCTCTGCCCCGGCTGGGCCAGCGCCGCAGCCATGGGAACCAGCACCTGCGCCGCCACAGAGAACAAACCGGCCAGCAACGTGCCTAGCAAAAACATGGGCAGATTCTGAGAAAAACCGCAAAGCGCCTGGCCCACGGCTGCCAGCAGCATCAAGCTGACAGCCAGACCACGGCGCTGCAGCTTGTCGCCCAGCGGAGCCAGTAGCAGCAAGCCACCGGCATAGGCCACCTGCGCCAGCGTCACGCTGGTGGCGGCAGCTGATTCGCTGACCGAGAAATACTCGGCAATCGAGTGCAGCAAGGGCTGATTGAAGTAATTACCACCCGCGCACAGACCGCAGGCCAGCGCCATCAGCAGCAGGGAAGATGGACTCAGACCGGGCGTGGCATCAGAGGCAGAAGCAGAAACGGAAACCGACATAGAAACTCGCCACACCCGGCAAGGGCATGACGCTTAAAGAGAGCAAAGCCGAAAAAGCGCCTGCCAGAAAAGCAGTCGCTGCGAGCAACAAGGAAGTCAGAAATCGGCATCCGAGGCTGAATGCCAGCACAGGCCGCAGGCCTGCTGAACTTTCTGCATCTGTGGATAAAACAGAAGGCGGCGGAACAGGACAATGCATGATTGCAATCTCCGCCAGCAGGTCTGCATTGTCGCCAGAGCGCATCCTCTACGATGCACAGCGGGCACAATGCCCTGCGACAACACAAGGGTTAACCCTTAATTTCACTCTCCATGCGAACCACCATGAAATTGCTATCCGCCGTTCTGGCCGTTGCGGCCGCCACCGCAGGCACCATGGCCTTTGTCGGCATGAGCCATGCCGAGCAAATCGGCGCCGTGGACACCGTCTTCAAATGGATTGGCCCGGACCACAAAATCGTGGTCGATGCCTATGACGACCCCAAGGTGCCCGGCGTGACCTGCTATGTCTCGCGCGCCAAGACCGGCGGCATCAAGGGCGGACTGGGTCTGGCCGAAGACCGCTCCGAAGCCTCTATCGCCTGCCAGGCCACGGGTACGCTTCAGTTCCCCGCGCCTCTCAAGCAGCAAGAAGATGTGTTTACTGAGCGCACCTCGCTGCTGTTCAAGCGCCTGCGCGTGGTGCGCATGGTCGACACCCAGCGCAACGCCCTGATCTACATGACGTATTCAGACCGCGTGATCGAAGGCTCACCACAGAACAGCGTAGCCGCCGTGCCGGTTCCGCAGAGCACGCCTATTCCGGTCAAGAAGTAAAAACCAGAGCAGGCTGCACAAGTGCAGCCTGGGTTTGATTGAGTTTTCAGCGCCGTGATGGCAGCGCCCACTCGCTTGGCCTTACTGGCTGAGCGCAAGGCCTTGCGCATCCAGCGCCGGTGGCCGCAGCAAATCCTCGTTCACGCCCATGGCCTGACTGGCGCGTTCTACGGCCTGCCACAGAGGGGCGGGCATTTGCAAAATGGCTTCGGGGGAAGGCGCTTCGTCGATCCAGCTGCTGATCTGCAAATGCTGCTCTTGGGTGAGCAGGTCCAGGTGCAGCATTTCGTCGATGGTTTTCATGGTGTTCCTCCCTGCGGATACAGCCCGCCGCTGCATGATGGTTTGCGGGCTTGTCTATGCAATATAGGGCCGAAAACCCCTACTGCAAGTGAAACGATGGTTAAAGAAAACCATAGCTGTCATCTTCAACAACTTAAGCGCTAGCGCCTGATTTCACACCTAATCCATGGGTGGCTGCACGCTGGCACTGCAAGCATCCACAAATGCCTGCAGCGCCGGAGAGCGCCTTTTGCCCGCGCGCTGCACCAGTGAGAAGTTGCGCCACATGCGCGGCAAGGTGGTGGGCAAAATCTCCAGCGCCTGGGCTTGCAGCTGAGATTGCACCAGCACGCGCGAGAGGCAGCTGATGCCCAGTCCCTGCTCCACGCAGCGGGCAATGGCTTCGGAGCTGCCCAGCGTGGCGGCAGCGGGCAACTGGTGCAGATGCGGCAACAGCGCGTGCTCCACCATCTCGCGCGTGCCAGAGCCCGGCTCGCGCAGCAGCCATGCGGCTTTGCGCAGTGCAGCCACACCCAGGGGCTTGGTTTTGGCCTGCTGGGCCAGCGGGTCGCGCGGCGATGCGACGATGACCAGCTCATCGCGCAGCCAGGGCTCCACCTCCAGCCCCTGCCAGTGACTGCTGCCTTCAATCAGGCCCATATCGACCTCCATGGCCAGCACGGCTTCGCCCACCTCTTGGGTGTTGGCGATTTGCAGGTCTACTCGCACCAGCGGGTGCGATGCAGCCAGCCGCGCCAGCACTTCAGGCAGGGCGTAGGTGCCGATGGTGGTGCTGGCCGCCACGCGCAGGCGCACAGGCATATTGGCCGCCTTGGCAGAGAAAGCCTGCTCAATGCCGCGCGCCTGCTCCAAAACGGCCAGCGCCTGAGGCAAGAGAGCCCGGCCTGCATCATTGAGCACCAGCCGCTTGCCCACACGCTCGAACAATTGCACGCCCAGACCGCCCTCCAGCTGCTGCAGCGCGGCGCTGGTGGCTGATTGCGAAAGCGCTACGGTTTGTGCAGCAGCTACCGTAGTCCCGCTCTGGGCTACAGCGCAAAAAATCTCGAATTGACGCAAGGTGAGGTGCAGCATAAAGGCGACCCGGGTATCTATAAAACCCACGAAAGATTTGAGCCAACGGGCAGCTGAACATGCCTTGTCTTCAGCAGCGCCGCCAGCGCATCTGCTTGCGCTGCTAATTAAATCAATGACTTAGTCAAATCACAAGCACTAAAGAGGTCAATCTACCTATTTTATCGATTGATCTTACAAAAACTATTCGTTATACAAATATAACTAACAAATCTAAAGTGATCCTCAAGCTGTTAGGCAAACCTGTTTTTCGCCTTCAGCAAAAGGTCACGATGAACACTACAACACTCAAAAACTCCGCACCCTCGCACGGCTGGCTGCAAAAGACCGGCGGCATGGTTCCCGGCCTGCTGCTGGCGGGCACGATCGCCGCTGTGGCCACATGGGCTGCGCAATTCCCCATCATCAAGAGCAATGGTCTGAGCGCGCTGACGCTGGCCATCATCATCGGCTTGGTGATTGGCAATACCGTCTATCCCTCCATCGCCAGCCAGTGCAGCAGCGGCATCGCCTTTACCAAGGCTCGCTTGCTGCGCGCCGGTATCGTTCTTTACGGCCTGCGCCTGACGTTTCAGGACATTGGCCAGGTCGGCATGGCCGGTGTGGTGATTGATGCGCTGGTGCTGTCCAGCACCTTCTTGCTGGCGCAGTGGATTGGCCAGAAACTGCTGGGCATGGACAAGCGCACCACCTTGCTGGTGGGCGCGGGCGCCTCTATCTGCGGCGCCGCCGCCGTGCTGGCCACCGAGCCTGTGGCCAAGGGCCGCGCTGAAGATGTGGCTGTGGCTGTGGCGACCGTGGTGGTGTTTGGCACCATCGGCACCTTTCTCTACCCCGCGCTGTTCCACTGGAATGCAGAGTACGGCTGGGTCAACACCACCATGCAGCAGTACGGCGTGTTCGTCGGCTCCACCGTGCATGAAGTGGCCCAGGTGGTGGCCGCTGGCGAAGCGATTGGCAGCCAGGCCGCCGATACCGCCGTCATTGCCAAGATGGTGCGCGTGATGATGCTGGCACCGTTTCTGCTGATTCTGTCCATGTGGCTGTCGCGCAGCGAACGCCAGGAAGGCATGAAAGACGGTGTGAACAACGGCCAGCCCGGCAAAAAGATCACCATCCCCTGGTTTGCTCTGGGCTTTGTGCTGATGGCCGGTATCAACTCGCTGGGCGTGCTGCCCAAGGAAGTGGTCAGCGTCGGCATTCAGCTGGACAACGCACTGCTGGCCATTGCCATGGCCGCTCTGGGCCTGACCACCCACATCCGTGCCGTGCGGGCTGCGGGGACCAAGCCGCTGATTCTGGCGCTGGCCCTGTTCATCTGGCTGCTGGTCGCAGGTCTGGCTCTGAACCTGTGGATTCCCACTCTGTTTTGATAGCAGCTTGCGCATGATCTGAATAATCAATAAAACACAAACAGGGGTCAAACCCTTTAAAGGAGAGCGCTTAGCGCTCTCCTTTTTTATTGCTCGCTGGAAATAACAAAGGGAATACCCTATACATCAATGCAGGCTCAATTAGTTTGAATTGCAAATTAATTGCATGAGCATCAAAATAAAGCCCATGTCTTTTGCTGATGCTCCCTCCCGCGACCGCCTGGGCTTTCTCATGGTCACCCTCACCCGCCAATGGCGCCGCTTTGTCGAAGAGCAACTGGCTGCCAACGGTCTGACCGACGCCACCTGGACGCCGCTTCTGCACCTGCGCGCCTGGGGCGACGGGGTCACCCAAAAGGAGCTGGCCGAGCGCGTGGGGCTGGACGGATCCAGCCTGGTACGCCTGCTGGACATTCTGGAAGGCAAGGGCTGGGTAGAGCGCCGCGCCGATGCGGCCGACCGTCGCAGCAAACGCATTTTTCTCACCACCGAAGGTAATCAGGCTGTGGACAATATTCGCGCCACCATGCTGGAGGCCGAACGCAGCCTGCTGCAGGACCTGGATGAAGCCGAGGTCGAAGCCATGCTGGGCAGCGTCAACAAGGTTCGCGCCCGCATCGAGCAAATGCATGAGCAGCGCTGCACGCAAACGCATCCCGAAGCCGAGGAGCGCGCATGACGGTGGCTGTCTACGATAAATTTTTAGCGCGCGCCGCCGACTGGGGTTTTGACAGTGCCCGCCTGCGCCAGCATCTGCGCACGGCTTTTGCGGCCTGTATCGCCGTGTTGGCCGCCTGGGCGCTAGGGCTGGAACACCCGCAATGGGCGGGCATGACGGTCTGGGCCGCATCCCAGCCACTGCGCGGCCAGTTGCTGGAGAAAAGCTTTTTCCGCACCACCGGCACCATCATCGGCACCGCTGCCGGTGTCGTGCTGGTGCTCGTCGCCAATGGCGATCTGCTCTGGCTGGTCACCGGTCTGGCCGTGTGGATGGGCATTTGCGCCGGGCTTGGCAATCTGCAGCGCAGCTTTGCCTCTTACGGCACCATGCTGGCGGGTTACTCGGCCTCCATGGTGGCCCTGCTGGACAACGGCAACCCCGCTCATGTCTATGACCTGGGCTGGGACCGCTTGTTTACCGCGCTGACCGGCGTGGCTGCGGCTGTTATCGTGGGCTGGTTGTTTACGCCCGTGGGCGCTGAAATCCCCGGTGACGACAAGGTGCGCCGCCTCTGCGCCCGTCTGCTGCGCGACATTGCAGCGGCATCACAAGCCGCTGTGCGCGGGCAAAGCGCACTTAGCCCCAAAGATATGGCCGAGCGTCTGGCGGTCATGGCCGCCATTGAAGAAGGGCTGGACCCGCATGCTGCAGGCTCGCAGCGCTCACGCCGCGCCGTACGTGCGCTGCGCCGCCTGATCAACACGCAAATCTCCGCCCTGCTCTGGCTGCGTGACAGCACAGGCAAAACCATCACCCCCGAATTCACAGCCGAGCAAGCCCAGGCCATGACGGCAGCGCTGGAGCAAGCCGCCAAGCTGCTGGAAACCCAGCCCGCACCGCTGGCTGCCATTAATGCCATTGCCAAGGCGCGCGAGGCCGCCGCAGGCTGGGGTCATGCCAATGAAATTCTGAGCAATATCGGTCTGGCCCTGCAGGCCCACTTTGTCGCTGCCAGCGACCTGCCCCTGCCCGCCAACCACCGTGCCCGCCAATTGCCCGTGGTGCTACACAGCGACTGGGTGGGCGCACGCCGCGCCATGCTGCGCGCCTTCAGCGCCATCTTTGCCGTAGGCCTGATCTGGGTGGTCACCGGCTGGCATGGCGGCACCTACATGCTGCTGGGCCTGTCGGTGATGATCACCGTCTTCTCCTCCTTCGAGAACCCGGCCTTCACCATGCGCTTTGTCATTCTGGGTCAGGCCATGGGCGCCGGCGTGGCGCTGGCCTGCCAGTGGTTTGCCTGGCCGTTTGCCAGCAGCCAGCTGCAGATGGTGCTGATGATGCTGCCCTTCATCTTTCTCGGTGCCCTGCTTCTTAGCCACCGCCGCACCACCCTGTACGGCTTTGACTGCAATATGGTGATTCTGCTGGCGCTGTCGTCCCATTTCCCCTACCAGCTCGATGTGGGCCACTCGCTGTCCATGGCGTTTGCCATCGTCACCGGGCCGCTGGCGGGCTGGCTGGCCTACCGCTTCATACTGCCCGTCACCGTGCAAGGCAGGCTGGACGGCCTGCGCGCCATGATGGTTCATGAGCTGCAGGACATGGCCGCCACCCCGCTGCATGCCCGCGATGTCCGCGTCTGGCGCGCCCGCCTTTACCACCGCCTGCTGCGCCTGGTGCGCGCCTCCGAAAAAATCAACGCTCCGGCCGTGCAGGAAGCCGCAGACTGCGGCCTGGCCGCCCTGCGCGTGGGCAAGGCCGTGCTCATACTGCACACCCTGGAGAACGACCTGCTTTTATCCGACAGCACCTTACGCAGCGTGCGCAGTGCGCTACAAAGACTGCAGCAACTGCCCGCCGCCCCCGCCAAGGCCATCCCTTTGCTGATGGGCGTGGCCCAGCGCATACAGCAGCACCAGCCCGAACAAGCCCTGCAACTGCAGCTGGCCGCGCAAGACATTGGCGAGCATCAGCGCTTTTTTGCCAGCACGGCCAAGATTGCTTGAACACCATCACCCATAAAAAAAACCGCTGCAAATACAGCGGCTTTTTGTTTCTCAGAGACGCCGAGCAAGAGCCGTCTTGCGGCAATGGCGTCGTCCTCCTTGGGGGAAGGCGCAAAGCGCCTCAGGGGGTATCAATCACACACAAGTGATCGCCACGGCCTTGGAAACCAGATAAGCCTCCAGCGCCTCGGGCCCACCTTCAGAACCGTAGCCCGAATCCTTGATACCGCCAAACGGCAGCTCGGCAGATGGCAGAGCCGGCTGGTTCACCCACAACATGCCCGCTTCCACATCCTGAGCCAGCTGGTGCGAGGTTTTGAGCGAGCGCGTGAAGGCATAGGCAGCCAAGCCATACGAGAGGCGATTGGCCTCTTGAATCGCATCTTCAATTTTTTCAAAGCCGCGAATCGCCGCCACGGGGCCAAAGGGTTCCTGATTGAAGATATCCGCTGTCAAAGGCACATCCGCCAGCACCGTGGGGGCAAAGTAGTTACCGGCATCGCCAAACGATGCGCCGCCCGTCAGCAGCTTGGCACCGCTGTGCTCGGCGTTCTGAATCAGCTGGGTCAGCGCCGTCACCCGGCGCGGGTTGGCCAGCGGGCCCATCTGCACGCCTTGCTCCAGACCATTGCCCACCTTCAGCGCCTCGGCATGGGCCACCATGGCGCGCGTGAATTCCTCGCGCACGCTGTTGTGCACCAGAAAGCGTGTGGGCGAGATGCAGACCTGACCCGCATTGCGGAACTTGGCCGCGCCTGCGGCCTTCACGGCCAGTGCCACATCAGCGTCTTCTGCGACGATGACCGGGGCGTGGCCGCCCAGCTCCATGGTGCTTCGCTTCATGTGCTGGCCAGCCAGCGCTGCCAGCTGCTTGCCCACAGCGGTAGAGCCGGTGAACGTCACCTTGCGGATCACCGGGCTGGCAATCAGATACTCGGAAATTTGTGCCGGATTGCCATAGACCAGCCCCACCACACCGGCAGGAATGCCTGCATCCACAAAGCACTTGAGCAGCGCTGCGGGCGAAGCCGGAGTTTCCTCAGGTGCCTTGCACAGAAAGGAGCAGCCCGAAGCCAGGGCCGCGCCGATCTTGCGCACGATCTGGTTGACGGGGAAGTTCCAGGGCGTGAAGGCCGCCACAGGGCCCACAGGGTCCTTGATCACCAGTTGCTGCTGCTCGGGACGGCGTGAAGGCACGATGCGGCCATAGACGCGCAGCGCCTCGTCGGCAAACCATTCAATGATGCCGGCACCAGCAATGATTTCGCCCTTGGCCTCGGCCAGCGGCTTGCCCTGCTCCTGTGTCAGCAGCGCAGCGATCTCGTCGGCACGCTCTTTGAGCAAGGCCGCCGCACGGCGCATGATGGCACCACGCTCGTGCGCAGAGACCTTGCGCCAGACCTGAAAGCCCTTGTCTGCAGCGGCGAGTGCACGGTCCAGATCAGGAATATCGGCATGCGCCACGCGACCGATGACTTCGCCCGACGCCGGGTTACGCACATCAATCGTCTTGCCGCTGGCAGCCACCTGCCACTGTCCATCGATCAAAAGCTGGGTATCGGGGTATGCAGTGCTCATCACTTATCTCAGTGTGCCGACCCTCATCCCCCTGCAGATGTAAAGGGCCGGGCGTGGTGAATGTTCAGGGCGTGAAAAATTCTAGCCATACATGCTAGCGCCTCATGATAAGTGCGGGACGTTGGCAATGGCTCATTGCACTCAGGGGATCATGAAAATCCCAATATTTTCCAGCCACTCACACCCCGACAGCGCGGCGCAGCTCCACCTCTCCCAGCCATACCTCACACCCAACCTGACTCGCTCCCGCCTGTTTTACGACTTGCCCAATCACGAAGACGCACGGGCTCCCCAAACCGCTGCTGACGAGTGCTGTGGACATTTCCCCCAGTTGCGTGATGACCTGCTGCTGCGTAGGCAGGCTGGCGCTTTGCACTAGGGCCACAGGCGTGCTGGCGGGCAGTCCGCCAGCCAGCAGCTCGGTCTGAATATGCGGCACAGAACTCACGCCCATATAGACCACCAGCGTCAAGCCCACGGCATGGGCCGTCTGCCCCAGCTGACGCCAGTCGTTTTGCACACCGCCGGGCTTGGGGTGGCCGGTCACAAACACCACGCCATGCGCATGATCGCGGTGGGTGAGTGACACGCCCAAACTGGTGGCTGCCGCCAGCCCTGCGGTAATGCCATTGACCACCTCCACCTGCACACCTGCAGCGCGCAGATGTTCAACTTCTTCACCCCCTCGGCCAAAGATGAAAGGATCGCCGCCCTTGAGTCGCACCACGACCTCTCCCTGGCGCGCGGCCATGATCATCAGCTTTTCAATGAACTCCTGCGATGTACTTTCGCGCCCGCCGCGCTTGCCCACGGCAATCACACGGGTCTTGAGGCTGGCAAGCTTGACGATTTCAGCCGACACCAGATCGTCAACCAGCAGCAGGGTGGCGCTCTGAATCAGCTTGAAAGCCTTGATGGTGAGCAGTTCCGGGTCACCCGGCCCGGCCCCCACCAGATAGCAGCGGCCCGAGGAAGTCAGAGAGTTCGCATGGCGGGAAGTCATGGCAGACCTTTCAGCTAAAGACTTATGCAGCAACCATCTGGGTGACAGGCGGCACCGCCTGCACCAGTTGCTTGATCGTGGGAATGCAGGAGCCGCAGCGCGTACCGCAGCCCAGCGAAGACTTGAGCTGCGCCAACCGCTCATCGGATGAACCGCTGCAATGGCCTAGTTGCGCGGTAATGCTGGCCTCATCCACATTCATGCAGGCGCAAACCTGTGGCGAGCGCGCAGCCATCGCTGCAGGCGGCTTGCTGCCGGACGACAGCAGCATCCGGCCAAAGCTTTTTGTCGATTGCTCATCGCGCAGCACGTGGGCCAGCCACTGGCCAGCACTGGCGTCACCACACAGCAAAAAGGCATTCAGCACTGGCTCGCCATCTTGCTGACCGATGGCCATGGCACGGCTGCATTGGCGGCGAACATCGACATAACGCAGCGCCTGCGCTCCATCTAACTGCAGTAACTGCTGCAGTCGTCGCAATACCTCAGTGCTAGGCGCTTCATACGCTGCGGCGCGAAACTGCACGCCGGTGCGGCCTTCGCTGGCCTTTTCCAGCGGTACAGAACGTCCAAACAGCACGCAGCTGGCAAAGTCAAACTCCGCCATCAGTTCTGTCAAAGCTGCGCGCGTGGCCAGCACCTGCGATTCATCCAGCCAGGCCATGCCCATGCAAGTCCAGGGCATCTCGGCCTTGAGCAGTCTCACGGCAACATGCTTGAGTTCTGGTTGCTTGGAGCGAGGGCAGAACTCAGGGGTGGTCAGCGCATTCACACCCGCTAAACGCTGGCCTTTGGAGCTGCGTCCACTCAGATACATACCGCCCCAGTGCATGGGCAGATACAGCTGCGTGGGCTGCAGGCCCTTTTCCGCCTGCACGGGCAGCACGATGGCACCGTAGCGGTTGGAGACATGGACCAAATCGCCATCCCGCAGTTGCAAGCGCTGCATGTCTTGCGGGTGCACTTGCAACTGCGGCTCGCTCACATGGGCAAACAAACGGCCCAGTTGGCCGGTGCGTGTCATGCCATGCCACTGATCGCGCAGGCGACCGGTGTTCAGACTGAAGGGGTGGCGCGCATCGCGCTGCACGGCGACAGGCTTCCAGGGCTGCGCATCAAAGCGGGCGCGGCCATCATCGGTCACGAACCGGCCATCGGTGTACAGGCGCTGCGTGCCTTGCGTTGCCCCGCTGGGCACAGGCCATTGCTGTGGCCCCTGGTCTTCCAGCATTTGCCAGCTCAGGCCGGTGATATCCAAATCTCGCCCACGCGTGCTTTCACGGTGCTCGTTCCAGATGGCCTCGGCTGCTGCTTCTGCGCAACTGATGTCATAGCCAAAAAGCGAAGGCTTGCCGGGGCGCACCAGGGGCTCCAGCCGCCGCGACAGCTGCACGCCAATCTGCCAGTCGTGGCGCGCCAAACCGGGCGCAGCCACGGCAGCACGCACACGGGAGATCCTGCGTTCGCTGTTGGTGACCGTGCCCAGCTTTTCGCCCCAGGTCGTGGCGGGTAGCAACCAGTCGGCGTAGGCCGTGGTTTCGGTCACGGCAAAGGCTTCTTGCACCACCACCAGCTCGGCACGCTCCAGCGCGCGTCGCACCATGGTTTGGTCTGGCATGCTTTGCGCGGGGTTGGTGCAGGCAATCCACAGCGCTTTGATCTGGCCATCGGCGGCCGCCTCAAACATCTCTATCGCAGACTTTCCGGGTGTCGATGGAATACTTTCCACACCCCACAGCTGCGCCACTTCTTCGCGGTGCAAAGGGTTGGCCATGTCGCGGTGGGCGCTGAGCAAGTTGGACAAGCCACCCACCTCGCGCCCGCCCATGGCGTTGGGCTGGCCGGTGAGCGACAAGGGCCCCGCACCGGGCTTGCCAATCTGGCCTGTCGCCAGGTGCAGGTTGATGAGTGCGGCGTTGTTCGCTGTGCCGCTGGCGCTCTGGTTCAGGCCCTGACAGTAAAGGCTCAGCGTGGGCTGGCGTGGCGCGCTGTCTGCACTGTATGCGCCCCCCAAGGCAATCCAGCGGGCGGCCTTGTACAAATCCTCTGTGGGCACGCCACAAATGGCCGATGCCTTCTCGGGCGTGGCTTCGCGCACCAGCTCTTTCAGTGCTGCAAAACCACTGGTGTGCTCCGCGATGAAAGCGTTGTCCGTCCAGCCTTCCCACAACATGATGTGCAGCAAGCTGTGGAACAGCATCACATCGCTGCCCGGCAGCAAAGGCAGGTACAGATCGGCTAGCTCGGCAGTCTCTGTCTTGCGCGGGTCGGCCACAATAATTTTGAGCTGCGGGTTGCGCGCCTTGGCCTCTTCCACACGGCGAAACAAAATCGGATGCGCCCAGGCCATATTGCTGCCCGTGATGAACATGCAGCCGGCCAGGTCGATGTCTTCATAGCAGGCGGGCGGCGCATCGGCACCCAGCGTGGCCTTGTAGCCCGCCACAGCGCTGCTCATGCACAGGCGGGAGTTGGTGTCCAGGTTATTGGTGCCCAGCAGACCTTTGGCCAGCTTGTTGAAAACGTAATAGTCCTCCGTCAGCAACTGGCCGCTGAGGTAAAAGCCCAGCGCATCCGGGCCATGCTCGGCGCGAATCTGCGCCATGCGGCCCGCGACATCATCCAGCGCTGCATCCCAGCTCACCGGTTGCGGGGCCGATGCCCTATCGAATCTGCGCATTGGCTGCAGCAGCCGCGATTGCCGGGCGTGCACGGGCGATGCCGTCAGGTGCAAAGTACTACCCTTGGTGCACAAGCGCCCCCAATTGGCAGGATGATCGGGGTCACCCCTCACGCCGGTAATTTGCACGCCATCCGACTCAATGATGACGCCACAGCCAACGCCGCAGTAGGGGCAGGTGGATCGGGTCTCAAGCATGGCAGGCTTTCAGTGTTTTGGGGCTCTGGCGCTCATCTAATGCGCGCCAATAGCTATTACATCTATAGCAACAAGGCTTAGACAGCAGCGCAGGCTGGTTTGCCGCTGCAATGCGCAGGGCCCGCATGGGGGCGCGTCTGCTCCAATGCACGGCTGGCCAGCTCATCGGCACGCAGCTGTACTTCACCGTCCTCCACCCGCACGCTGAAGTACGGCGTGCAGCCTTCGTCGGGCGCAGCGGCCTCGCCACTGCTCAATGCAATCGTCCAGTTGTGCAGCGGGCAGGCCACGCTGCGGCCAAACACAATGCCTTGCGACAGCGGACCGCCCTTGTGCGGGCAGCGGTCCAACAGGGCAAACACTTCGTTTTCGGCGTTGCGGAATACGGCCACATCCAACCCTTGCGCACGCGCCACGCGGCGGGCGCCCAGCACGGGGATATCGTCAATCGTGCAGATAGAAATCCATTCGCTCATTTCAGGCTCCTCGGTGCTTTTGATCAGGCGCTGACGCTGGCCGTTTGCGCAGCCGTTAAGGGCTGGAACTGGCGCGTATCCACCGCCGCCTTGTCGGTTTCAAACCAGGGGTCGGGCTCGCCTTCCAGCGCAAACTGCAGCTCTTCCCACAGCGCCTTGCGGCCTTCTGCATCGTCCAGAATGCGCTTCTTCACATGGTCCAGACCCACGCGGTTGATGTAGTGCACGGTGCGCTCCAGATACCAGCCTTCCAAGCGGTACAGCTGCATGAAGGCGCCCGTGTACTCCATGACTTCTTCTGCGGTTTTGAGCTTGGCGAAGAAGTGCGCCACCTCGGTCTTGATGCCGCCGTTGCCGCCCACATACATCTCCCAGCCTGAATCGACGCCGATGATGCCCACGTCCTTGATGCCGGACTCCGCACAGTTGCGCGGGCAACCGCTGACGGCAAATTTCACCTTGTGCGGGGCATACATGCGCCACATGGCGCGCTCCAGGTCCTTGCCCATCTGGGTGCTGTCTTGCGTGCCCATGCGGCACCATTCGCTGCCCACGCAGGTTTTGACAGTGCGCAGCGCCTTGGCATAGGCGTGGCCGCAAGGCATGCCTATATCGTTCCACACGCCTTGCAGGTCTTCCTTCTTCACCCCCAGCAAGTCGATGCGCTGGCCGCCCGTGACCTTGACGGTAGGAATGTCGTACTTGTCCACCACATCAGCAATGCGGCGCAGCTCACTCGCTGTGGTCTCGCCACCCCACATGCGCGGAATCACGCTGTAGGTTCCGTCTTTCTGGATATTGGCGTGGCTGCGCTCGTTGATGAAGCGGCTTTGCGGGTCGTCCTTGGCATCCTTGGGCCAGGTGCTTACAAGATAGTAGTTGACCGCCGGGCGGCACGATGCACAGCCATTGGGCGTGCGCCATTCCATGAAGCGAAACACCGCATCCGTGGTCAACAGCTTGTGAGTGCGAATCACATCGCGCACGGCCTGGTGACCATGGTCGGTGCAGCTGCACATGGCCTTGGTCTTGGGCGATGCGGAGTAGTCCCCACCCGCCGTGAACATGATGATCTGCTCGACCAGCCCCGTGCAGGAGCCGCAGCTGGCACTGGCCTTGGTGTGCTTGCGCACGTCTTCCAGCGTGAACAAACCCTTGTCCTTGATCGCCTTGCAGATGGCTCCCTTGGTCACGCCGTTGCAGCCGCAAACCTCGTCGCTATCGGCCAGCGCAGCCGCTTTGTTCTGGCCCTGATGGCCGGTATCGCCGAGATTGGATTCGCCAAACATCAGCTTGTCGCGAATGTCGGCCACGCTGCGACCTTCGCGCAGCAGCTTGAAGTACCAGCTGCCGTCCACCGTGTCGCCGTACAGGCAGGCACCGACCAGCTTGTCGTCCTTGATTACCAACTTTTTGTAAACGCCCGCATAGGGGTCGCTCATCAGAATTTCTTCGGCGTCGCCGCCGCCCTGAAAGTCGCCCGCCGAGAACAGATCGATGCCCGTGACCTTGAGCTTGGTCGAGGTCAGCGAGCCCAGATAGCGGCCAATGCCGAACTCGGCCAGATGGTTGGCCAGCACCTTGCCCTGCTCAAACAGTGGTGCTACTAAGCCGTAGGCAATGCCCCGGTGCGCCGCGCACTCGCCCACAGCGTAGATGCGCGGATCGGTCACGGTCTGCAAGGTGTCGCTGACCACAATGCCGCGATTCACATGCAGATGCATGGACTCGGCCAACCCGGTATTGGGGCGTATGCCCACGGCCATCACCACCAGATCGGCAGGCACTTCGCTGCCGTCTATAAAGCGCACCGCACTCACGCGACCTGCAGCGTTGCCCACCAGCTCTTGCGTCTGCGCCTTCATGCAGAACTGCATGCCGCGCTCGGCCAGCGACTTTTGCAGCATGCGGCCCGCCTGGTCGTCTAGCTGGCGCTCCATCAGCCAGTCGCCCACATGCACCACGGTGACTTGCATGCCGCGCTTCATCAGGCCGTTGGCCGCCTCCAGCCCCAGAAGGCCGCCACCAATCACCACTGCATACTTGAGCGTCTTTGTAGCTTCAATCATGGCCTCGGTATCAGCAATGTCGCGATAGGCCAGCACGCCCTGCAGGTCATTGCCGGGAATGGGCAGGATGAAGGGATTGGAGCCCGTCGCCATGATCAGCCGGTCGTACTCGGCGCTGATGGTTTCACCCTGCGCATTGGTGGCATGCACGGTGCGGCGGGCGCGATCCACGGCCGTGACCGTATAGCCTGCGTGCAGCAGGATATGGTTGTCCTGGTACCAGGCCCAGTCGTTGAGCACGATATCGGCCAGCGTCTGCTCGCCCGCCAGCACCGGCGACAGCAGAATGCGGTTGTAGTTGGGGTGTGGCTCGGCACCAAACACCGTGATGTCGTACAGCTCGGGGGCAATGGTCAGCAGCTCTTCCAGAGCGCGCACACCTGCCATTCCGTTACCAATCATGACCAGTTTGGATTTTTTCATCTCAGTCCCCGTGGGCTTGCAAAACGCAAAAAAGACGTCTCGCGCTTCATGACTCGCATGAGCGCGCAGACGTCTTTGTCTTTGGGATCTGGTCCAGCCTTGCACCATCACCCTGTGGCCCACCTTGGCCACAACAAGAACCATGCAATTGCTGTGCCAGCTTCCCTACCCTGTTCAATGTCATGGGAGCCCACCAGCAGGCACTATTTCCGTGCAGTCGCGCTTTATCGCAGTGCATCAAAACAAACATGGCGCCCTAAGGCGCCATGCAGCGGCAGAGAAAGCAGACTCAGGCCGCCTTCTCCACATGCCCCTGGCGGGTGTAGAGAAAGTCGATCACGGCTTTGCGATAGCCCTGGTAATGCAGGTCTTCGGCCAGCGCTACGCGGCTGCGCGGGCGGGGCAGTTCTACGTGCAGCACCTCGCCAATGGTGGCGGCAGGCCCGTTGGTCAGCATCACGATCTTGTCAGACAGCAGCACGGCCTCATCCACATCGTGGGTCACCATGACCACCGTGCTGTGCGTGCGGGCCACGATCTCCAGCAACTCGTCCTGCAGCTTGGCGCGGGTCAACGCATCCAGCGCACCAAACGGCTCATCCATCAGCAGCACTTGCGGCTCCATGGACAAAGCCCGGGCAATGCCCACGCGCTGCTTCATACCGCCAGATATCTCGCCGGGGCGCTTTTGCGCGGCGTGCGTCAGACCCACCATGGCCAGTGCGGCGTCGGTGCGCTCGGCCAGCTGCGCCCTGGTTTCGCGCTTGGCAAAGACACGCTCCACCGCCAGGTGCACATTGCCCCAGCAGGTCAGCCATGGCAGCAGCGAATGGTTTTGAAACACTACGGCGCGCTCGGGGCCGGGGCCTTTGATTTCCTTGTTGGCGCACAGCAGTGCACCACTGGTGGGCACCGTCAACCCCGCAATCAGGTTGAGCAAGGTGGACTTGCCGCAG
The DNA here is from genome assembly GCF_002754475.1 of Comamonas sp. 26. Taxonomy (NCBI): domain Bacteria; kingdom Pseudomonadati; phylum Pseudomonadota; class Betaproteobacteria; order Burkholderiales; family Comamonadaceae; genus Comamonas; species Comamonas sp. 26. Next base: position 674,507 of record NZ_PEFL01000002.1, read on the forward strand.
CCCGAGTGGCCGATGAGGCTCACAAACTCACCCTTGGCGATATTGAGATTGATGTCACGCAGCGCAGGAAACAGGCCTTTGGCGGTCTTGAAGGTCTGCTCTACATCGTGGATCTCGATGTACTTGGTGGACAGCGATGCGTTCATGATTTCACCTCTTCAAACGTAAAGGCCGAAGCCAGCTTGACCAGCGCCCATTCCAGCAACAGGCCCACGATGCCAATCACGAAGATGGCGATGATGATGTTCTTGACATTGAGGTTGTTCCACTCGTCCCAGACCCAAAAACCTATGCCCACGCCACCGGTCAGCATCTCGGCGGCCACGATCACCAGCCAGGCCGTGCCTACGGCCAGACGCACGCCGGTCAACATATAGGGCAGCACGGCGGGAAAGAGGATGGTGGTGGCAATCTTCCATTCCGACAGATTCAGCACCCGCGCCACGTTCATGTAATCCTGCGGAACACGCTGCACACCGACCGCGGTGTTGATGACCATGGGCCAGATGGAGCAGATGAAGATGGTCCAGATGGCGGCTGGATTCGCCCCCTTGAACACCAGCAGACCAATTGGCAACCAGGCCAGCGGCGACACGGGACGCAGCAGGCTGATCAGCGGGTTGAACATGCGCGAGAGAAAATTGAAGCGCCCGATCAAAAAGCCTGCCGGAATGCCTACCAGCGCCGCCAACCCAAAGCCCAGCGCCACGCGCTGCAGCGACGACAGCACGTTCCAGCCCACACCCTGATCGTTGGGACCGTTGCGATAGAACGGATCGCGAAAGACCTCGACCGCCTGCGTCCAGGTCTCTGCCGGATTGGGAATACTGTGGCCCGTGGTGCTGGAGACAATGGACCACAAGCCCACCAGCAGCGCCAGCCCCAGCAGCGGCGGCAGCACCGTGCCGATCAGACCTTCAGCCCGCTGGCGCCAGCGGCTGGGCGGTGTCGCAACGGCTGCAGCAGGTGCGGCTTTGATTTTTGAGTCTTTTTTCACTGTAGCCCTTGCAGGTTCTGCGCTATCAGCTATCTCTTTGGAAGCGTTCAAGCGTTCATCGTTGGCCGCCTGTATGGCCAGTTGCGGATCGTGGGGCGGGTCCAGTTCAAGACGGGATGGAAGTGCGGCACTGACCATGGTGAATCTCCTTGGGGGTGTCGGCCTCAGGCCTTGATCTTGAAACTGTCGGCGTACTGGGCGGGGTTCTTGCCATCCCAGACCACGCCATCCATCAGCTTGCTGCTGCGCAAAGCATCCTTGGGCACGTTCACCTTCAGCTGGCTCGCGGCCTGCTGGTACAGGTCAATGCGGTTGATCTGCTTGGCCACGGCCAGATAGTCGGGGTGGCTCTTGAGCAGGCCCCAGCGCTTGTGCTGAGTCAGGAACCACATGCCATCAGACAGATAGGGAAAGTTCACCGCACCGTCGTTGAAGAACTTCATGTGGTTGGGGTCGTCCCAGGTCTTGCCCAGACCGTTCTGGTAGCGGCCCAGAATGCGCTGGTTGATGGCGTCCACGCTGGTGTTGATGTACGACTTCTGGGCCACGGTCTCGGCCATCTTCATCTTGTTTTGCATGCTGGCGTCAATCCAGCGGCTGGCCTCCAGAATCGCCATCATCACGGCGCGGCAGGTGTTGGGATTCTTGCTGGCGAAGTCGCCCGTGGTGCCCAGCACTTTTTCGGGGTGATCCTTCCAGATGTCCTGCGAGGTGTTGGCCGTGATACCAATGCCGTCCATGATGGCGCGGTGGTTCCAGGGTTCGCCCACGCAAAAGCCGTCCATATTGCCCACGCGCATATTGGCCACCATCTGGGGCGGGGGCACGGTGATCAGCTTGGCATCCGTCACCGGATTAATGCCCGCCGCCGCCAGCCAGTAATGCATCCACATGGCATGGGTGCCGGTGGGGAAGGTGCCCGCAAACGTGTATTCACGCTTTTCCTTGGCCATCACTTTGGCGAGGCTTTGGCCATCCACAGCGCCCTTATCGGCCAGCGCTTTGGACAAGGTGATGGCCTGACCGTTGTTGTTCAGGTTCATCAGCACAGCCATGTCTTTTTTAGGCCCGCCAATACCCAGATGCAAGCCGTAGACCAGGCCGTACAGCACATGGGCAAAGTCCAGCTCGCCATTCACCATTTTGTCGCGCACGCTGGCCCAGCTCGCTTCCTTGCTGGGGACGATCTTCACGCCGTATTTCTGATCGAAACCCAGCACCGACGCCATGACCACGCTGGCGCAATCGGTCAGCGGGATAAAGCCAATCTTGACTTCCTTCTTCTCGGGCGCATCCGAGCCCGCAGCCCAGACGCCGTGGTGACCTAATGCCCCATAGAGTGCGGCACCGCCTGCAACGCGCAGAAAGTCTCGGCGGCCAGACTCCATAGAAAGAACTGGGGAGGGGAAAAGGCGCTTGCTCATGAGAAAACTCCATCAAGAATCGTGGTGAAGGCGATCCGGAAAACAAAACGGCATCCTTCCCTCCTCGGGTGAGAGGAGAGAAGGACGCCGTTGTCCCAGGTCACTCGTAATAACGCTTTAAGCGCGACCGCCTTTGGTCTGCTTGACATCAACAGTCATGCACAAACCGTGCCAGACCTTTCGCACTCGAAAGAAAATGAGTTGCGTCCGATTTCAGCCCGACTTTGGTGCGCCGCAACAACCCATGCGACCCCATGCTACGAATTGGTGCTGCCAGGCAGCAGATCTACCGTCGCCAGAATGGCCTCGGCCACATCCAGCATGCGCCGGTTCTGGTTCATGGCTGTCTGACGGATCAGTTTGTAGGCATCGCCCTCGCTCAACTGGCGGTAATTCATCAGCACGCCCTTGGCGCGTTCTATGGTCTTGCGCTCCTTCAGCGTGGAGCGCGCCTTGTCGATCTCGGTCTGCATATCCTGCAGCCGCGCAGCCTGCTCCTGCACCAGGCCCACAATGCTTTTCTCCAGCTGCAGCCCATAACCGCCTTCCGCAGACAGGGCTGCGCCAGACTTCGCAGGACCAAAGATGAAGGCCGCAGCAGCCTCTGCGCGAGCCCTAGGCTCCGGCATGGACTCCAGCAGCGCCTGCTGCTGGGCTAGGGCAGCACCCGCCTGGTCGAGCTTATTCAGGCATTGCGCCTGAAGCTCCAGCGCCAGAAATGCCTCAATCTGGTGCATGGCATCGAGCCGGCTGGAGCAGGCTTCAAACCAGGGAGAACTCAAGCTGCTATCCAGAGGCGCGCCATGCCCTGCCGTGCAGCCGATGCGGCGCAGGCGCTCGATCACCGTCATATCAGGACAGCTGCCGCACTGCAGTTGCCAGCGCTCGACGCCCGGCGGGCTGGCGAAATCCGCAAAGACCTGAAAGCAGCGATCCTGCGATTCGATCAGATGCAGCCAATGGCGCTGGCGCTCCGGCCTGCTGACACCGCTGGTAAATGCCGCAGCGCCCGTCGCACGCTCCTGTCCCGCCAGTTCCTTGCCCTGCATGAAATGAAACAGCGCCACCAGCAGTCTTGCGACATCGGGGTCGCTGGCACTGTCTGCTGCCTCGAACACCACGCTCAGGCAGGCGGCAATCATGCGGATCAACGCCTGCGTGCAATCCTCTGCACTCAGCTGCAGCGCATCGCGCTTGCGGCGCAGCAAGGGCAAAGCCTCGAAGCCCTGCAGCGCATTGGCAATCGCATTGAACAACCGCGCTCCATGCGCGCCCGGAGATCGCTCTCCCAAGGCCTCCAGCACCCCGCAAACGCGGGCCATGGCCTGATCTACCTGCGGCAGATGGGCCTGCAACACCTGCTGCGCCTGTGCCCCGCCGCTGGCCAGAAAGATATTGGACAGCCCGCGCTCCTTCTGCAGCGCGTGGACGAGCTCGGACATGCTGGCCACCAGTGTGCTGGCGCGGCTGATCTGCTCCAGCTCGGCCATCTCGCTTTGCCGAGCCGCCACCAGATAGTGCAAAGGCGTTTTCATGGGGTAGTGCTTTTCATCATGCTTATGCTCTGAAAAAGCAGCACGATTCATGCCATCTCAGCCCCTGCGCAGGCGTGCCCTCTCCCAGCCAAGATCGACCGCAAGAGCCAGAGCAATTCCTGCGGCATAAGCGACCAGATCCAGCGGATCAAAACCATTGCCCAGAACCAGATACGCCAGCTTGTTGGCGCGCAGCGCCTGCATCCAAGGGGCTTGGTAGAGCTGCAGAAATTCGATGGCAAAGGCGATCAGCAGCGACCAGCCCGCCAACTTGGTCCGAGCAACGCTAGGCCGAACCCAGGCCACGCACAGCAACACCACCCAGGCCCAGAGCGCATCACCGGGGTAATTGCCCAGCACCGCAGGGAACGGCACATAGCCCCGGCGAGAGGCGAGGCCGATGGCGATAACCAGCAGACTAAGAATCGCAAGCCAAAAACGGGAGCGACAGAACGGAGCAGCAGTGTTCAAAGGCATCAGGCAGAAAAAAGAAGATCAATCGTTGGGGAGACTCAACCGTTCAAGCGACTTCACAGCAGCACCAGCCCCGGCGGCAAGCTGTCGCCCAGACTGCGTTTCTGGTCCTCGGCCTGCATCTCCGCCACCTGCTCGACCATGGCGATCCAGCGCTCGGGGGCTCCGCTGCTGCGCATCTTCTCCAGCACCTGCGCGCGTACCTCGTCAGGCAGGTCGCGGGCGCGATCGCCCGTCATTCGCGCCATCTGCACGGCAGCGAACATCGCGGTTTCGTTCTTGCGCCAGTCCTGCGCCAGCGTGGCGTCGAGAAACTCCTGCGCCGCCTCGGGCGGCATGACCCGATGCGCATTCGCCGCCAGCGACTGGCGTGCCGCCAGACGGCCTATGGCCCACCAGGTCTGCACGGTTTCATCCGGGCGCTTCAGGCGCTGCAGCATCCACTGGCCCATCTCCTGGCGGTACTGCCAGGGCACGGCCTCCATGGCGGCGAACAGGCGCAGCATGTCGTCGTAACTGCCGTGGCTGCTCTTGCCACCGGATCTTGTGGTCTGCTGCACGGCCTTTTGCATCTGGCCGGCCACGTCTTCCAGCAATTCCATCTGCTGGGCTTCGTTCAAGCCAGCGGCCACGCGGCGCCAGAAAACCCACCACTCCGTCCAGTTGGCAGACTCCTTGGCATGGCCCAGCCCTGCGCCGTACAGCGCCCAGACCTGGGAGATGCGCCATGCATCCAGCTCGGCACCCACGCCGGGGCGCAGGCACCAGCCTGCGAGGTTGAGCCACACGCGTTCATGGTCGGCCGTGCGGCGGCGGCGCTTGGCACGGGCCAGCAGCGCATCAAACAAGGCGCGCAGCAAGCCCACATCCCAGCCGTCGCGCGGGCCCAGAATTTTCTCCAGCGACGGGCGCAGCTGGCGAACTTCTTTGCCTGTGACTTCTTGCGCCTGCGTGCCAAAAATGCGGTCAATCAGCGCCACGGCTTCGGGCAGTTTGGCTGCCAGAGAGTTCAGGCCTTTTGTGCCTTCAGCGCTTTCTGCATCTGCGCCAACAGCTATGGTTTCTGCAGTGACAGCACCGCGCACCGCAAAGGGCAGCAGCCATGACTGCGCTGAATCCTGCACGGCCACGCAGCGCACTTCCAGCGTGCCTACCTCGCTCATGCAGGCCTGCAACTGCACCTCGACCTGCGCAGCGGCCACACCTTCTGGCGCAGGCAGCACGGTCGCCAGCGGCGGCAGCTCTACCCAGCCATCGCCTGTCAACGGGGCAATCTGTCCGGCCTGCACGGGGGCGTGGCTCTGGCTGTTGGCCAGTAAATTAAAACGCACGGCCTGACCCAGCTTGAGGGCAAAGCGCCGCCCGGAGAGCACGATGCGCACGCCCTCTTCCGTGCCGCGTGGCAGCAAGCAAAGGCCTTGCGGGGCTTCGCCCTTTTTGCCCGGCAGCAGCAGCCAGTAGCTGCGCGCTGCGCCGCCGCCAATGCGGGGAATACTATTTTTGATAGCTGCTGGCGCTTGCTGTGCTTGCGCTGCGGGCTGATTTACCTCTGATTTCGCTTGCAGTTCAGCCTGCACCCGCGCCAGCCCATAGGCTGCCGCGCCACGGGCCACTGCCCAGTCAGGGTGCGGGTTGTACAGCACCCGCACGGGGCTGCCGCGCCAGCTGCTGAGCAAGTCGGTCAGCCGCTGCACCAGCGCATGGGCATGGAACACGCCGCCATTGAGCAGCACGGTGTCTGGCAGAGCGCCGTCCGCATGCAAACTCAAAAATTGCGCCAGATGGCGGCTGATAGCTGCATCGGCCGGGTACGGCAGGCCAAAGCCACGCAGCGCGCCTTGGCGCTTGCTAGGCGCATCGCTGATCTGGGCGGGTGGCAAAAAGCCTTCAACCACCTGCTGCTGCACCTGCGCACGGGTCAGCGTGGCCGTCTGCGTTGCGGCCAGCAAACGGCTGCCGCCGCCCAGCAAGGTAATGCTGACTTGCTCGGGAGCATCGGCAGCCAGCAACTGCTCCTTGGCCATGCGACAGCGCTGCACCAGCTGGGCAAAGCGCTGGGCAGGCAGCTTCTGACCTTCGCCCGCAAACGCGGGCTCCAGCTGATGGGCCAGTGCCAGATCCATGTTGTCGCCGCCCAGCATCAAATGCTCGCCCACGGCAGTGCGGGTCAGCGTGGGCAGGCCGTCGCCCACTGCTTTTGCGACACAAATCAAGGTCAGGTCGGTCGTACCGCCGCCCACATCGACCACCAGCACCAGTCGGCTATCGGCCAGTTGCTGCGCGAGTTGCTCGCCTTGCAGCACCAGCCAGTCGTGGAATGCAGCCTTGGGTTCTTCCAGTAACTGCACGCCGGGCAGGCCCGCGAGTTGCGCGGCCTCCAGCGTCAGCGCTCGGGCACCTTCGTCAAACGAGGCAGGTACCGTCAGCACCACACTTTGCTGGTGCAACGGTGCTTCAGGATGCGCCCTGTCCCATGCGGCTTTGACGTGGGCCAGGTATGAGGCCGATGCGGCCAGCGGCGACACCTTGACTACATCATCCCCAGCACCCCACGGCAGGATGGGCGAGCTGCGGTCTACACCGGTGTGCGAAAGCCAGCTTTTGGCGCTGGCCACCAGCCGCCCCGGCACGGCGGCGCCCAAGTCACGCGCCCAGCGGCCGATGACTGCGGGGGCTTGCGCATCAGCGCCTTGCGGCGGCCACGGCTGCTGCCAGCTATCGCCCAGCTCGCCGAGTGCCGCCTGGTAGCGCACCGAGGGCAGCAGGGGCTGTGAAATCACCTCGCCCGCCGTGCTGCGCTGGGCAATGTTGAGCAACTCAATATCTGCCGCCACCCCAGCCACCGCCACGCTGGCGGCCACGGTATGGCTGGTTCCGAGGTCTATGCCGACGATGTAAGCGGGCTGAGTGGAGGTGACAGTCATGAAAGCCAAGGGACGATGCGCTAGGGAGGTGGCCGATCGTAACAATTGGCAGCAAGGACTGCGGAGTGCAGTTCTTTTCGCCTATGGCCGTGCTTGGGAGATGCAGCAATCTCCGTCCGCCCTCCAGATGCACTGGGAATACTGCTGCATTGACTGAGGTTGAGGCCCACCCTCTATCACTTGGTAAGAAGCTGCCTTCAGTCATGCCCCAAATGAATCAAAAAACAATAGCTTGGAGCGCAGGCAGCAAAAGCATCGAATCCATATTTAGCCCATAAAAAAGCCCGCTAACCATCTGGTCAGCGGGCTTTCGCCTTTAAGCGGTTAAACAGCTTTACTCAGCAGCTTCAGCCGAAGTCTCGGCGCGCACATCAAACTCCACCTTCCAGCGGTCTGTGCCACCCACGGGCACGGCATTGAGTTCCAGCGTGCCGATATCGGTGACGCGCGCTTCCAGCGTGACAGGAACCACTTCACCCGCTGCACGGCCAGACGCAGGCAGGTTCAGCTCAATTTCTTGCAGCTCGACCAGCTCTTCGGGGCCCCAGAAGTCCAGCATGGTGCCGACCTGATCGGCGCGGCGCACGGAAGAACCAAAGAAGCGCAGGCGCACGGGCTCGCCGACAACCAGACCCAGCTCCAGATCGCTCAGAGCGACTTCGGTGCCCTCTTCCATGCCAAACGGTGCCAGGCACAGGGCGGACATGGGCGGCTCCATGCCGGGGATGGCGGGCATGTTCGACTCCACACCCACGTAATACGACTGCGCCGTACCGCCACGGATGCGCACACCGCGGCCGCTGGTGGCGATGTGGCCGTAATAGGCCGCGCCACGGGCTACGGCCAGATCCAGGTTGGCACCATCCAGCAGGCGGGCGGGCTCGCAAGCCTCTTCGTCCAGCCAGCCGTTGATCACTTCCAGAATGCGCTGCTCGATTTGCGGTGCCTTGAGCACGCCGCCGTTGAACAGGATTGCCGTGGGGTGCAGGAAGGTGGAGCCTTCCGTCTGCTCTGCGTTCAGGCCATCAATGTCGGCCAGTGCGTTGACCTGACGGCTCAGGAAGGCGGCCAGATGGCGCGTGACTGCGGCATCTTGTGCATAGGGCAGGCCCAGCTGCGTAAGCGCTGCGCGGGCACGGGTCTGGGGCTTGGCGCTGACCGCGACCTTGGGGAAGAAGCCTTCGACCAGCATGGCCAGCACTTCGTCACGCGTGACTTCGGTGCGGATGCTGCCGCCGATGAGCTTGCTGCCCCGGCTGGGGACGACCACGGGCACGGATTGCAGGTTTGCGTCGGCCAGCAACTGCTCCTTGGCGGCGCGGCAACCGTGGGCCAGAGCCCGGGTTTGCCAGGCATCGAGCTGCTTGCCCTCTTGCGCCAGCTTGCGGGCCACGCCGTAGGCCAACGCCAGATCCATGTTGTCACCGCCGAGCAAGATGTGCTCGCCCACGGCAATGCGTTGCAGCTCCAGATTGCCTTCGCGCTCACGCACGGCGATCAGCGAAAGGTCGGTGGTGCCGCCGCCCACGTCTACCACCAGAATGATGTCGCCGTGCTGCACTTGCTTGCGCCATTGGCCGCCGCTGGCCTGAATCCAGCTGTAGAGCGCGGCTTGCGGCTCTTCCAGCAAAGTCAGATTAGCAAAGCCGGCTGCCTTGCAGGCCTCGGCAGTCAGCTCGCGCGCGGCGGGGTCAAACGATGCGGGGATGGTGACGGTAATGTCTTGCTGGGCAAAAGGTGCCTCGGGGTGGGCTTGCTCCCAGGCCCAGCGCAGGTGCTCCAGATAGCGAATCGATGCGGTCAGCGGCGAGATACGGCTGACTTCCTCGGGTGCATCGGCAGGCAGCAGCGGGCTGCGGCGATCCACGCCGGGATGGCAGAGCCAGCTTTTGGCGCTGCTGACCAGACGGATGGGCGTGGCCGCGCCACGGCTGCGGGCGAATTCGCCGGTGATGAAGTCGCTGGATGCAGCGCCGGGCAGGGTGCGCTCAGCCTCGCTCAGTTCGCTCTCATGCGCCAGATAGAGAAAGGACGGCAGCAGCGGCAAGGCTTGCACGCTGGCGGGCGCGGTGAGCTGGGGAATATCCAGCACGCCTTGCACCACCTTGTCGCCGTCGCTGGCGGTTTTGTCCACATAGGACAGCGCGCAATGCGTGGTGCCCAGGTCAATACCGATGCTGAACTGCGCACCAGAATTTTGAGTGCTATTTTGGTCTGTAGCGCTTACAGGTTGAGCGTTAGAAGCTACAGAATCAGGAGTAGATACAGCATTTTGAGCCGCGCCGGATGCGGCGATGGAAGCAAACATATTCATGGTTTACAGCTCCACTTCGGCTTGGGCGATAACTTTGGCGGCCTGAATGTCGGTCAGCTGGGGCAGCTTCACGTCGGTGACCTGCCAGCCGCGGTGGCTCAGCGTGCCGGTAAACGGGGCTTGGCCGACCACATTCCCAGTCAGGCGCACGGCAGCGGCATCAAAACCGGCTTGCAGGGTGATGCGGCTGCCTTCGGCTTCTGCACGCACGGGGGCAATAGCGAAATGCTCGCGCAGCACCTTGCGGCAGCCTTCGTGCACCACGCGGGCGGCGGCACCAATTTCAGCGTCGCTGTAAGGAGCCACGTCTTCTTGAATAAAGTCCACAAAGCGTGCTTCGCGCTGCATCAGGCCCAGCAGTTGCAGGGCGGCAGTGTCGGTGGCCACCAGTTTTTCAACTTCGATGGTTTTTTCGACTAGCTTCTCGACGGGGACTTCAACGCGTTTCTCTACCGTTTTTTCGACGATTTTCTCGACCGGCACTTCCACGCGGACTTCAACAATTTTTTCGACCGGGACTTCGACGCGCACTTCCTTGGGGGCAACGTCAGCGGCAAAAGCTTCACCAGCGCGCACACGGGTCACATCGGCGGCCAGACGGCCATTGCCGAGGATGGCGAAAAAGCTGCCGATCGCGATGGCGATTCGGCTAAGGAATGAAGGGGGTGTAAGGGCAGTCATGGAATCTGTCTCAAAACAGGCTCACGCATGCCAGGATCATCCTGTGCCGCCCTTGCGGGCCTGCGCTGCGCGAACCGAAAACGGAGTCAGGGCCCGGCAGTTCATACGCTGCTCGGCCCGATGGCACGAGGCAGGACACGCCATACCATATGCGCGCGAGCCTGTGCAATAGGCGCAAATGTTAACCAAAAGCACGGGCGACCGTCTCGTTACGGTCTTGCTGGCGGAAGGTCATACGCGGGCAGCATGACCTTCTTCCGTTTCATCGTTATGACGGCCGCAGCAATTGCCGGATAGTTGATGCAGGCACTTGACGGATGAACCGAGCCTTGACCGGGAACGCTCCAGCCCGCTGGCTCCCCTGCAGGCTCATGCCTGTTTCATGGGCTGCAGACAAGGCGCGGCACCGTGAAAGACCGAATAACCACCGCCTTGCGCTTTTGCAGCCACCCACTTCCAAGGAGACTTCCCCCATGCGCTTGATGACCGCGAACCTCACACTGGCATGTACCGCCTTTCTGGCAGCTTTCGGTGCCCAGGCCCAGAACGAACCTGGCAGCACACTGGACAAGGTTCAGAAGACCGGCAAGGTCGTCATCGGCGTGCGCGAAAGCTCGGCTCCCATGGCCTACGCCATTGGTGCCAACCACCGCTTCGCCGGCTATCACGTGGAGCTCTGCGAGAAGGTGCTGGCACAGATCGCACCCAGCGCCAAGATCGAGTACATGGCCATCACGGCGCAGAACACCATGCCCCTGGTTCAGAACGGCACGGTAGATCTGGGCTGCGGCCCCACGACCAACAACCTGAACCGCCAGAAGCTGGTGTCTTTTGCGGTCACCACCTATGTCAGCCAGGTGCGCATGGCCGTGCGCGCTGACTCACCCGTCACCTCGTTCAAACATCTGGACGGCAAGACCGTGGCGGCATCGACCGGTACCACCGCCGTGCAGCTGCTGCGCAAATACAGCCACGAAAACAATGTCAAGCTGCCCACCCAGCTGGGCAAGGACCACTTCGAGAGTTTTCTGATGCTGGAATCCGGCCGGGCCGACGCCTTTGTGCTGGACGACAACCTGCTGGCCGGCGTGCTGGCCAACTCCAAGGACCCCAAGGGCTACAAGATCGTGGGCGAGGTGCTGGGGTCCGAGCCCATCGCCCTGCTGATGCGCAAGGACGACCCCAGCTTCAAGAAAGCCGTCGATGACGCCCTGGTGCGCATGATGAAGTCCGGCGAAGTGGCCAAGATCTACGACAAATGGTTTATGCAACCCATTCCGCCCAAGGAAACGCCGCTGAACCTGCCCATGAGCGATGCGCTCAAGCAACTGCTGCAAAAGCCCAACGACAAGCCCCTGGAGGCCTACGCCTCCTAAGCGCCTTGCCGATGACGACCCTGGCGCTCAGGTGCCAGGCCATCCAGCCTGCCTGGGCACAAGGGCATGGAAATTGCAACGCCTGTGTCGAGCGCCTGGAAGGCCGTCGCATGCAGCGCATGGACACAGGTGCCAGCTCAGCAACACTGCAAGCACAGAAAGGAACTGCACCATGATGCAACGTCGCCATTTCATGCTCGGAAGCGCCCTGGCGCTGGGCCTGCCTGCCGCCCAGGCACAAAGCGCCTGGCCTCAGAAGCCCGTGCGGGTCGTGATCCCTTACGCAGCAGGCGGTGTGACGGACAGCGTCGGCCGCAAGCTCGTGGACAAGATAGGGCAAATCCTGGGGCATAACTTTGTTGTCGAAAACAAGGGCGGTGCCGGCGGCACGCTTGGCATGGCGGAAGTCGCCAAGGCCCTGCCCGATGGCTACACGCTGGCGCTCAGTGCCATCAGCCCGCTGACGCTGTCGCCGCATCTGATGAAGCTGTCTTACGACCCGTTCAAGGACATCACGGCAGTGGTCCCCATGATGTACTCGCCCGTCTATGTGATGGCCACCACCGCATTCCAAGGCGGCAGCTGGCAAGACCTGATTGCTCAATCCAAGGCCAACCCGGGCAGTGTGCGCATTGCCACTTCGGGAGTCGGCTCGGTCGGTCACATCATGGTGGAGCAGATTCAAGCCAGGACCGGCGTGCAACTCGTCCATGTGCCCTACAAGGGCGTGGGGCAGACCGTCACCGATGCGGTAGGCGCGCATTTTGAAATCATGCTGGGCAACCCGTTCTCAACCGTCAACAGCCTGATCGAACAAGGCAAGCTGCGCGTTCTGGCCACCACGGGCCCGCAACGCGCGCCCAACCAACCCAAAGTGGCGACGCTGGCAGAGCTGGGATTGCCAGAGGCCAATCTCACCTCACTGTTCGGTTTCATGGCCCCGGCAGGCACACCTGCAGGCATCGTGGAAAAGCTCAATGCCCTGGTGCAGCAGCAGGTGCAAACCAAGGAAATTCAGGAGCTGCTCAACGCCACGGACAACATCGCCTTGCGCCAGAGCACTGCCACCTTCACGGACTTGCTGCGCAAGGAAAGTGAGAACAACGCGGCCATCATCAAAAAGGCCGGCATCCGGATCTGACGCTCCGGTGCGCCAGCGTTGCCAGCATCGATTCAACGAAAAAAGCGCTCAACCCTTATAGGTTTTGCGCCAGCAGCTCCTAGTTTTTTCAACCGCTTCAGACCGGTACGAGGGCCGGTTCAGGCTCCTGCGCCGTCTGTTTGAGCCAGGACTGAAAAGCCAGCAGCGGCGGATAGGTGGCGCGGCTGGTCGGCCAGGCCAGATAGTAGCGCTCTGCGCTTTCCACCTCGGGCAGCTGCGGCAGAGCCTGGACCAGATCGCCGCTCTGCAGCTCGCGCAGGATCAGAAACTTGGGCAGCAAGGCCACGCCCACTCCGGCAATTGCCGCCTGGGCGGCCGTGGCGAACTGATCGAACAGCATGCCCTGCATATCGCCGACCTGGCAGGCCTGACTACCGAACCAGCGCCGCCAGGCATCGGGACGCGAGGCCAGGTGCAGCAGCGGTGCGCGCAGCAGATCCTGAGGCTGGGCAAACCGGTGCCGCTCAGCCACTTCCGGGCTGCAGGCGGGCACCACCGTCTCGCTCATCAAAAATTCCAGCTCGGCCCCCGGCCAGTTGGGCAGGCCGAAATGGATGGCCGCGTCCACGGCTTCAAGCTGAAAGTCGAACTGCGACAGCCGCGTGGTCAGATTGATGGTGATGCCCGGATGCGCGCTGAAGAACTGCGGCAGCCGTGGCGCCAGCCAGCGCGTGCCAAACGTGGGCAGGATGGCCAGATTCAGGCTGCCGCCCTGCGGATTGGTGCGAAAGCCCAGCGTGGCATTGGAGATGCGGACCAGCGCCGCGCGAATCTCCTGCGCATACGCCTGGCCTGCGGCACTGAGCCGCACGGTCTGGCGTTCGCGCACGAAAAGCGCCGTGCCCAGACGCTCCTCCAGCGCACGAATCTGGCGGCTGACGGCGCTTTGCGTCAGATGCAGCTCGGCGGCAGCCGCCGTAAAACTCTGCAACCGCGCCGAAGCCTCGAAAGCGCACAACAGGGACATGGGAGGCAAAAAGCGACGGGACAGCTGCATGGTGAAAGCCTGGGAGAAAAGGGGCAGGGCACGATCATTCCGTTTGGGTATGACCTGCAGGCAGGATTATCGTTTGACCAAAGTCATGCGGCCGCCCAACATCCGGCTTATCTCTTCGGCCAAACCCTAGGTTCAGCCACCCCACGACCCCCTGTCCTTCAGTTCTGTCATGAGCGCCACGCATACCCACTCCAGCCGCTTTGTTTCCAGCAACGACATTCGCACGCGTTTCTCGCGCGCCATGTCCGAGATGTACCGCAAGGAAGTTCCCCAATACGGCACGCTGATCGAGCTGGTGGCCGACGTCAACGCCCTGACCCTGCATGCCGACCCGGAGCTGCGCCAGCGCATGGCCAAGAGCGGCGAGCTGGAACGCCTGGACGTGGAGCGCCACGGCGCCATCCGTGTGGGTACAGCGCAAGAGCTGGCCACGCTGCGTCGCCTGTTTGCCGTGATGGGCATGGAACCCGTGGGCTATTACGATCTCTCGGTGGCTGGCGTTCCCGTGCATTCCACGGCCTTCCGCCCTGTCGATGACGACGCCCTGCGGGCCAATCCCTTCCGGGTCTTCACTTCGCTGCTGCGCCTGGAACTGATCGCCGATGCAGCGTTGCGTGCCAGGGCCGCCGAGATTCTGGAGCGCCGCCAGATTTTCACACTCCGCGCACTGGAGCTGATTGCGCAGGCCGAGCGCGAGGGCGGGCTGGACAGCCAGGATGCCGATGCCTTTGTGCAGGAAGCGCTGGAGACTTTCCGCTGGCACAGCGACGCCACCGTCGATGCAGCCACCTACGAGGCGTTGCAGAAATCGCACCGTCTGGTGGCCGATGTGGTCTGCTTCAAAGGCCCGCATATCAACCACCTGACACCGCGTACCCTCGATATTGATACCGCCCAAGCCGGTATGCCGGAGCGCGGCATGGATGCCAAGGATGTGGTGGAAGGCCCGCCCCAGCGCGCCTGCCCGATTCTGCTGCGTCAGACCAGCTTCAAGGCGCTCAAGGAAGCCATTCGCTTTACTGACGACGCTGTCGGTGCAGCCCGTGCCGGTGCCCATACCGCCCGCTTTGGCGAGATCGAGCAGCGCGGCGTGGCGCTGACGCGCCAGGGACGTGCTCTGTACGACGAACTGCTGGCCCAGGTGCGCAGCATGAACAACGCCGGCAGCGCCTCGGCCGACTACGGCAACCGCCTGCAACTGGTCTTCACCCAGTTTCCCGATACCCATGAAGCGCTGCGCCAGCAAGGCCTGGCCTTTTACCGCTACAGCCTGACCGAACAAGGCCAGGTTCAGGCCGGCCAGACGGCTGCCGATGAGGAGCTGGACGCGCTGATCGCTCAGGGTCTGGTGCAGGCCGAACCCATCACCTACGAAGACTTTCTACCCGTGAGCGCAGCCGGCATCTTCCAGTCCAACCTGGGCGGCGAAGAACAAAAGCAATACCAGGCCCATGCGGCGCAGCAGGTGTTCGAAAGCGCGCTCGGCGGCTGCGTCCATGACGAGATTGCCTTGTACGAACGTACCCAGCTACAGTCCGTCGCGCAGCTGCGCGAAAGCCTGGCCGGAGCTCTGGCATGAACCAGAACGCACCGCTGGCTGCTTTCGCCGCTCCGTTTGCCGAACCGGCCGGTTCGCCCATCCGCGAACTGTTTCCCTATCTGTCTCGCCCCGGCATGATCTCGCTGGCCGGCGGCTACCCCTCGCCCAGTCTGTTTGACGCCGAAGGCCTGGCCCAGGCAGCCCAGCAGGCCATGATCCAGGGCCCGGCCACGCTGCAATACGGTGCGACCGAAGGCCTGCTGGAGTTGCGCGAGGCTTTGGCGCAGCAAGCCAGGGAACGCGGCATGCAGGCCGCGGCTGCCGACGTTCTCGTAACGACGGGCTCGCAGCAGGCTTTCGACCTGCTGGTGCGCGTGCTGATCGAGCCCGGCGACACGGTGCTGGTCGAGGTTCCTGCCTATCCCGCCACGCTGCAGGCGCTGCGTCTGGCCCAGGCCCGCATCCTGCCCATCCCCATGGATGAGCAAGGCCTGCAGACCGGTGCCCTGGCCGAGCTGCTGTCGGCATTGCCAGCCGCCCAGCGCCCCAAGCTGCTGTACACCGTGCCCAACTTCTCCAACCCGCGCGGCACGCTGCTGGCGGCCGAGCGCCGCCAAGCCCTGGTCCAACTGGCCTTGCAATACGGCTTCTGGGTAGTGGAAGACGACCCCTATGGCGAGCTGCGCTTTGACGATGCCTCTGACTCGCCTAAAGCCATGCCCGGCACCGTACGCTGTGCAGGCCAGCAGCTGGCTGCCGCCGGCAGCAATCCGGTCATCTATCTGTCCAGCCTGTCCAAGACCGTCGCACCTGCACTGCGCGTGGGCTGGATGCTGGCCGATGCGCCCCTGCTGCGCCGCTGCACCGTGGCCAAGCAGACGGCCGATCTGTGCACCTCGCCGCTGACGCAAATGGTGGCGGCCTGCTATCTGCACAGCGGCCGCTACCCGGCTACGGTGCAGCGCGCCCGTTTGGAATACCAGCGCCGCATGCAGGCACTGGTGCAGGGCTTGAGCACAGGGCCGGACAGCGGCATACGCTGCTCGCGCCCCGCCGGCGGCATGTTTGTCTGGGCCGAGCTGGACCGCAGCATCGATCCGCAAAAGCTGTTTGACGCCGCCGTGGCTCGGGGCGTGATCTATGTGCCCGGCAAAGCCTTCTATCCGATAGACCCCGATCTGCACACGCTGCGCATGTCGTTCGCCGCGCCCGAGGTGACGCAGATCGAGCAGGCCGTGGAGCGTCTGCGCGCTGCCGTGCAGCAAAGCCGACAATAAGACCAGCCTTCACACCGGCTCCGGCGACAGGGGCTCTGGCGCTGGCAGCTGCATAGCAGCAGGTCACGCGGCATAATTCGGGCTGAAAATTCCATCCCCTATGGCCTGCATGCACCTTTCCACCGCTGCCCGTTTGCGCCGCTCTGCCTTGATTGCAGAGCTGCCTGCGCGTGCCTGCGCGCTGCGAAAGCTGCACACCTGCCGCCATGGCATTCCGACCGCATTCGTGAGCCTCAGCGGTGTCACGGCCATGCTTTCCGCCGCCGTGCGGATGGCATAGAGCAACGCTCTCACATCCTCCGCACGGCCTTCCAGAACAAGCACACCCCAGGTGCATGGGGAAGGTACGTCCAAGACCACGACGGTCACGTCCTGCCACGCGCCGCACCTTGCTCAACGGACGACTCGGAGGTCAGCCATGGATATGGAACTCACACAGAATTTTTTGCGCGGCAAAAACCCTTGCGCCATGGGCTACCGCTGGTTTGTGCGCAACAACCTGAGCGGCGGCGATTACCAGGCCGCCATGGATACGCAGGTGGCCGCAGGCCGTGTGGATGACGCCCGCTGGCTGCTGGAGAACTTTGGCGCGACCCACAGCGTGCTGGAAGTGGATCACCTTGAGGCGGACAACTTCGTCTATGCCGGCACGCTGATTGTGCACGGCGATGTGCGCGTGCCGGGGCAGTTGCTGGTGGGCCGTGGCCTGCAGGTGGGCGGCGGCATACGCGCGGGCAAGCTGGAAGTGGGTGAAGACATTCAAAGCGGTGGTGCCATCTTCTGCAATGAGCTGCTGCAGGCAGGCGGCAGCATCAAGGCCGCGTGGAGCGTGGAAGTGCAAGGCAATGTGCAAGGCGATGCGCCCGCCCATATCCGCGCCGCAGAACTGCGTGCGGGATGGGAGCTAGTGTGCAGCGGCAATGTAGACATCAAGGGCGGCGTCCAGACTGACCGCGAGATCAACGTACAAGGCATGCTGCGCTGCGGCAAGGGCCTGCGTGCCACAGGCGCGATCACCGTGCAAGGCCTGCTGGAGGTGGGCAACGGCATTGCCAGCCATGACCACATCGAGTGCGGCAACCATATTCAGGCCGGCTGGGGCATCAAGTCACTGGGCGATATCCGCGCAGCCTGCAGCATTCGCACGGGCGAGACCCTGCAAGCCGATGGCGTGATTGCCGCCGGCCCTGGCTATGGCGTGTTTGCCGGCATGAATGTGCAGATGGATGCCTGGCCCGATTGCGCATGGGTTCGCGCTCTGAAAAAGCCTGAAGGCTTAATCAGCGGCTTCTGGGAAGGCCAGTCCGCCTTCGCCTGAAGCACTGCCACAACGCAGGCAAAATAGCTGTTTTGAACCAAGGCCCGCGCCCTGCGCCCGCCTGTTGAGAAGAGAGACAGCCCCGTGTTCACCGGCATCATCCAAGCCGTGGCAAGCATTGCCGCGCTGCGCGACCAGGATGGTCTGCGCACCTTCACCATGGAATTCCCCGAAGGCTTTTGCGAGGATCTGGCCATTGGTGCCAGCGTCTCGCACGACGGCGTGTGCCTGACGGTGACCGAAAACCTCTCGCCCACCAGCGCCACCTTTGATGTGATGCTGCAAAGCCTGAACATCACCACGCTGGGCCAGTACCAGGTGGGCGATGCCATCAATGTGGAACGTGCCGCCAAGGATGGGGCCGAGATTGGCGGCCACCCGCTGTCCGGCCATGTGGACTTCACCGCTCCGCTGCTGGAGATCGTCAAGACCGACACCAATCACAAGATCCGCTTTGGCATTCCTGAAGCCTTCCGCCCCTATGTATTTGCCAAGGGCTATATCGCCGTCAACGGTGCCAGCCTCACGGTCGCTGAAGTCAACCGCAAAGAAGGCTGGTTCGAGGTCTGGCTGATTCCCGAGACCCTGCGCATGACGGTGTTTGGCGACAAAAAGGTGGGCGATCTGGTGAACATCGAGATCGAGCGCAGCACGCAAGTGGTGGTCGATACCGTTCGCGAAGCGGTGGAGGCGAGTCTGGGTCGTTTGAAGCCCGTACTCGAAGCCCTGCTGGCAGAAAAAGGCCTGAGCCTAGACGACTTTGTGGATGTACCCAAGCTCAAACCCTGAGCACCTGAGCCTCAAGAAAAAGCGCCTTGTCACAGGCGCTTTTTTATGTCTGTCAGGCCTGTAGCGCTTATTACCAAAGCGCTACCTGCTTCCAAAACAGGAGTGACAGAAGCTGTTTACAGCGCTGGTTTGAAACGTTTGAGGCGCAGCGCATTGCTCAGCACAAACACGCTGGACAGCGCCATGGCTCCGGCCGCAAACACGGGCGACAGCAGCGTGCCGTTGAACGGATACAGCAGGCCAGCGGCGACGGGAATCAGCGCCACGTTATAGGCAAAAGCCCAGAACAGGTTTTCGCCAATGTTCTTCATCGTGGCCTTGGACAGCGCAATCGCATTGGGCACGCCCGAGAGATCGCCCGACATCAGCACCACATCAGCCGCCTCAATCGCAATATCGGTGCCCGTGCCAATGGCGATGCCCACATCGGCCTCGGCCAGCGCGGGCGCATCGTTGATGCCGTCGCCCACATAGGCCAGCGTGCCGTGCTCCTGCTTCAGGCGCTGCACCGCATCCACCTTGCCGCCGGGCAGAACCTCGGCCACCACTTCATCAATACCCAGCAGGCGCGCAATCGCCTCCCCGGTGCGGCGGTTGTCGCCAGTGATCATCACCACCTTCAGGCCCAGTGCATGCAAGGCGTCAATCGCGGGTTTGGTGGTGTCTTTGATCGGGTCAGCCACGGCAATCATGGCGGCCAGCTGGCCGTTGATAGCGGCATACAAAGGCGTCTTGCCTTCATCGCCCAGCCGGCCCGAATCCGCCGCGAAGTCATCCACATTCAGACCCAGCTTGCGCATGAAGCGATCGGCACCAATTTCGACCTTGTACTTGAGGCCATCGCCATCGCCATTGACCTCGGCACGCACACCAAAGCCAGTGACGGATTCAAAATCGCTGATGGCCGGAATCTGCAAGCCCTCGGCCTTTGCAGCATCCACAATGGCTCGCGCAATCGGGTGCTCGCTACGGTCTTCCACGGCTGCCACCTGCGCCAGCACCTGGCCCCGCTCAAAGCCTGCGGCCAGCACCAGATCGGTCAGTTCGGGGCGACCCTTGGTCAGCGTGCCAGTCTTGTCCACGGCCACCACCTTGGCGTCCTTGAGCTGCTGCAAGGCTTCACCCTTGCGCAGCAACACGCCCATTTGCGCAGCGCGACCCGTGCCCACCATGATGGAAGTCGGTGTGGCCAGACCCATGGCACAAGGGCAGGCAATGATGAGCACGGCCACGGCGTTGACCAGCGCAAAGCTCAGCGCGGGATCAGGCCCCCAGATCAGCCAGACGCCAAAGGTGATCAGCGCTGCAGCCATGACGGCTGGCACAAACCACATGGTGATCTTGTCGACCAGCGCCTGAATCGGCAGCTTGCTGCCCTGGGCCTGCTCCACCATGCGAATGATCTGCGCCAGCAGGGTATCAGCACCCACCTTGGTGGCCTTGAAGGCCAGAGCGCCGTTCTGGTTAACAGTACCGCCCACCACTTCAGCGCCCAGCATTTTCTCGACCGGAACGGGCTCGCCGCTGATCATGGATTCATCGACAAAGCTCTGGCCTTCGATAACCTCGCCATCGACCGGAATGCGCTCACCGGGGCGCACCTCAATCACATCGCCGGCATGGACCTGAGCAATGTCGATTTCCTGCACCACGCCATCGCGACGCACGCGGGCGGTCTTGGCCTGCAGTTGCACAAGACGGCGAATGGCCTCCGAGGTATTGCCTTTGGCCCTGGCCTCCAGAAAACGGCCCAGCAAGATCAGCGCCACGATGACAGCTGCAGCCTCAAAGTACACATTGACCGTGCCTGCGGGCAGCAACGTCGGCATGAAGGTAGCCACCACCGAATAGGCAAATGCTGCCGAGGTACCGACTGCCACCAGCGAATTCATATCGGGAGCACCACGCAGCAAGGCGGGAACACCCTTTTCAAAGAAGCGGCGACCCGGGCCGACCAGCACCAAAGCCGTCAGCACAAACTGGATGTACCAGCTGTTTTGCGTGCCGATCGTGCCCGCAATCCAGTGGTGAAAAGCGGGCACCATGTGACCGCCCATCTCCAGCAGAAATACGGGCAGCGCAAACACGGTGGCAAAGATCAAGGATCGCTTGAGCGATTCACGCTCTGCCGCCTGGCGCTGGGCCGTGGCATCTTCGCCAGCCACACCGGCGCTTTGCACCACAGGCTGTGCTTCGTAGCCCGCTTTTTCAATGGCGGCAATCAACGCGCTCACATCGGTATCGCCCTGCCACTGCACGCTGGCGCGCTCTGTGGCCAGGTTCACGGTGGCGCTTTGCACGCCGGGCACTTTCTTCAGCGCACGCTCCACCCGGCCCACGCAGGAAGCGCAGGTCATACCGCCGACTTGTAAGTCCACGCTTTGCGCGGGCACGGCATAACCGGCTTTCTCGATAGCCGCTACGACCTGCGGCAGGATGACCGAAGCCTGAGCCGGGTCCTCGATGGTCAGGCTGGCTTTTTCAGTGGCCAGATTGACCACAGCACCTTGCACGCCCGGCACCTTTTTCAGCGCGCGTTCTACCCGGCCCACGCAGGATGCGCAGGTCATTCCTTCCACCGACAGCTCGAAAGCGCCGTTCTTCGTCAATGCATTCATGGCTTTCTCCATTCACGTTGATAGCCACTGTAGAGATTGACATCATGTAAAGGTCAAGCACCTGACTTAAACCTTGGTTAGCGTGGCAGAAACTTGATCTTTCTCAGCCTGTTGCGTCAGTCATGCCGAAGTGCTCAAGCAGATGCATCTGCGCCTGCTCCAGCATGGCTTGTAGACCTTGCAGGGTAGCGCTGGCCATGTGCGGAGTGAGCACGATATTGGGCAACTCCATCAAAGCCGGTGACACTTCAGGCTCGTTGACAAAGACATCCAGCGCTGCATAGGCAATCGTGCGGCTTTGCAGCGCCTGCACCAAAGCAGCCTCATCCACAATGGAACCTCTGCCGATATTGACAAGCACACCCTGCGGACCAAGAGCCTGCAGCACCGAGGCATCAATCAACCCCTGTGTTTGCGAGCCTCCACTGGCGCAGACAACCAGAAAGTCCACCGCTGCGGCCAGCTCCTGCACGCTGTCATACCAGCGATGTTTGATATCCGGTTTGGGCGTTCTGCCTGTGTAAGCGATCGACATATCAAAGGCCTGCGCGCGTCTGGCCACGGCGCTGCCGATGCGCCCCAGACCGACAATGCCCATGCGCCGGCCTGAAAAGCGCATGCCGGGCGGATAACGCCCCTGCAACCAGCGCCCCTGCTGCACAAACTGATGCGCCTGCACAATCTGTCGCGTGGCTGTCAGCAGCAAGGCCAAAGTGTGGTCCGCAATATCTTCGGTGGACACCTCGGGCGTGTTGCGCACTGCGATGCCTTGCGCCGCAGCAGCCTCCAGATCAATGCCGTCCATGCCCACACCGATAACAGAGAGCATCTCCAGCGCAGGCCATTGCTGCATCTGCAATCTGCTCACCACAGACTGCGCGTTGCACAGCATGGCGCGCAACTTGGTGGCAAGGACTACGCGCTGTGCGGGTTCCAGCAACGCATCGTCGTGCAGCACAAAATTCTGGCTCAGTCGCTCACGCAGCGTGAGCGGAACGGGCGTCACCAGCAGCAGATGAGGTCGCAGGTCTGGGTCGGTCATGGAAGCAGCTCTCAGAAAAGCAAAAGAGTTCTTCACTTCCCGCCAGCGATGCAGCAGGAAGTGAAGCATGGGACTTACTCAAGCACAGTCGGATCGCGGCGGATTTCCTCCCTGCACATGGCTTCCCACAGGAAGGGGAAGCCATGCAGGTCCGTGCGTCCGCCCGTGGCCTGAACCACCTCTTGCGACAGTGGATTGCCGCCGCCCAGCGCTTGCACACGCCATGCCAGTCGGCAGCGCCATTCCAGCGTGATGGCACGCAGATGTGCCTGACGGACACTGCCGCCTACAACCACCGCACCATGGTTGGCCAGCAGCGCCCATTTGTTCTGCCCCAGTGCATTGGCGACGGCATTGCCCAGTTCGCGCTGCTCTACCGTGCCGCGATACTCGTCATAGACCACAGGATCGGTATCAACCAGCGCCGAGGTCTGGTCATACACGGGCGGCACCTTGCCAGTGGCCGACCAGACCGAACTCCACTCAGGATGGTTGTGGATGACCACGCGCACATCGTGGCGCTTGTCATGCACATCCACATGCAACTGAATGGCAGGAGTGATGTTCCACTCGCCCTCGATCACATGACCTTTTGCATCCAGCCGCAAGATATCGGAGGCAGTCAGCTCGCTCCAAGTCAGCTCCCAGGGGTTGGCCAGATATGTTCCATCATCCAGCCGCAGCGTGATGTGCCCCGCGATATGGTCGTTATAGCCCTCACGCGACAGCACGCGGCATAGCAGCGCCACCTGCTGGCGCTCCGTCAGCTCGGGCAGCAAAGGCTTGCGACCTGGGCGCGGTGCATACCGGGAAAGCAGCTCCTGATTCAGACCGTCGTGGCGCATGCTGCCCCCTTTTTCTCTTGCTTGTTGGTGGTAGCGGGCTGGTGTGCGAACACCGATGCACGGTGCATGCGGCGCTGGTGTGGTGCGTAATCCAGAATGGCGTTATGCACCACACTGCGGTTGTCCCAGATCACCATGTCACCCACGCTCCAGCGGTGCTTGAAGAGAAACTCCACCTGCATGCAATGCCCATGCAGGTAAGCAAGAATGGCCCGGCTTTCGGCCTGCGACAGTCCCTCGATATGCGTGACATAGGTTGGACTGATATAGAGCGCCTTGCGCCCGGTGAGCGGATGAACGCGCACCATGGGGTGCAGATGCCTGCGGTTCTGAGACACCACCTCCACATAGCGCTCATGCGTGACAACGCCATGCTGCAGCGCTGCTGTCATGGGCGCATTCATGTCATGCCATGCCTGCAGACCTTCAAGGTACTGCTTCATGCGCGGCGACAGGGCATCGTAGGCACTGGTCATGCTGATCCAGCAGGTGTCGCCACCAGTAGGCGGCAAGATCTGCGCATGGGTCATGGTGACGATGGGCGGACTGGGCAGAAAACTCTCGTCGTGGTGCCACATATCAGCACGGTCACCGAGCTTGGAGTCAATCACCGTAATCTGCTCGTATCTCGCACCCAGATTCGGGTAGAAGGTATGCACCTCGGCCTGGCCAAAATGCCTGGCAATTGCCAAATGCTGCTCGGGCGTCATATCCGGCACATGCAGCACCAGAGCTTCATGCTTAATCAGCGCTGTCTCCAGCTCGGTCAGCGTCTTTGCAGACAAGGCTCCGGCAAGATCCAGTTGCAGAGCCTCGGCGCCAATGCGCGGGCCCAGCGGTTTGACGGTCAACGGAATGGACAACTCTCTCTCCTTCAATGGTGGCGGCCAGTCCTGCTGATGCGCTTCTTGTCTCCTCCACAGCACAGCGCAGAACTCTTTACAGTGATGAATGCCGCTAGGATTGGCCCAGCGACAGGCTCAGTCTAGAGAGCCCAAACCTCTTTTTCCACTCGCATTGCCGTGCACGGACTACAGCCGCAAACCGTTGCTGCCAAAGCAAAAAATACAAACACAGCAGATCACCAGAGACAGGACTCGCATTTCATGGAATCGCGCACAACGCAACTCCCCAAGGACCAATTGCCCCAGCCACGCAAGCTGCCTGTGCAGGCCCGCTCCAAAGCGCTGGTGGATGCCATTGCCGAATCCTGCCTGCGCATCCTGGACAAGGAGGGCGAAGACGCCTTGACGGTGAACCGGATTGCCGAGGTATCGGGAGCCACCGTAGGCTCCATCTACCAGTACTTTCCGAACAAGGAATCGATGATTGCAGCGGTCTATGAGCGCATGCTCGATCAAGAGTCGGTACAGCTCTACCAGATGCGCGAGCAGCTGCATGGTCTGCCACTGCATGCCGTACTGCGCCAGATCTTTGCCAACATGATTCGCGTGGAGCTTCGACTACATGGCCTCAGCCCCGGCTTTCATGCGCGCTATCGATCGGCACTGCATCTGGGTCTATGGCATGCGCCGCAGGCCAGCACGCAGGAGTTCATCAACACGACCTGGCTACCGCTGCTGCAGATATATGCCGACGAAGTGCAGACGGACCAGCCAGAACTGGCCGCCTACCTGCTGGGCAAGGGCCTGCGCGAAATCATTCACAACGCAGTGCAGGACATGACCGAGCAGGCGCGATCTCACGCTTTTCTGGATGCACTGGTGACCATGGCCCTGAGCTGCACCCAAACAAAACGCGGCCCTCAGGCCGCGTTGTGAACTAAGTGCATCAAGCCTCAGCGGATATGCGCAATCACCGCACCCAGCATTTGCGCCGTACCCGCCTGCACTGCCATGGTGATACGACCCGAGCGGTGTGCAGACACCTGCATTTCCATCTTCATGGCTTCCATCACAGCGATAATGTCGCCTTCTTTGACGTCATCGCCATCCGCCACCTTCCAGACATGGAGGTTGCCGGCAATCGGCGAGGCCACGGCATCAGGGTCCACGCTTTGCTGTGCGGCTTGTGAAGCGACTGCCGTGGGCGCGGACAGGCCTTGCAGCAGCATGGCGGGCAGGCCCAGCGATACACGGCGGCCATCAATTTCGATGGCGGTGCGCAGCAGGCTGGTGTCTGCCACAGGCTCAGCGCGAGCAGCGGCAGCCAGCGGCTCGGCAAACTCCGTTTCAATCCAGCGGGTGTGGACATGGAAGCCATCTGCGCCCACAAAGTCAGGCTGATTGAGCACGGCCTTGTGGAACGGCAACACCGAGGCCACGCCTTCAATCTGGAACTCGGCCAGCGCGCGGCGGGCGCGGGCCAGCGCCTGTTCACGCGTAGCACCTGTCACGATGAGCTTGGCCATCATGGAGTCGAAAGTGCCCGGAATGATGGAGCCGGTTGCAACGCCCGAATCCAGACGCACACCGGGGCCGGATGGTGGCGCAAAGCGCGTGATCAGGCCAGGCGTGGGCAGGAAGCCACGACCCACATCTTCGGCATTGATACGGAACTCGATGGAGTGCGCGCGCGGTGCAGGCGTTTCTGTGAAAGACAACGGCAGGCCATCGGCCACGCGCAATTGCTCCTGAACCAGATCGATGCCCGTGGTCTCCTCGGTCACCGTGTGCTCCACCTGCAGGCGGGTGTTGACCTCAAGGAAGGAAATCGATCCATTGCCACTGAGCAGAAACTCCACCGTGCCAGCGCTGATATAGCCAGCCTCCGCGCAGATCGCCTTCGCCGCGCTGTGAATGCGCGCGCGCTGTGCTTCGCTGATAAAGGGCGCAGGCGCTTCCTCCACCAGCTTCTGGTTGCGGCGCTGCAGCGAGCAGTCGCGTGTGCCCAGCACCACCACGTTGCCATGCGCGTCGGCAATCACCTGAGCCTCGATATGGCGGGGCTTGTCGAGGAACTGCTCGACAAAACATTCGCCACGGCCAAAGGCGGTCACGGCTTCGCGCACGGCGGACTCATACAGCTCTGCCACCTCGTCCATGCGCCAGGCGATCTTCATGCCACGACCACCGCCGCCAAACGCGGCCTTGATGATGATGGGCAGACCGTGCTGCTGGGCAAAGGCCAGCACTTCATCGGCACTGGTGACCGGATCAGACGTGCCCGCCACCAGCGGCGCGCCGACCTTGAGCGCAATCTTGCGAGCTTCCACCTTGTCGCCCAGCTTGGCGATGGTCTCGGGCTTGGGGCCAATCCAGATCAGACCGGCATCCAGCACGGCACACGCAAAGGCTTCGCTTTCCGACAGAAAGCCGTAGCCGGGGTGCACGGCATCTGCGCCCGAGCGTTTGGCAATCGCAATCAGCTTTTCGATATTGAGATAAGTTTCCGCAGGCTTGTCGCCATCCAGCCCATAGGCCTCATCAGCGCGGCGCACATGCAGGGCGTCGATATCGGCGTTGGCATAGACGGCGACGGATTTCACGCCATAGTCGGCGCAGGCGCGAGCGATACGGACGCCAATCTCACCACGGTTGGCAATCAATACTTTTTTCATACAACTTCCTCAACCCGCCACGGCAGGGGACAAATCTGCAAATGCACGAACAGGGTTAAAACGAATCCAGGCGCCCACGGGGATTTGCCCTGCAAGATCCAGATGATGAGCGGCCACGCAGCCAATGACGGGATAGCCCCCAGTCAAAGGGTGGTCGGCCAGAAACAGCACGGGCTGGCCGCTGGCGGGCACCTGAATGGCTCCCAGCGGTGTGCCTTCACTGGGCAGCTCAGTGGTGATAGCGCGGCTCAGAGCCTGCTCGCCTGCCAGTCGCAAACCCACGCGGTTGGACTGGGGCGTGACCTGCCAGCGCTGGCTGGCCAGCAGGGCCACGGCCTCTGGCGTGAACCAGTCGGTGCGCGGACCAAGCTCTACATCGAGCACCACTTCAGCATCGGCAGCGGGCAGTTCTTGTACGGGCAAAGCAGCATCGGCCACAACGGCGTGGACTGCTGGCTGCACGCCCAACCACTGGCCGCGCTGCAGCGCGGGGGGGCCGACATGGGCCAGCGTATCGGTAGCGGCGCTACCCAGCACGGGCTGCACCTGATAGCCGCCGCGCACCGCCACGTAGCAGCGCGCACCGGCCGTGGGCTGGCCAATAGTTACGGTGTCGCCATCCGCCAGTGCCAGCGCGGAGTAGCTGGATGCAACCCAGCTCTGACCCGCTGCATTGGTGATGGTGATGGGAGCCTGAGCGCCGGTAATGGCCAACACCTGCTCACCACGGCTTTGCAGGGAGAGACCACCGCCCACGGTCTCCAATGCAGGCCAATTGCTGGCATTGCCTACCAGGCGATTGGCGGTCTTGAGCGCTGCCTGATCCATGGCACCCGAGGCCGATACGCCCTGCCCGGCCTGACCGTGTCGACCCAGGTCCTGAAACAGGGTCAGCAGACCTGTAGCGCGGACTTGCAGGGCTGGAGCACCCTCTGCAGGTGCTTGCATATTGCTAGCTGCCTGCGCCTGATGAATGACGCCTTTAGATACCTTTACGCCTGCATCGCTTGAGTGCTCAACGCCAGAAGCTTCTTTTTCAATAGCAGTCATGTCCACAAAGTGCACGCGGTAGCCGGGCTGCAGCAAGGCTGGCAGGTCACGCGATAAGTCCCACATGGCTTCATCGGTCACACCGATGATTTGCCAGCCGCCGGGGCTGGCCTGTGGATAAACGGCGCTGAAGGCACCCGCCAATGCCACAGCGCCCGCAGGCACCTTGGTGCGTGGCGTGGCACGGCGCGGTACGTTGAAGATGGGATCTCCGCCGCTCAGATAGGCAAAGCCCGGCGCAAAGCCGGTAAAGGCCACCGACCATTCGCTACCGGTGTGGCGGTTCACGACTTCTTCAGGGCTGATGCCCAAAATCTGCGCCACCTCGGCGAGATCTTCACCGTCGTAACGGACGGGAATCTGCACCAGTACGTCGGAGCGCTGCACTTCGCCATTCAGATTGCAAGCCGCAATGCGATTGACGAGCTGCGCGGTGCTGATGATGTGGGGAGCGAACTGTACAAGAATGGTGCGCGCGGCTGGCACCAGCTCCTGCACGCCTTCAATAGACTGTGCCTGCAGCGCCCCCAGCAGTACCAGCGTCTGCTGCAGGTCGGCCAGCTCCACCAGAATGCTCTGGCGATTGACAGGAAGAAAACGCATGGCGCTCATTGCGCAGCTCCCACGAAGGAGGCAATCTTCACGCCTTCTTGCTCAAATCGCTGGCGAATATTGCGGGCAATCGCCACGGCACCGGGGCTGTCGCCATGCACGCAGATGGAGTCAGCCTCTACGCGCACCATGCTGCCATCTACGGCTTCAATCACGCCTTCGCGCACCAGCGTCAGCATTCGCTGGGAAATCAGTTGTTCATCGTGCAACACAGCACCGGGTTCGCGACGAGACACCAGTGCGCCCTTCGGCGTGTAGCCACGGTCGGCAAAGGCTTCGGCCACTACGGTCAAACCGGCATCCCGCGCCCAGCCAATCAGCGGTGCGCCTGCCAGCGCCATCAGCACCAAACTGGGATCAATCGCCTTCATGGCCGTGATCACATCCATGGCCTGGCGCTTGTCCTGGGCAATGGTGTTGTAGAGCGCGCCATGCGGCTTGACGTATTTCACGGTCGTTCCCGCAGCCTGCGCCAGACCTTGCAATGCGCCAATCTGGTAGATCACATCAGCCACCAGATCACTGCTGGCCACATCCATGTTGCGGCGACCAAAACCCGCCAGATCGCGGTAGGCCACATGTGCGCCGACCACCACATTGCGCGCCTTGGCGGCCTTGAGTGTGGACAGAATGCCTGCCGCATCGCCAGCATGAAAGCCGCAGGCCACGTTGGCGCTGCTGACGATGTCGAGCATGGCGGCATCGTCACCCATGGTCCATGCGCCAAAGCTCTCGCCCAGGTCGCTGTTCAAATCCATTTTCATCATGCGTCTCCCGGCCAGCTCAATGCAGCTGGCCTGCGTGTTCCTGCAAATCCTCTTGCACCGTCATGGCCGTGTGAATGGCGCTGCGTATGCCTTGCACCTGTGTCTCCAGCGCCATGCTGGCCATGCCGGGATGCTTTGCTGCCTGCTGCGGCAGCGCGGGGATGTGAATAAAGCCGCCACGCACGCCAGGCCCGGCTCGGCGCGCAAGGCGGTGCATGAGTGCGTAAAAAACATGGTTGCAGACAAAGGTGCCTGCGGTGTTGGACACCGAAGCAGGTATGCCTGCATCACGCAAATTTCTCACCATGGCCTTGATAGGCAGGGTTGAGAAATAGGCAGCCGGTGCCTCGCGCACCACGGGCTGATCTACCGGCTGATTGCCCGCGTTGTCCGCAATGCGTGCGTCATCCATATTGATAGCCACACGCTCTGGAGTGATCTCCGTGCGCCCGCCCGCCAAGCCCAGGCTGATGATGAGCGTGGGCTGCAGCTGCGCCAGAGCCTCGTCAAGCACTGGCATGGCCGCGCCAAACACGCAGGGCAGTTGCAGGGCGTGCACCACGCCACCGGCAATCAGCTCCCCATCCAGCGCCCGCGCAACTTCCCACGAGGGGTTGACGCTATCTTTATCGAAGGGCTCAAAGCCGGTGAGCAAAATTCGCTTGGCAGTGGCAGCAGTCATGACAGCACTCTCTTAACGGAACATCAGGAAGTTGAGCAGGAACACATTAACGATCAGCAGCGCAACAGCCGTTGGCACCTGCGCACGGATCACCGCATTCTTGTCAATTTCCAGCAGCGCGGCGGGTACCAGGTTGAAATTGGCCGCCATCGGGGTCAGCAAGGTGCCGCAATAGCCGGACAACATGCCCACCGCAGCCATCACAGCCGGATCACCGTGGTACACACCCACCAGCACCGGCACACCCACGCCACCGGTCATCACGGGGAAGGCGGCAAAACCATTGCCCATGATGACGGTGAACAGCGCCATACCGATCACATACACAGCCACGGCCACAAAGCGCACATCCATGTTGATGTAGGTGGTGGTCACATAGGCCACAGCCTTGCCCACACCGGCATCGGAAAACACCAGACCCAGCATGCCCAGCATCTGCGGCAGCACCAGCGCCCAGCCCAGAGCGTCAATCAGGCGGTGCGACTCACGCAGACCCTGCATCGGAGTTTCGCGCGTCATCTTGCAGGCCAGAGCCAGCGCAATGACACAACCAATACCCAGGCTGACCAGGGTGCTGTTTTTGGGATCAATCAGGGGAACACCACCGAACACCAGATGCTTGGCCGACAAGGTACCGACCATGGTGATGAGGGGAATGGCCAAAGCAGGCACAAACAGCTTGTTGCCCAGACGCTTGGCACTTTCCATGTACTGAGCATCCGTGCGTGGCTGATGCTTGCCGCCCAGCACACCGCCAAAACCGGCGATCAAGGCCATAACGACAGCAATGACGCCCACCCACTCGGTTGGCAGCAAGTCACCGACCAGAAACACCAGCGCATACAGCGCCCAGAACAGGCCTGCCGAAAAGCGACGCGGGTTGCTGGCATCGCGCAGCGTCATGATGGCCGTGACCGCCAGCACCACGCCGACAAGGTAGTACAGGTATTGAATGGTGATGGTCATGCCTGTTCTCCCTGAGCGGCTTTCTGTTCTGCAGCAATTTCACGTGCCAGTTGCTTGTCCAGACGATGCAGACGGAAAGCATGAATGGCAAAGGCGCAGGCTGCCGTGGGAATTCCCCACAGCGCGACATGAATCGGCTCGACTTCGATACCTGCTTCTTTGAGGAAGGTCGTCATCAGCACAATGGCACCAAACGCCACGAAGATATCTTCGCCAAAAAACAGACCCACGTTGTCTGTGGCAGCCGACATGGCGCGCAGCTTTTCACGCACCTTGGTTGACAGCTTGCCGTAGCGGCTTTCGGTCGCACCTTCGGCCATGGGCGCCAGCAGCGGGCGCACCATCTGGGGGTGACCACCTAGGCTGGTCAGGCCAATGGCCGCAGTCAGCTGGCGCGCTGCCAGATAGACGATTAGCAAGCGGCCAGCAGTCGCCGACTTGATAGAGCTGATCCAGTTCTGTGCATGCTGACGCAGACCATGGCGCTCCAGCAGGCCAATCACGGCCAGCGGCAGCAAGATGATGAGCGGCAGATTGCGCGTCTTGATAAAGCCGGCACCAATCGCAGCCAGCACCTTATCGAGCGGAAAGCCCGCCGCAAAGGCCGTACCGATTGCGGTCACGATGACCACCAGCATGGGGTTAAAGCGCAGCGCAAAGCCCGCAATGATGATGAGCACGCCTATCAGCGGCCACAGGTTTACGTCAACAGGCATGGGAGCCTCCGGGAGTCATGCCCATATCCGCTGCGCGGTGGGCTATGAGTGCTACGCCAAAGGCGGGAACACACTCGCCCCGCCCAGCTCTTTTGAAGATGGCTGGGCACCCCTGTCTAGCGCTGCTCAACCCTTCAAATTGTTGAACAATCAATAAAGATTGATTCCACAAATATCATTTTCTGCAGAACAAACAACCATGCGTAATAGAGTAAACCCTAGCTTCAGACTCTCCTGAAGATTTTTTGGCTCAACAAAACGGTGGCTACACTCTGACGTCAACACGAAGGAATCGCCATGAAAGCCCCAGCAGAGGTCCAGAACCTGACCGAGCGCATCGCCGAAGAAATACGCAGTCAGCTGGTCAATGGTGCGCTCACTCCCGGTCAACGCCTGTCGGAAGCGGCGCTCAGCGAATCGCTGGAAATCTCGCGCAACACCTTGCGCGAGGTGTTCCGTATGCTGACCAAAGAAGGTCTGCTGGTGCATGAGCCCAACAAGGGCGTATCGGTGGCCGTGCCCAGCATGGCATCCATCATCGACATCTACCGGGTACGCCGCATGATTGAGTGCCAGGCGCTGGCCCAGGCCTACCCCATGCACCCTGCCCTGTCGCTGATGCGCGAAGCGGTAGAGACCGCGAAATTGCTGCGTGACGAAGAAAACTGGTCAGAAGTAGGCACCGCCAATATGGCGTTTCACAAAGCCATCGTGGCGCTGGCTGACAGCGAACGCTTGAACGAAATGTTCTCCCACTTGCTGGCCGAGCTACGCCTGGCCTTTGGTCTGCTGCGCGACCCGCATTTTCTGCATGCCCCCTATGTGGACATGAACCAGAAAATTTTGCAGCTCTTTGAAAACGGCAAACCCAAGGAAGCAGCAGAAGAGCTGAGCGCTTACTTGGTGCACTCAGAGCGAATTATTCTGGCCGCCTATGCGCGGCGACTTGCCGAGGCGGGCATCAAGGCCGCTTGATTCCAGCAAGCGTTGCAAACCTTTGCGCCATGAAAAAGCGCTCCATTTCTGGAGCGCTTTTTCTGAGTGAATCGCTTACTCCACTGTCACACTTTTAGCCAAGTTTCGGGGCTTGTCCACATCGGTGCCACGAGCCAGAGCGGTGTGATACGCCAGCAACTGCAGCGGCACCACGTGCAGAATGGGGCTGAGCGCGCCGTAGTTTTCAGGCATGCGAATCACATGCATGCCTTCAGCACTTTCAATATTGCTCTTGGCATCGGCCAGCACGTACAGCACACCACCGCGCGCGCGCACTTCCTGCATATTGCTCTTGAGCTTTTCCAGTAGCTCGTCGTTAGGTGCCACGATAGCCACGGGCATATTGCTGTCCACCAGTGCCAGTGGGCCGTGCTTGAGCTCACCCGCAGGGTAAGCCTCGGCATGGATATAGCTGATTTCCTTGAGCTTGAGCGCGCCTTCCAGCGCGATGGGGTAGTGGATGCCACGGCCCAGGAAGAGCGCATTTTCTTTCTTTGCAAAGTCTTCAGCCCAGCTGATGATCTGCGGCTCCAGAGCCAGCACCGATTGCAGTGCAACAGGCAGGTGGCGCATGGCAGATAGGTACTGCTGCTCTTTCTCTTCAGTCAGTCGGCCCTTGGACTGTGCCAGTGCCAGCGTCAGCAGGAACAGACCTGCCAGCTGTGTCGTAAAGGCCTTGGTCGATGCCACGCCAATTTCCACGCCTGCGCGGGTGATATAGGCCAGCTCGCATTCACGCACCATGGCACTGGTGGCCACGTTGCAGATGGTCAGCGTGTGCTTCATGCCCAGGCCTTGAGCATGGCGCAAGGCTGCCAAAGTGTCGGCAGTCTCACCCGACTGGCTGATGGTGACGATCAGCGTCCTGGGGTCGGACACGCTGGTGCGATAGCGGTATTCACTGGCCACTTCCACGCTGCAGGGGATGCCGGCAATGGCTTCAATCCAGTACTTGGCGGTGCAGCCGCTGTAGTAGCTGGTGCCGCAAGCCAGAATCAGCACGCGGTCGATTTCCTTGAATACACGCCATGCGGCTGCGCCGGTCTTGCCTTCAGGCGTGACCCCATCAAACAGCTCAGGGGCAATGTTTTCCACACCTTCAAGCGTGTCGCCAAAGGCGCGGGGCTGCTCGAAGATTTCTTTTTGCATGTAATGGCGGTAAGGGCCCAGCTCGGCAGCGCCGCTGTGCGCGTGTACGGTCTTTACAGGGCGCTGTTTCTCAGTCAGGCGCTCACCGCTCTTGCTCACAACCCAGTAACGGCCGGGCTGCAGGTCAACCAGGTCGCCCTCTTCCAGATAGATGATCTGGTCAGTCACACCAGCCAGTGCCATGGCATCGCTGGCCAGGAAGTGCTCAGAACCTTCCTTGCCCACACCCAAAATCAGTGGTGAGCCTGCACGGGCACCTACCACGCGGTGAGGCTCGTCCTTGTGCATAACGCCAATGGCGAATGCGCCATGCAGACGGGTCGTTGCAGCCTGCACCGCTTCAAACAGATCGCCGCTGTAAAGGCTGTCCACCAGATGGGCAATGACTTCAGTATCGGTCTGGCTTGCAAATACATAGCCCTTGCCTTGCAGTTCGCTACGCAGAGCTTCGTAGTTTTCGATGATGCCG
Source organism: Comamonas sp. 26 (assembly GCF_002754475.1). Lineage (NCBI taxonomy): Bacteria > Pseudomonadati > Pseudomonadota > Betaproteobacteria > Burkholderiales > Comamonadaceae > Comamonas > Comamonas sp. 26. The sequence continues at coordinate 708,747 of NZ_PEFL01000002.1, forward strand.
TTGTGCACGAGTGCCACGCGGGCTGGCGCATCGGCATCCGCCACAGCCGAAATGCCTGGGCCATGGCTGAAGTGTGGGTGGGCGTTGCGAACAGCAGGTTCACCATGGGTAGCCCAGCGAGTGTGGGCAATACCTGTCAGGCCACCCACATGCTCGGTCTTGACCTGTTCCATCAGCTCTGCCACGCGGGCCGTAGAGCGGGCGCGCTTCAGGCCAAGACTCAGACCATTGGCATCGAGTGCCTGCACGGCAACGCCGCAGGAGTCATAGCCACGGTACTCCAGTCGCTGCAGACCCTGGACCAGAACAGGAACGATATCGCGGTCAGAAACCGCAGCAACAATGCCACACATAGATGTACACCTCAGGTTGAATTGCTGGGCATAGTACCCGCTGAAATATTCAATATATCTTCAAATAATTGCATATATTGAATTAATATTTCACCATACTTAATGATTGATTTTTTATTCAATAAAATTACTTTTAATGAACAAAAATTCCATCAACCTAGATGCTGCTGATCTTCAACTGCTGAGGCAGCTTCAGCGAGATGCCAGTCTCAGCAATCATGCTCTGGCCCAATTGCTGCATCTGTCCGCCCCCACCTGCCTGCGCCGCGTCAAGCGCCTGCAAGAGCTCGGACTGATAGAGAAACAGGTAGCCATTCTGAACAGCGAGCAACTGGCCAAGCTGACTGGTCATGGCCTGCAGGTCATTGTGGAAGTCTCACTGGACCGGCAAGACAGCACGGCCTTGTTGCAATTCGAGCACAAAGCCATTGCCGAGCCCTGGGTGCAGCAATGCTGGCGTGTATCTCCTGGCCCCGACTTCATTCTGATCATCGCAGCGACCGACATGCCTGCCTACCTGGCCCTCAGCCAGAAGCTTTTTACCCAAGATGCGAATGTGCGCAATGTCAAAGCATTCTTCAGCATAAAGCGTGCAAAGTTCAGCACTGAATTACCAATTCCTGAAAAGCATCACTAACCAGTCATCAACATGTATTTATGCTCTTGATGTGTGGCAAATATGCTGCGCTATCGCGTTAAGTTTTGATACAAATTTTTTTTAATTCGACTATTCTCACCACTTTGACTTAACGCAAGTTTCGCCAGATGCCTCTGCATCGAGAGATTCACCGTCGTACCTACCCTTTGCGCGCCTCTTATTTGACATTGGCGGGCATTGTGGTTGCCGCAAGTTTGGCGTATCACCCGTCCAATATTGCATGGTGGGCATTCACTGCGGTAAGTGCACTGATCTGGCCTCATATTGCCTTTTTGCATTCGCGACACCACCAAGACCCGTTTCATGCGGAGTATATAAATTGCCTGGTCGATGCCCTAATCATCGGCAGTTGGGTAGCACTCATGCACTGGAGCCTGCTGCCCAGCTTCTGCATCCTGGCCATCGGTGTGGCTGACCGCTTCTACACCGGGCTCAAGCGCCGCTGGCCTTCTACATTGATTGCCTTACTCATAGGCATGCTGATGATGTCTGCGCTGATCCACCCTGCTCCCCAGTGGGATGCACCTCTAGTCGTTCAGCTAAGTCTGTTGCCATTAATCATCCTTCACAGCGCCTATGCCAGCTGGTCCACTCTCAGCATGCTCAAGACATTGGCCAAGCAAAATCTTCAGCTCAGATTACTGGGCCGCATTGACCCCCTGACCACGGTTTACAGTCGTGATTACTGGTGGAAAAAGGCCCGCACTGCACTGCAGCAATATCGAACCTCTCAAGAACAAACCAGCCTGCTCGTCATTGACATTGATCGCTTCAAAACCGTCAACGACGACTACGGCCATATTGTGGGCGACGAGGTTTTAAAGCAGATTGGCCTGAGCATTCGCAATTGCCTGCGTAGCCACGATATTGCTGGCCGCTACGGCGGCGATGAATTCACCGTCCTGTGCAAGCACGCCAATGCAAAAGAGGCATATTCCATCGCCCTGCGTATTTGCGACAAGCTAGCTCAAATACGCATTCGCGAATATCCAGACTTACGTGTCAGTGCGAGTATTGGTGTCGCTGCTGCAGATGTCAGCATTGGCTCGGTCACCGAATGGGTCAAGGCCGCCGATAGTGCGCTCTACAGCGCCAAAAATGCGGGCCGCGATCAAGTCTTTGACGTGTCAGCCAGCGTGCCCCTGAATTCTCACAGCCCGGCAACCATACCGATGCCGTTTGAAGCCACTCTGAAGCCTGCTGACACCCAGTCCCAAAAGCAGCAGGAGCGAAGCAGCGCCTGATACGGGCATACGCTGCTAGCGTCTCGCTTCTCAGGCCTTAAGCCAACTCATCTGCAACTGGCAACCCACATTGGGTTGGGCCTCAATCTCAGCCTTGCCACCATGGCGGCGGCAAATATTGCGCACCAGCACCAGGCCCGTGCCCACACCTTCAAAATCGGCCTCGCGGTGCATGCGCTGAAACACGCCAAACAGCTTGCCTGCACGTGACTGATCAAAGCCCACACCATTGTCAGCAATCGCGATCACACAATCCCTGCCCTGCATCTCGTGGCGCACATCCACCTGAATCCGCGCCTGAGGCACAGACCGGGTGAACTTGATGGCATTGCTCAGAGCTGCCGTCAGCGCCAACTCCAGCAAATACGGGTCGGCCTGCACTGCCGGCGCAGTCGCTGGCAAGCCCCATTCAATCTGTCTGCCCTCTGCATCGGCCTGCAAGCGCTGCTGCACGCTATGCAGCACAGGCAACACATCCACGGACTGCAACTGCAGTACTTGACGATCGGCCCGCGACAATTGCAGCAAGCCATCGAACATGGCGGCCATGCGCTGGGACGATTGGTCCATGGTCTGCAAAAAGCTGAGCGCCTCTTCCAGGTCATCAGCACTGGGGTTGGGCGACTGCAGCAACTCGGCAATCAGCGGGTTGAAGGCCAGCACATGGCGCAGCGGTGCGCGCAAGTCGTGCGATACCGCATGCAACCATTCCTGCTGCGAGCTGCGCAGGGCTGCCAGCTCGGCATCGCGCCGCGCCAGCAGCGCCAGCGCCTCTTGCAGCGTCTGAGGCGCCATGTTTTCAAAAGCGTGTTGCGCTTGATTCATCAGGCTTTGGGCTGCTTTTCTGGGCGGTTCCAGTTGCTGATGCTGACCTGCTTGCCACGGCCCACGGTCAGCGCACCGGCCTCGGTGCTCTTGGTCACCGTGGAGCCACCGCCTACAGTGCCGCCAGCGCCAATCGTCACCGGAGCCACCAGCACGCAGTTGCTGCCAATGTGCACATCGGCCTCAATCACGGTGCGGTGCTTGTTCACGCCGTCATAGTTGGCGGTGATGCTGCCTGCGCCGTAGTTCACGCGCTCGCCTACCGTGGCATCACCCAGATAGGCCAGATGATTGGCCTTGGCACCATCGGCTAGCGTGGAGTTCTTGACTTCCACAAAGTTGCCGATATGCACTTCGCGGCCCAGCTTGGCGCCGGGGCGCAGGCGGGCAAACGGGCCAATCAAGGCTCCCGCGCCCACTTCCACGCCCATTTTTTCGCCGTCGATATGTGTGAAGGGGTGAATGACGGCATTTTCAGCAATGCTCACATTGCTGATATGGCAATTGGCGCCAATGCGTGCGCCCGCGCCAATCGTGACATGGCCGGTAAAAACACAGTTCACATCAATTTCTACGTCCTGCCCGCAGCTCAGGCTGGCCTTGGTGCCGCGCACATCATCACGCAGGTCAAAACGAGCCGGGTCAGCCATGCGTACCCCCTGCTCCATCAACTGGCGCGACTGGCGCAACTGGTGCGCCCGCTCCAGCTCGGCCAGTTGCAACGGGCTGTTGATGCCTGCGACCTGTAGCACATCGGCAATGCGGTGGCCCACCACGGGCACGCCATCGGCCACGGCCATGGCGACGATGTCCGTCAGGTAATACTCGCCCTGTGCGTTGTTGTTGCTGAGTTTGGACAGCCATGCCGTCAGATGCTTGGCAGGCACGGCCATGATGCCGCTGTAAATTTCGGTGATGGCGCGCTCGGCGTCATTCGCATCTTTTTGCTCGACGATGCGCTGCACCGTGCCGGCTTCGTTGCGCACGATGCGGCCATAGCCAGTCGGGTCAGGCATGGTCACCGTCAGCAGTGCCATCTTGCCTTCGCCTGCGGCGTAGAGCAGGCCCTGCAACGTGTCGGCAGTGGTCAGTGGCACATCGCCAGACAGCACCACGACCAGACCATCCTCCTTGAGCGCAGGCACGGCCTGCTGCACGGCGTGGCCAGTGCCCAGCTGGGGCTCCTGGCGCACAAACTTCAGCTCCAGACCACCTTCACCACTGTTGGCGGCGGCGATGGCGGCCTCCACTTCTGCCGCACCATGACCCGTCACCACCACCGCAGAGCGCGCCTTCAGCTGCGCTGCCGTATCCAGCACATGCTGCAGCAGAGCACGCCCAGCCAGCTTTTGCAGCACTTTGGGATGGCGGCTTTTCATGCGGGTGCCTTTGCCGGCGGCCATGATGACGATGTCCAGAGGTGCAGTCATAGTTCTTGAGAAGATAAAAAACCACCCAATTATCGGCCCATCACAGCGCCCAGCTGTGACAAGCATCATCCAAAGAGTCCGCAAGAGTCGTGTCAAACGCCTTATGCTTGCGCGGCAATGCCCCACGCTACCACCAGCCCGACCCCGCTGCTTCGCACCCGCGCCATTGGCGCAGGCCATCTTCGCGCCTTTCTGGCCGTGGCCCGGCACCTGAATTTTCGCGCCGCCGCCGATGAACTGGCCCTGACCCAGTCCGCCGTCAGCCGCCAGATTCAGTCGCTGGAAGACGAGGTTGGCATCCCTCTCTTTCTGCGCCACTCCCGCGCCGTCGAGCTGACGGGTGCCGGTGCCCAGTTGCTGCACGCCGTGCAACCCGCGCTGGAATCTATTGACAGCACCGTACGCCAGATTCGCCAAACGGCGGGGCGCAAAAGCGTGGCCATCACCACCTGGGCCAGCTTTGCCGCCATGTGGCTGATTCCCCGCCTGGAAGCTTTTCAGCGCAGCCACCCTGATATCGACATACGCATCGACACGGGCGACGCCGTGGTCGATCTTGAGACCACTGATGTCGATCTGGCTATCCGCTACAGCAAGGCCGTAGATGCATCTGCGCGATCTGTTCAGCCCTTGTTTGGCGAAGAGCTGGTACTGGTCGCCAGCCCCGCACTATTAAAGTGCGGCCCTGCACTGCGCACCCCTGCCGATGCGGCCTACTACACGCTGATTGAAACCGGCGATGTGCACCGCATGCCTCATCTGGAGTGGCTAAGCTGGCAGCGCTGGTTTGCCGCCAACGGCTGCGACCAGCTGCAACCGCCGCGCTGGCTGTACTTCAACTACGCCCACCAGATCGTGCAGGCCGCACTGGCCGGGCAAGGACTGGCCATTGCCCGCCTGCCGCTGGTCACCGATGCACTGGCCGCCGGTGACTTGGTCGAAGTACTGCCTAAGCACCGACTGGCGTCCCCCCTGTCGTACTGGCTGCTGCAAGGCCCGCGCAGCCATGAGCGGGCCGAGGTGCAGGCTTTTTGCCAATGGCTGATGACCGAAGCCGACAAAACCCGCGCCGCCATGCAAGACGAACAAACGATCAAGCCATAAGCAAAAAGAGAGCTGCTCGCGCATGATCTGCAAAGGTTTCAAATACAAAAGAATTTGAAACACAGCAGTATCAAGCGTAAGCAGCTCTCTTTTTAGAGATCATTCCCTCTAACGCGTCGAGTGGGTCCCCTTCCTTAGCGCAATGCGCGTAGAGAAAGAGGAGAAGGCGCAAAGCGCCTCAGGCAGTTAGCTCAAAGTCACTCGCGCAAACTTGCGCTTGCCCACTTGCAACACAAAAGTGCCCGCATCCAGCTTCAAGCCCTTGTCGCTGATCACCACGCCATCAACGCGCACACCGCCGCCGTCAATCAGGCGGTTGGCTTCGCCATTCGACGCGGCAAGATTGGCTTGCTTGACCAACGCAGCAATGCCCATGGGGGCGCCCGAGAAGGCCACTTCAGGAATTTCATCAGGAATGCCGCCCTTGGAGCGGTTGATGAAGTCCTGCTCGGCTGCATCGGCGGCTTCGGCACTGTGGAAGCGCGCAGTGATTTCCTTGGCCAGCGCCACCTTAGCGTGCTTGGGGTTGCCACCGGCTTCAATCTCGGCCTTGAGCGCCGCAATGTCGGCCAAGCTCTTGAAGGACAGCAGGGTGTACCAGTCCCACATCAGCGTGTCGGAGATCGACAGCACCTTGGCGAACATGGTGTTGGCGTCTTCGGTAATGCCGATGTAATTGTTCTTGGACTTGGACATCTTGTCCACGCCATCCAGCCCCACCAGCAAAGGCATTGTGAGCACGCACTGCGCCTCTTGCCCATACTCGACCTGCAAATGGCGACCCATCAGCAGATTGAACTTCTGGTCCGTTCCGCCCAGCTCCAGATCAGACTTGAGTGCCACCGAGTCGTAACCCTGCAGCAGCGGGTACAGAAACTCGTGCAGGCTGATCGAGCTGCCTTCGGTGAAACGGGTGTGAAAGTCGTTGCGCTCCATCATGCGCGCCACCGTGTACTTGGCCGACAGCTGAATCATGCCGCGTGCGCCCAGTTGGTCGCACCATTCGCTGTTGTAACGTACTTCGGTCTTGGTCGGGTCCAGCACCTTGGCAGCCTGGGTGTAGTAAGTCTCGGCGTTGACCTTGATCTGCTCGGCAGTCAGCGGCGGGCGGGTCGAATTACGGCCCGAGGGGTCGCCAATCAGCGTGGTGAAGTCACCGATCAGGAAAATGACCGTGTGACCCAGATCCTGCAACTGGCGCATCTTGTTGAGCACCACAGTGTGGCCCAGATGGATGTCAGGAGCCGTTGGGTCCAGACCCAGCTTGATGCGCAAAGGCACGCCCGTGGCTTCGGACTTGGCCAGTTTCTTGATCCATTCGTCCTTGGGCAACAGTTCATCGACCCCACGAAGAGTGACTTCCAGCGCTTGGTTCACTCTGTCGGTCACGGGGAAACTTGTAACAGCAGATTGATTCATAAGGGTTTTTCGGCAGGCGCGGTAGGACGCGGTCGATATACTTGGGGGTTTGGTGTTACGGTCAATTCTAGACTGCTCCCTCATATAGACCTCTGTGGATGGACTTATGGAACGGTTGAGCTGATGGAGTCGTGTCGACCGCAACAAAGGCCAATTCAACAGACACGCTCTCCCAAGGATTTGAAGTTTTGATTACTGGCTTGAAAAATGCCGGCGTTACCCTGTGGGTGCAGCTGACATCGGCCCTGCAAAAACACCCCAAGCGCGCCACGGCTGCGCTGGCAACTGTTTTGCTGACCGGTGGCAGTGGTGCCTTTGCTGTGGCCAGCCTCGGCCCAGACCCCGCCGACCTCCCCGTTCGCACGCTGACTGAAACCGTTCCCTCGCTGGCCGCTGGTCAGGACCTGGCAGAACTGACAGACGTGCAGTCTTTCTCTCTTTACCGTTCTGAAACCACCCGTGGCAACGACACGGCCGAGTCGCTGCTGCAGCGCCTTGGCATTGCCGACCCACAGGCCGCAGCCTTTCTGCGCAGCAACGATGCCATGCGCCAGAACGTACTCGGCCGTGCCGGTCGCCTGGTTTCCGCCGAAACCACGCCCGACCACCAGTTGAGCCAGCTGACCGTGCGCTGGGCACCCAACGAAGATGGCACCTTCCAGCGCCTGACCGTAGGTCGCGTTGAAGGCAAGCTGCAATCCAAGATCGAAACCGGCAAACTCACCGCCTCGCCTCGTCTGGCCGGCGGCGTCATTCGTTCCTCGTTCTTTGCGGCCACCGACGCAGCCGACATCCCAGACTCCGTCACCATGCAGATGTCTGACATCTTTCAAGGTGATCTGGACTTCCGCCGCGGCCTGCGCAAGGGCGACCGCTTTGCCGTGGTCTACGAATCACTGGAAGCCGATGGCGAGCCTCTGCGCGCTGGCCGCGTGCTGAGTACCGAGTTCCACAACAACGGCAGGACACATCAGGCCATGTGGTTCCAGGAAGCCAGCAAAAAAGGCGCCTACTACACGCTGGACGGCAAGAGCCTGCGCCAGGCCTACCTGAACTACCCGGTGGAGTTCTCCCGCATCAGCAGCGGCTTCTCCATGCGTGTGCACCCCATTCACAAAACCTGGCGCGCTCACCTGGGTACCGACTTTGCGGCAGCCACTGGCACCAAGGTTCGCACTGTGGGTGACGGCACCGTGTCCTTTGCCGGTGTGCAAAACGGCTATGGCAATGTGATTTTTGTCGAGCACGCCAACCATCAGACCACCGTCTACGCACACCTGAGCCGCATTGATGTCAAGCAAGGCCAGCGTGTCGAGCAAAGCGACATCATCGGTGCCGTGGGCTCCACCGGCTGGGCCACTGGCCCGCACCTGCACTTCGAGTTCCGCGAAAAGGGCGAGCAGCGTGACCCGCTGACCATCGCCAAAATCACCGATGCAGCCCAACCCATCAGCAAGGCTGCACGCCCTGATTTTGACAAGCTGGCTGCGCAGATGCGCATCGAGCTCAATGCCGGCACGCAATCCTATTCCGTGGCCAGTGCACGCTGATCTGGCCAGACACCATCCCAAAGGGCTGCAATTGCAGCCCTTTTTTATGCTCAAAATAGGCTGTAGCGCTTGATGTACATGCGCTATTCGCTACAGCTAAGATAGTAAATACTGCGCCAACTCTGTGACCTGAACTATGCCCAACGCCATTGAACAAGCCGCCCAAAGCTCTCTGTATATCGGACTCATGTCCGGCACCTCGCTAGACGGGGTCGATGGCGTTCTGGTCGACTTCAGCCAAGGCACCCAAGTGCTGCAACACGCCAGTTGCAGCTTTGATGCAGAGCTGCGCGCCGAGCTGCTGTCCTTGAACACTCCGGGCGGTACCGATGAACTGCACCGAGCAGCCCTGGCCGCCAGCGCACTGGTGCGCCATTACGCTAAAGTCGTTCAGACACTGCTGGCCGATAGCGGCGTTGTAGCCACTCAAGTCGCGGCCCTAGGCGCGCACGGTCAGACCGTACGCCACCGCCCGCAGCTGTTTGATGGCACGGGCTACACCCTGCAGCTCAACAGCCCCGCCCTGCTGGCCGAGCTGACAGGCATCACCGTAGTCGCAGACCTGCGCAGCCGCGATGTGGCCGCTGGCGGCCAGGGCGCGCCGCTGGTGCCCGCATTTCATCAAGGCTTGTTTGGCTTGGCTGACCAAACAGCGCTGGTGCTCAATATTGGCGGCATTGCCAACCTCAGCGTGCTGGGTGCGGATGGCAGCGTACTAGGCTTTGATACAGGTACTGGCAATGCACTGATGGACGGTTGGTGCCTGCGCCACACCGGCAAGGCCTACGACGAAAGTGGCCAGTGGGCCGCAAGCGGCCAAGTCATCCCAGAGCTGCTGGCCGCCATGCTCAGCGACCCGTATCTGGCCCAAGAGCCGCCCAAGAGCACGGGGCGTGACCTGTTTCATGCCGACTGGCTGGCCCAGCACCTGCTGCGCCATGCAGCGCAGGCTGCGCCTGTTGATGTGCAAACCACCTTGACGGAATTCACCGCCGTCAGTTGCGTCCATGCCGTACAGCACTTTGGTAAGGGCGGCAAGCAGTTGCTGGTGTGCGGTGGCGGTGCGCTCAACAGCCACCTCATGCAGCGCCTTGCCGCGCTGCTGCCAGGTGTAACCGTCACCACTACGGCAGAGCGCGGCCTGCCGCCCCTGGAGGTGGAGGCCGCCGCCTTTGCCTGGCTGGCACGCCAGTGCATATTGGGTCTGCCCGGCAATCTGCCCAGTGTGACAGGCGCACGCGGCCCGCGAATTCTGGGTGCCATTTACCCCGCATAACGGCGAAAACGCTGGCCGGATCGCATTCGCTTAACGGCTTATGCCTCCACTGCTGTAGCGGTCCGTGTCTTGTGCTGAACAGCAGGCAGGTCTGGCAGGTCTGGCAGGTCTGGCAGGTCTGGCAGGTCTGGCAGGTCTGGCAGGTCTGGCAGGTCTGGCAGGCCGAAGTGTCCGCGCAGCGTACTGCTCTCGTACTCGCTGCGAAACAGTCCACGCTTGCGCAGAATGGGCACAACCTCACTGGCAAACAATTCCAGCTGCTGCGTGATGACCGGCGGCATCACATTAAAGCCATCGGCCGCGCCAGTGCGAAACCAATCTTCAATCGTGTCCGCCACCTGCTCGGGTGTACCGGCAATCGCCAGATGACCACGTGCCCCCGCCAATCGCTTAAGCAGTTGACGCAGCGTGAGCCCATCACGCAACGTAGTCTCCACATACCCGATAACGCGGCTCTTGGAGGCCTCTACCAGCGTGGGGTCCGGAAAATCATCTCGCGTGAGCTGGCGATCCAGCGGCAGACGGCTGAAATCATGACCGCCAAAGCGTGCAGACAGGCGGGTCAGACCCACCTCAACACTGGTCAGGCTGTCGAGTTCCTCCCATACCTGACGGGCTTCATACTCTGTAGAGCCAATGGCCGCACTGATGCCCGGCAAAATCACAATGTCTTCAGCCCCGCGCCCCAAAGCCTGCGCCTTTCCCTTGATGTCGGCATAGAAACCCTGCGCCGACTCTTTGCTGCCATGTGCCGTAAAAATGGCCTCCGCCCACTGCGCGGCAAATGCACGGCCGGTCTCGGACTGCCCGGCCTGCACCAGAACCGGACGCCCTTGTGGGCTGCCCGGCACATTCAAAGGCCCGCGCGTGCGGATATGTGTCCCCACATAGTTGGCGGGGCGCACCTGGCCAATATCCAGGAACTGACCTGATTCAGCGTCATCTACCAAGGCCCCTTGCGGGAAACTGCGCCATAGCGCATCCACAGCAGTGACAAATTCTTCGGCAATACGGTAGCGCTCCGCGTGCTCCACGTTCTCACTCAGCCCGTAGTTTTCACCGGCCTTGGGCAGCCAGGAGGTCACGATGTTCCAGCCTGCACGACCTTTGGAGAGATGATCCAGTGTGGCGAACTGTCGCGCCAGCGTATAAGGCAGGCTGTAGGTGGTTGAAGCCGTACCGATCAGCCCGATGCGCTGCGTATGCTGCGCCAAAGCAGCCAGCAGCAGCAGCGGCTCCAGCAAACCTGATGAGGCCATCTGCCCGCTGTCAGGTCCGACCAGCCCATCTGCCAGAAAAACAGCATCGAACTTGGCGGCCTCGGCAATGCGGGCTGCATCCACATACAGTTCCAGATCGGTCATCGCCTTGCGATTGGCACCGGGGTGACGCCAGGCCCCTTCATGGTGGCCTCGTGTCATCAGAAACAGGTTCAGGTGTAGTTGTCGTGTCATGGCAAAACTCTTTCAGGCAAATTCAGTTTCCACACCCAGGCTGCGCAGCAAGGTCGCGCGCAGCTGCATGAAAGCGGGGTGATCCAGTCGCCGCGGATGGGCCAAGCCCACCGCATGGTCTTCAGCAATCTTTCCGTCCTTGAGCACCAGAATTCGGTCTGCGAGCAGCAAGGATTCATCCACGTCATGAGTGACCAGAATCACCGTCGGGCGAATCCGGTCTACCATGCGCCGCAGCAAGCCATGCATGCGTATGCGGGTCAAAGCATCCAGGGCGCCAAAGGGTTCGTCGGCCAGCAGCACATGAGGCTCACGCAGCAAAGAACGAGCCAGTGCCGCACGCTGCTTCTGCCCACCAGACAGGGTGCTGGGCCAGACTGCGGCCTTGTCTGCCAGACCCACCTCTCGGAGCAATTGCCCTGCGGCAGACCGGACTTCCTTGGCGTCCAGGCCCAGCGTCAGGTTGTCCAGCACGCTCAGCCACGGCAACAAACGTGAGTCCTGAAACAACACGGACACATTGCCATGCGCCGCTGCGGCTCCCGAGCTCTGTGCATCAGCATCCAGACCGGCCAGGGCTCGCAACAGCGTGGTCTTGCCCGAGCCTGACTCCCCCAGCAGCGCTACAAACTGCCCCTGCGGAATATCAAGATGAATATCATGGAGCACCTGTTTGCCATGAAAGCTGCGACTGAAACCATGCAGGTGTACGGTACCTGCCAAAGAAGGCGTACTCATGATCCCAGCGACCTCCGATAGGACAGCACATGCGCCTCTAGGCGGCGCACCGCAGCATCGGACAGCAGACCCAGCATGGCGTAGATGAGGATGCCCACCACGATGACATCGGTCTGCCCCCAATCACGGGCTCGGTTCATCAGATAGCCGATGCCGGTTTGTGTGTTGATCAGCTCCAGCACCACCAGAGCCGTCCAGCACAGCGAAACGGCCATGCGCAGACCCACAAAGAAGCCTGGCAATGCGCCAGGCAGCGCCACCTTGCGGATGAATTCGGCACGCGACAGCCCAAGCGTCTGCGCCAGCTCCACATGACCGATATCGATGCTGCGCAGCGCCGCATGCGTGTTGATATAGATGGGAATCAACACCGCTGTAAAGATCAGGAAAACCTTCATCGCCTCCCCAATGCCCAGCCAGATAATGGCCAGCGGAATCAGCGCCAGCGTGGGGACAGCCCGCTTGATCTGCACCAGGCCATCAATCAGGGCTTCACCCGTGCGGGTCAGTCCTGCGGCCAGCGCCAGCAACAAGCCAACCAGAATGCCCAGAAACAGTCCGGTGTAGGCACGCCCGGCCGAAGCCAGTAGATGCGGCAGCAGGCTTCCGTCGAGAACCATCTCATAGCCTGAGCGCAGGGCCTGTGAAGGTGCCGTCAGCGTCTCCGGCGAAAGGTAGCCCAGGCGCGACGCAGCCTCCCACACAACCAGAAGCAGCACAGGCCCGGCCAGCAACATGCCTGGCGACAAGCGAGGCGGCACCAGTGCCAATGTTTTCTTGTCTTGCATCGCAGCAGGCGACCTGACTTGAGGCTGCCAACCGCTTACGCGAACTTCCAGAGGAATCTGTGTCATCGAGCGCTCCTCAGCGATTGGCGACGATCACGCCGTCGTAGCTCGCCAAGAACGAGCCCTTGGCATCCAGACGCTGCGGCAGACTGCCTGCGCTGTGCAGGATGTCGATGAGCTTTTGATGATGGGGCAATGCTTCCGTCGCCGTTTGAAACTCCAGCGGAGCTTGCGCTGCCTGAATGGCGGCCACGCTCTCGGCGTCCAGGCGCTGAAAATTGCGGAAGTAGTGCTGCCCCCATTCATTGCGGTGGGTATTGCTCCATCGCCCCGCACGCACGAAGGAAGCCAAAAACTCGCGAATGGCTTCTGCTTTCTGCGGATCTGCCAGTACATCCGGACGGGCATAAATGTAGGAGGTCGATGGCAGCAGCTGACGCTCCAGCGGGTCGGGCACCACACGCGCACCAATCTGCTTGGACAGTCGCGTGACATGCGGTTCAGCAAGGGTTGCGACATCCACTGCACGGGCGCGCAAAGCATCATTGAGCTCAGCCACGCGCAGATGCACCAAGGTGACATCCTTGAGCGTCAGACCCGCACGATTCAGTGCCTCGATCAGGAAAGCTTGGCGCCCCGATCCTTCCACATAGCTCACACGTTTGCCACGCAGATCACTCAGGCGCTCCACGCCGACCCCGGCATGCTGAACCAAGCGATATTCCGCTCTGGCTCGGGTGAAGGTCGCGACGATGGGCAGATTGACGCCGGCAGCCCTGGCCTGGATGGGAGGAGTGTCTCCCACATAAGCCATATCCAGCGCCCCAGCACGGATGGCTTCAAAAATGGCCGGGCCGCCTGCAAAATTGGGTAGCTCCAGCTGAAAGCCAACCTTCTTACGTTCACCACTGGCATCCAGCAAATGGCGAATCAGCTCGCTCTGGTCAGCAATGACCAGCTTGGTCTTGGCGTCTGCCGCCGCATGTGCAGCACTGGAGGCACCCATGGCTGCCACTGCCAGCAATGAAGGCCCCGCCAGCAGAAATCGACGCTTGTCCACTTTCTTCTCCCCATGTATGCAATGGGGCAGATGCTAGGGAGCCGTCGATAGATATAAAAATATTGAATTCAAATTTAGAAACAACCAACTCATCCAAGAGACGAGGCCGACCTACCAGCTTCGCGTGAATTTCGCTGCGCAGCCAGACACTTAAGGCTGCATGCTGTCATTTCTGCTTTTCACGCAAGCGCGTAACAACCTTTGATTCAGAAATATGCTCATGAAATCAATGTTGTTGAAGCCTGCAGAGATGACTGTCCGCCCGGGGTGTCTCCTCATCAAGGCACAACAATGCAAAAAGCAGTCCGACCCACCAGTAGCCGGACTGCTTGTTGCAGCTTTGATTTACTTCGCGACCGGCTCCATCAGACCATGTCGGCTCGCCAGTTGGCTGGCTAGCATGGCACGACGGATCAGGCCCTGGCTCGATCAGCGCTCAAGCGCTCAATGACCGCCGATGTAGACAAACTTGAACAGGAACAGCGCCGCGATCACCCACATGATCCAGTGCACTTCCTTGACCTTGCCTGTGAACAGCTTGAGCACGGCGTAGGTGATGAAACCAAAGGCCAGACCGTTGGCGATGGAGTAGGTGAAAGGCATCATCAGCGCGGTAACCACAGCGGGTACAGCTTCTGTGGTTTCATCCCACTCCACCTCAGTCAAGTCGCGCAGCATCAGGCAGGCTACAAATAGCAGCGCAGGCGCCGTGGCATAGCCAGGCACCACACCGGCCAGCGGAGCAATGAACAGACAGGCCAGGAACAGCACAGCCACGGTCAGCGCCGTCAGGCCCGTGCGGCCGCCGGCCTGCACACCGGCAGCGCTTTCCACATAAGCCGTGGTACTGGAAGTACCCAGAATGGAGCCCACAAAAATCGCGCCAGAATCGGCCAGCAGCGAGCGGTTGAAGCGCCCCATGCGCTCGGGCACCAGCAAACCGGCGCGGCGAGCCACACCCATCAGCGTACCCGTAGCGTCAAACAGCTCGACCAGGAAGAAGACCAGCACCACATTGAGGAAGCCCGTGGTCAGCGCCGTCTTGATGTCGAGCTTCATGAAGGTGGGCTCGATGGAAGGAGGCGCCGAGAAGATGCCGTGGAAAGTGTTGCCACCGAAGAAGAACGAGGCCACCGTCACGGCCAAAATGCCGATCAGCAAGGCACCTGGGACCTTGAGGCGATCGAGCACCACAATCAGCAAAAAGCCCAGCAACGCCATGATGACCTCGGGCTTATGCAGGTCACCCAGCGTCACATAGGTATTCTGGTCAGCGGCAACCACGCCGGCAGTCTTGAGCGCAATCAGCGCCAGGAAAAGCCCCAGACCAACGGTGATGGAGACGCGTATGGACTGCGGTATACCCTTGATTATGAGCTCACGCAAGCCCAGCATGGTGCAGATCAGGAACAGACAACCCGAAACGAACACCGCCCCCAGCGCGGCCTCCCAGGTGTAGCCCATCTTGAGCACCACCACATAGGCGAAGTACGCATTCAGACCCATGCCCGGTGCCAGCGCAATCGGGTAGTTGGCGTATAGCGCCATGATGGTGGAGCCCAGCGCCGCGATCAGGCAGGTCGCCACAAACACTGCGCCCTTGGGCATGCCCGCGTCACCCAGAATGGATGGGTTGACGAACATGATGTAGGCCATTGATAGAAAGGTCGTCAACCCCGCCACCAGCTCCGTTCGCACATTGGTCTTGTGCTCACTCAGTTTAAAAATCCGCTCTGTCCAGTTCATTGCATAGTCTCCGTGTTGTTTTGCATGCAAGGCGCAACGCGAGGAACGCGCCCGGTCCTACGCCATCGAATCGATGGCGCAGCACATAGCCTTGCCCCGCGGCAAACAGCCATGATTCAGAACGGCTGTCGCCCCGCAGGGCGACAACACCCAATGGGAAAAGTCAGGGAGTGTGCCCTTGAACGGCTTCCACTGCTCTCAGGATGGCCTCTGCGGTCGCGGGTGCACGCAGGGGCGGATTGATTTGATGCGCAGCCACTGAAGACACCGCATCACGGATCGCAAAAAAGACCGAGAACGGCAGCAGCAATGGCGGCTCGCCTACGGCCTTGCTGCGGTGAATGGAGTCTTCGAAGTTATCGCCCTCAAACAGGCGCACGTTAAACACGGGCGGGCAGTCATTGGCGGTGGGGATTTTGTAGGTGCTGGGTGCATGCGTCATCAGCTTGCCGTTTTGCGGATGCCAGACCAGCTCCTCCGTCGTCAGCCAGCCCATGCCTTGAATAAAGGCTCCTTCGACCTGGCCCACATCGACCGCAGGATTCAGCGAACGGCCTACATCGTGCAGCACATCGGCGCGCAGCAGCTTCCACTCACCGGTCAGCGTGTCTATCACCACCTCACTCACCGCCGCGCCATAGGCGAAGTAGAAGAAGGGGTGGCCTTTCATGGCCTTGCCGTCCCAGTGCAGGCCCGGCGTGGCGTAAAAGCCGTCGGACCACAGTTGCACGCGCTGCAGATAGGCGCTGTGCACCAGCTCGCCAAACGGCAGGCTCTGCCCGTTGACCTGCACGGCATCGTTGGCAAAGCGCACATCTTTGGCATCGCCGCCATGCAGGCGCGCTGCGCACTCCGCAAGGCGCACGCGCAACTGGCTGGCCGCATCCTGCGCGGCCTTGCCGTTCAGGTCGGCTCCGGTGGATGCCGCAGTGGCGGAAGTATTCGCCACCTTGGTGGTGTCCGTCGCTGTGACGCGCACTTTTTCAAATGCCACGCCCAGCTCATGCGCCACGACCTGCGCCACCTTGGTGTTCAGGCCCTGACCCATTTCTGTGCCGCCATGGTTCACCAGAATCGAGCCATCGGTGTAGATATGCACCAACGCACCGGCCTGATTGAAGTGGGCCACATTGAAAGAGATGCCGAACTTTAGCGGCGTCAGCGCCAGCCCGCGCTTGAGCACGGGGCTTTGCGCGTTAAAGGCATTCACCGCTGCACGCCGTGCGCGGTAGTCGCTGGTCTGCTCCAGCTCGGCTACCAGTTCGTGAATGACGTTGTCAGTCACCGGCTGCTGGTAAGGCGTGATGTTGTTCTCGGTCTTGCCATAGAAGTTGACGCGGCGCACATCCAGCGGGTCGCGCCCCAGATTACGGGCCACCGTGTCCAGAATGCTTTCAATCGCAATCGCGCCCTGCGGTCCACCAAAACCACGAAAAGCCGTGTTGCTCTGCGTATTGGTCTTGCCCATATAGCCATGGGCGCTGACATTTGGCAGCCAGTAGGTATTGTCAAAGTGGCACAGCGCCCGCGTCATCACCGGTGCAGACAGATCAGCTGAATGCCCGGCACGCGAGACCATGGAAATCTCAGCCCCCAGCACACGGCCTTCATCGTCATAGCCCACTTCGTATTCATACCAGAAGCAGTGACGGCGACCAGTGATCATGAAGTCGTCATCGCGATCCAACCGCAGCTTCACCGGCCTGTTCAGGCGCACAGCAGCCACCGCCGCCACGCAGGCAAACAGCGCCGATTGCGATTCTTTACCGCCAAAGCCGCCGCCCATACGGCGGCATTCCACATGTACGCTGTGCGAAGCCACGCCTAAAGCATGCGCCACCAGATGCTGCATTTCGCTAGGGTGCTGGGTGGAGCAATGCAGGTGCACCGCGCCATCTTCCTTGGGTGTGGCGTAGCTGATCTGCCCTTCCAGATAAAACTGCTCCTGCCCGCCCACATCCCATGTACCTGTGACACGATGCGGCGCTGCATCAATGGCGGCGCGTGTGCCGCCAGCGTGCGTGCTGCGCTCAAGGTGCATGGGCGGCATCACGTACTGGCCCAGCTCGTGGGCTTGTTGCGGCGTCAGCACAGGCGGCAGCTCGGTAATCGTGGCGGCACCCTTGGCCAGCGCCGCTGCGCGCCTTGCCGCCTCGCGGGTACGGGCAATCACGGCAAACAGGGGCTGGCCCACATAGCGAATCTCACCGTCGCACAAAATCGGGTCGTCATGAATGATGGAGCCGCAGTCGTTGACACCGGGAATATCGGCAGCGGTAATGACATCCACCACCTCGGGCATGGCACGCACCGCTTCCAGCGCCAGCGCCGTCAAGCGGCCATGGGCCACGGACGACAGGCCCAGAGCGCAGTGCAGCGTGCCTTCCAGCTCGGGCAGATCGTCGATATAGGCCGCCTCACCGGCCACATGCAGATGGGCAGATTCATGCTTGCGGCTCACGCCCACGCGTGCGCCCTGGCTTTGAGCCGTGGCTTCTGCGCCTTCATCGATGCGGTTAGCCAGGTTCTTGCGGTAGTCGGCAAAGGCTTCGGCCACCAGTTCATTCGTCAATTCACGGGGGTTGTTCATCTCAGACTCCTTGCTCCACGGCGGCGGGAATGACATGGGGCATCACGCTCCACACGCTGGTGGCATCCAGATTCAAGGGCTGGTCAGTGCGCGTTTCCAGCCACAGACGCTGGATCAGGTTCTGCGCTACCTTCAAGCGGTAATCGGCACTGGCGCGCATATCGCTCATGGGCTTGAAGTCCTGCGCCAGCGCGGCTTGCGCAGCTTTGACGTTTTCAAGGCTCCACACCTTTCCAGCCAAGACTGCTTCTGCGCCTGCCGCTCTCTTTACCGTAGCAGCCATGCCGCCAAAAGCCAGTCGCACGGCCTTGACCATATCGCCCTCCAGCTCCAGCGCAAAGCCTGCGCACAAGGCCGAGATATCGCAGTCAAAACGCTTGCTGATCTTGTAGCCCCGCACCTGGCGCTGCATGGCGGCCAGTGGCACGGCCAGCGCCTGCACAAACTCGCCACTCTCAAGCTGGTTCTTCATATAGTCCAGATAGAAATCCTGCAATGGCATGCGGCGCACGCGCTCGCCCTTGCGCAACTCGATCTGCGCATCCAGCGCCATCAGCACGGGCGGCGAATCACCAATGGGCGAGCCATTGGCCACGTTGCCGCCCATGGTGCCCGCGTGGCGAATGGGCTTGGAGGCAAAACGCAGCCACACATCGGCAAGGCTGGGCCAGCGCTGCACCAGCGCACTCCATGCCGCCTCAAGCGATGCGCCTGCGCCTATGTACAGCTCGCCGCCCTCAGCGTCCTGCCGAACCTCAATACGCTTCATCTCGGCCACATCACCCACGTAGATGATGTCGCCCAAGTCTCGGAGCTGCTTGTTGACCCACAGCCCCACATCGGTAGAGCCCGCCACGATGCGCGCCATGGGCTTAGCCTCATACAGGCTGGCCAGCACATCCAGCGTGAGCGGAGCGTGAAAGTGATCGGTGCGCATGCCCTGGCTGTGCACGTAGTTCAGCCCCTCGGCACTGCCCTTCAGGTTTTGCAACGCAGCGACTACTGGCGCGGTGTCGAGGCGTACCTGTGGCAAATCAAACATACGCTGGCCCGCATCCAGAATGGGGCGGTAGCCAGTGCAGCGGCACAGATTGCCCGACAGCTCATCGGCCAGTTGCTGGCGCGTGGGCTGGGTGCTTTGCTGTTGATGAAGCTCATAGCTGGACCACAGCGACATGACGATGCCGGGCGTGCAAAAGCCGCATTGCGAGCCGTGGCACTCCACCATGGCTTGCTGCACGGGGTGCAAAGCTTGCGCGGCAGGCTTGCCAGCACAGGCAGCCTTGCCTGCGCACTGGGTCTTGAGGTCTTCCACCGTGAACAAGGCCTTGCCATGCAGGCTGGGCAGAAATTGAATGCAGGCGTTGACGGCCTGCAGCTTCAGCCCGTTGATGGCCTGCGCATCACCGGCCTCGGCTAGCTCGCCAATGACCACCGTGCAGGCGCCGCAATCGCCTTCGTTGCAACCTTCCTTGGTGCCCGTGCAGTGCGCATCCTCACGCAGCCACTGCAGCACCGAGCGGGTAGGGTGCGGGCCTTGCACTTCGACCACCTCGCCGCGGTGGTAGAAGCGTATGGGTTGAGAGTTGTGACTGGTGCTCATGATCGTGGGACAGAATTAGGTGGACTGCCTGTATGCAAAATGCATACCAAGCGTAGTCTTCATCGAGAGACTACGCGTGCGTTAGCAGCTTCTCATATAGCCGCGCTCATAAGGGCTATGCAGCACGCGATATATCTGCGACCAAAATCAAGGGAGAACCCGTAAAAAATCGCCTCTCCTCGGGAAAGTACCAAGGTGAGGCGCTATCGCGTGTTTCTGCATTGATAGCTGCAAGCGCTTGTTAATCAAGAATTTCAGGCATTAAATATCCTGAAACTCATATTTAGCAGGCGCTACCAGCTATTAATTTTTAAGCATCGCCACCATCGGGTGCAGGGCGTACTGGCTCATCGCTATCGAGCTGACTGAACACCAGCGTGGCCGCCAGCGTCATCAAAGCCACGGTCACAAAAGTGGCGCGAATCGACAGCAGGCGGCCACCTCCGTCTTCGGGCCACATATCGCCAAAACCGGTCAGCAACGCGCCGGCCAGCGCCACACCCATGCTCATGGCCAGCATCTGCACCATGGACAAAAGGCTGTTGCCGCTGCTGGCAAATTCGCCTTCCATATCCTTGAGCGTGACCGAGTTCATGGCCGAGAACTGCATGGAGTTAAAGCCACCAAAAATGAAAAGCTGCACCAGCAGCAGCCAGGTTGGCGTGCCCTCTGCCACCAGACCGAACGAGGCCAGCATCAGGGCCAGCATGACGGAGTTGACCTGCAGCACGCGCTTGTAGCCAATGTGCTGCACGGTGCGCACGGCAATGCGTTTGACGAGCATGCTGCCCAGCACGGTGGCCAGCATCATCATGCCGGCATGCATGGGCGACATCTTCAAGCCAATCTGCAGTAGCAACGGAATGAGAAACGGCGCAGCACCACTACCAAAGCGCGCAAACAGATTGCCCAGCAGACCCACGCGCAGTGAGCGCACCTTGAACAGCGCTGGCGGGAACAAAGGCTCATCGACCCGCAGCGCATGCATCCAGTAGCTGGCGAGACTGGCCAGACCAAACACCATGAGTACAACGACCAGCGCCATGCCCAGCCCCATGCCCGACATGCCATCCAGCGCCACCGAGATGGCCACCATGCCAAAGGCCAGCATGCTGTAGCCCTTGATGTCAAAACGATGAACGACCACCGATGCGCTTTGCGGAAACCAGCGCCATGTGGCCCACAGCCCGATCAGACCCACGGGCACGTTGATCCAGAAAATCCAGTGCCAGCTGGCGTACTCCACCATCCAGCCGCCCAGCATGGGACCCAGCAGCGGCCCTACCTGCCCCGGAATGGCGATAAAACTCATCGCACGGATGAACTCGCCGCGCGGATAGGTACGCAGCACAGCCAGTCGCCCCACGGGCAGCATCATGGCGCCGCCCACGCCCTGCACCACACGCGCCGCAATCAGAAACGGCAGGCTGGGCGACAGCGCGCACAGTACCGAGCCCAGCACAAACAAGCCAATCGCCAGAGCATAGATGCGACGCGTGCCAAAGCGATCAGCCACCCAGCCGGTCGCGGGAATCAGCATGGCCGTGGTCAGCGCATAGGCCACGATGACGGACTGCATCTTCATGGGACTCTCGCCCAGCTCCTGCGACATGGCGGGCAGCGCCGTGTTGAGGATGGTGGCATCCAGCGTCTGCATGAAAAAGCCAATGGCCACCAGCCAGAGCAATCTCTCTTTGTGGGGCGCACTGCTGCGCGTGAGGGGTGTCTCGCTCATGAGCGACTCCGGTCAAAAGGCGTGCGGCAACAAAAAAGCCGCTGACGAGCAGCGGCTTAAACGGTGTGCAAGCGCCAGAACCGGAGTGGCTGGCGTGCAAACATGCATAGAGGACTTAGACCGAGAAGCTGGAGCCGCAACCGCAAGTGGTGGAGGCATTGGGGTTCTTGATCACGAACTGCGCACCTTGCAGGTCTTCCTTGTAGTCGATCTCGGCACCCAGCAGATACTGGTAGCTCATGGAGTCGATCAACAAAGAGACGCCACGCTTGGTCATGGTGGTGTCGTCGTCGTTGGTGATTTCATCGAACGTGAAACCGTACTGGAAGCCAGAGCAGCCACCACCTTGCACAAAAACGCGCAGCTTCAGATCAGGATTGCCTTCTTCGGCGATCAGATCCGCCACCTTGGCAGCAGCGCTGTCGGTGAAGACGATGGGGGAAGGCATTTCAGTAGTCGTGGTTTCAGCAACGGCGCTCATGGCAATACTCCGTAGGTTCTTGATTGACTGAAATGGTACAGCAACGGGCTCGGGAATTCAGACCGCATTTCTTTGTCGCCAAACCAAGTGGGGACATTGCCCAAAGCGCTTTTCAAGCAAAGCCAACAGGAATAAAGAGGAATACAGCGCCCATAAAAAAACCGCCCTGAACTTGCGTTCGGAGCGGTTTCTCGCGGAAAGACTCCGGGGAGTCTTTCTGGCTGGGAAACGAATTAACGCTTCGAGAACTGCTTGGCGCGACGAGCACCACGCAGACCAACCTTCTTACGCTCAACTTCACGAGCATCGCGAGTCACGAAGCCGGCTTGGCTCAGTGCAGGCTTCAGAGCTGCGTCATAGTCGATCAGAGCGCGAGTAACGCCGTGACGAACTGCACCGGCTTGACCGGATTCGCCGCCGCCATGGACGTTCACTTGGATGTCGAAAGACTCCAGGTTCTCTGTGAGAGCCAGGGGTTGCTTTGCGATCATGATGGAGGTGCCGCGGCCAAAGTACTCTTGAATGTCCTTGCCATTCACAGTAATCTTGCCGGAGCCCTTCTTCAGGAACACGCGAGCGACGCTAGATTTACGACGGCCAGTGCCGTTATTCCAATCACCAATCATCTCGACTCCTTAGACTTCCAGCACTTTAGGCTGTTGAGCGGTGTGAGGGTGCTCAGCACCACCGTAAACCTTGAGCTTCTTGATCATGGCGTAGCCCAGAGGACCCTTGGGCAGCATGCCCTTAACGGCCTTCTCGATAGCACGGCCAGGGAACTTGGCTTGCAGGTCGCGGAAGTTGGTGGCAGTGATGCCGCCGGGGAAACCGGAGTGACGGTAGTACACCTTGTCCAAGTTCTTGGTGCCAGTGACCTTGATCTTGGAAGCATTGATGATGACAATGTAGTCACCGGTGTCAACGTGAGGTGTGTAAATGGCCTTGTGCTTGCCGCGCAGACGGAGTGCCACTTCGCTGGCGACACGTCCGAGCACCTTATCGGTGGCGTCAATCACAAACCACTCGTGTTGCACCTCAGCGGGCTTTGCGCTGAATGTAGACATGAGTTTTCTCTTTCTAGAGGGTTTGGCGGTCCCTTTTCCGCGGTCGGTGCTTCTTCTCGAAAAAGACGAATCTTTTAAAGGAAGCCTCTTAGGCGGGGTTACTCGGACCGAAGCCTGAGCCTTCGCCGCGGGAACCATAAAATCGCTGCGAAGCCCGCCAT
This sequence comes from Comamonas sp. 26, assembly GCF_002754475.1. Taxonomy (NCBI): domain Bacteria; kingdom Pseudomonadati; phylum Pseudomonadota; class Betaproteobacteria; order Burkholderiales; family Comamonadaceae; genus Comamonas; species Comamonas sp. 26. The sequence goes on from NZ_PEFL01000002.1 coordinate 732,026, forward strand.
TATACAAAAACGCCAGAACCTGCGTTTTTTCGTGCAGCAGCCTGTTGTGAATGAGCCCATACGACCTCATTCCCACGCTGCACACAAGGCGTCAGCAGCCTTTAAAAACCACAGGGTAAAAAGTGCTGTTCCTCCTTTACCCTGCTGGTTACCATCCTTCTCTATGTTCAGTTACCGCCACGCCTTTCATGCAGGCAATCACGCTGATGTGCTCAAGCACTCCATCCTGATTGCCACTGTGCAATACCTCACGCAAAAAGAGGCTGCGCTGACGGTGCTCGACACCCACGGCGGGGCAGGCCTTTACCGCCTCGACGGCGACTACGCCAGCAAAAGCGGTGAAGCCGACGACGGCATCATGCGTCTGGTTGCAGCCAAGGAGTCCGAGCTGGCCCCTATCCTGCAGAACTACATGCAGATGGTGCGCAGCTTCAATCAGGGCAATGCGATTCGCAACTACCCCGGCTCACCCTTCATTACGCAGGCGCTGCTGCGCGGTCATGACCGCCTCAAAGCTTTTGAGCTGCACCCCACAGACATGCGCTCACTGGCGGGCAACATGGCTCAGCTGGAAGTGCCTCGCCAAGTCAATATTCTTATGGAAGATGGCTTTGAGGGCGTGAAAAAATTCCTGCCCCCACCGTCCCGCCGCGCCTTGCTGCTGTGCGATCCCAGCTATGAATTAAAGACGGACTACGGCCGCGTGCTGGATATGGTGGCGGACAGCTTGAAGCGCTTCCCCACCGGCACTTATGCAGTCTGGTACCCCATCATTCCTCGCCCTGATGCGCATGATCTGCCCAAGCGCCTCAAGACCATGGCAACCAAAGCCGGTAAGAGCTGGCTGCACGCCACGCTCACCGTTAAGAGCAACAAGACCTCCGAGCGCGGCGGTCTGCCTGCCAGCGGCATGTTCCTGATCAACCCGCCGTTCAATCTGAAAGAGCAGCTCAAGCCCGCCATGCCTCAGCTCGTCAAGCTGCTGGGTCAAGACGAAAATGCGGCGTTCACGCTGGAATCCGGCGGGAAGTAATTAACCCATTGACCTCAGGGCGCAGTCGCCAGGCTGCGCCTGCACTGGGGCTTCTGCTGTACAAGCAAGTAAGCTTTTCATCTCTGGCAGTTCAGCGCCTTTGCTTGGCCGTCTGAGAAACTTTGCGAGCAGGCTTGCTTGCCGATGCAGCACGCACCTTGACGCCCTTGGCGGAAGTGCCTGCAGCCATCTTGGATGAGCGCTTTTTGCTTGCTGTCGAGAGACGGGCCGGGCACTCATCTTCATCCGAGTCGAGCTGCCACAGCTCGACTGGCTTGATGCCAAGGCCCAGCATGCCCAGTTCTTGGGCAGCGCCCTTGCTCAGGTCAATAATGCGACCGGGCGCAAACGGGCCGCGGTCGTTGATGCGCACCACCACGCTTTTGCCGGTCACTGCGCTGCGTACGCAGACACGTGTGCCAAAAGGCAGCGTCTTGTGAGCCGCCGTCAGATCCATGCTGTCAAAACGCTCGCCACTGGCCGTCTTACGGCCATGAAATTGTCCGCCATACCAGGAAGCCAGACCCGACTGGTCGCTTTCGCGCGGCACGCTCAATTCGTATTTATTGCTGTCTTCAGGGGTATCGGCCTGATCGGCATCAATAGGCTTGTTGGCCTTGATGCCCAGACCTTTGTCGCGGGCGTTGCTGCGGGTGTAAGCATCGGGCAGCAAAGGTGCCGAGGCACTGGGTTGTGCCGCGGCTCTTGAAGGACGGCTCTGAACGCCTGCAGCCTGATCTGCCGTGTTTTCAGGCAGCGGTGCACAGCCCGCCATGGTCGCAGTGACGACGGCCAAGCCTATCCATTGATAACAACGCAAGCGCGAAAATTTTGGTTGCACGGGCGCAATCTCCTTGAAATCTCAAGTGAGAGCCGCCAAAGACTGGCCGCCTCGCAGCCAGCAAGCTTATGGCTTACAGACCCAGACGATCACAGATCTCCAGAGTGGCGACGCTCTGGTTCATCGTATAGAAGTGCAACCCGGGAGCCCCCTGGCTGCGCAACTGCTCGCAAAGATGTGTCACGACATCCAGTCCGAACGCACGAATGGAAGCGGTGTCATCACCGTACGCCTGCAGACGCAGACGAATCCAGCGCGGAATCTCGGTGCCGCATGCATCCGAGAAGCGCATCAGCTGTGTAGAGCTGGTGATTGGCATGATTCCCGGCACGACTGGAACGTCGAGCCCGAGGGCCTTCACCTCATCTACAAAGCGCATGTATGCGTCGGCATTGTAGAAGTATTGCGTGATGGCTGAATCTGCACCAGCGCGAACTTTAGCAACAAATGCGTCCAGATCACTACGTGGGGACTTTGCTTGAGGGTGCGTTTCGGGATAGGCGGCTACTTCGATATAAAACCAGTCACCAAATTCCTGTCGGACAAATGCGACAAGATCGCTGGCGTAATGGAACGCTCCGCCCAGGCCATAACCGCTGGGCAAGTCACCGCGCAGGGCCACGATGCGCTTGACGCCCATGGCTTTGAGCTGTGTGAGTTCTTCACGCACCGAATCTTGAGTGGCACCAATGCAGGAGAAGTGCGAAGCCGCGCTCACCCCTTCGCTTTGGATGTCCTGCACCATGGTGAAGGTGCCCGCCTGCGTAGAGCCGCCCGCACCATAGGTGACGGAGCAGAACTGAGGCTTGCGCACATACAGCGCCTGACGCACGGCCACATGCTTTGCCGCGCCTTCAGGCGTCTTGGTGGGGAAAAACTCGAAGCTGACGGGGTAACTCATGGCTGCAGTTGTCTCTGAATCTTATGGGTCATGGGCGAGCGCTGAAAACTCAGCGCTCATGGCGTTGTTGCTTAGCGCTCGTTGCGTTTTTTCTGCTTGCCACGACCGGGACCGGGTTGACCAAAGCTGGCCACCTCGGGGTCTGCATACAGCTCTTGCTTGGCGCGCTGGGCCTTGATGTCGGCACGCGATGGGCGCTTGGCTGCAGCCTTGACTGCGGGCTTGGCCGTTGCTTCTTCATCGACCGCGACCTGAGGGGCGGGAGCCTTGATTTCAGCGCCCTGCTCGGCCCAGACGAAGAATTCGTGGTTGCCGTCACCGCCTTCGATAGGCGAATCCATCCACTGTTTGACGGTCAAACCAAGGCCAGTGAGACATTCGCGAATGCGCTGCTCGACTTCAACGTACAAAGCCTTGTCGCGCACAATGCCGCCCTTGCCAATCTGGCCGGGTTGCAACTCGAATTGGGGCTTGACCAGCATCAGCAGCTGGCCGTGGGGCTTGAGCACTTGCACCACAGAAGGCAGCACCAGCGTCAGCGAGATAAAGGACACATCGCCGGTGACAAAGTCAAACGCGGGCGTGATGTCGATACTCTGGGTGCCGGGCCTGCGGCGCAGCTCCACAGGAGCCGCACCTTCAGACTTGGCCTTGGCCTTGGCAACGCGTTCGGCCTTGAAGGACTCAATGTCCTGCTCCTTGGCGTCGTCGCTGTCGTCATAGTCTTCGTCGACCTGACCACCGTTGCGCATCCAGGCGTAAGGAGCCTGGGGCTGGGTGTCGTTGTCTTCTTCTTCTTCGATGACATCGCACAGCGCTTCATCGCATGCGACTTCCAGCGACTCGGGGGTCAATGTGCGGGCGTTGAAGCTTTCCACACAGATCACCCGCTCGTCGCTGCGCAGGCGCTCGTGCAGCTGGCTGTGGCCCACGTCCACACCCACCACCTGGGCAGCACCGGCCTGCAACAGGCAGTCGGTAAAGCCGCCCGTGCTCTGGCCCACATCCAGGCAGCGTAGGCCCTTGACGGCAATACCCGTAGCAGCCAGAGCGCCTTCGAGCTTGAGGCCACCACGCGAGATGTACTTGGCTTCAGCCGCATCCAGCAATTGCAGCTCAGCGCCCGCAGGAATGTCGTCACCGTTCTTGGCAACCTTCTTCCAGGGTGCCAACGGCGTCAGGCGCCACTCCACGCCCGAAGCAATCAGGCGCTGCGCCTGTGAGCGTGTCGAAGCATGGCCTGCTTCCACCAAAAAAACATCTGCGCGCATAGCGTCGCTTCCTTTGAAATTAACCGGTGCCGGGCACTGCACAGAAGTGCAGCGAGGCGATAGAACTATGTTTTATGTAGCTGCTTGCGCTTGATTCAATTGGATTCCAGGTCTCAACCTATATGAAGTCCAATGAAATAAAGCGCTAGCAGCTATCAAAATATTGAGCAGTGCAGTCAACACAGGCTGACTGCACTGCATGGCCGCTGGCTTAATAGCGGTAAGTTTCAGGCTTGTAAGGGCCTTCCTTCTTCACGCCAATGTAGGCGGCTTGTGTGTCGCTCAGTTCGGTCAGCTGGGCGCCAACCTTCTTCAGGTGCAGGCGGGCCACCTTTTCGTCCAGCACCTTGGGCAGCACGTAGACCTTGCCCACTTCGTAGGCTTCAGGACGGGTGAACAGCTCGATCTGGGCGATGGTCTGGTTGGCAAACGAGGCGCTCATCACGAACGATGGGTGGCCGGTGGCGCAACCCAGGTTCACCAGGCGGCCCTTGGCCAGCAGGATGATCTTCTTGCCGTCAGGGAACTTGATGTGGTCGACCTGGGGCTTGATTTCTTCCCACTCGTACTTTTCGATCGAAGCCACGTCGATTTCGTTGTCGAAGTGACCGATGTTGCAGACGATGGCCTCATCTTTCATGGCAACCATGTGCTCGTGGCGGATGATGTCCTTGTTGCCGGTGGTGGTCACGAAGATGTCGCACTTGTCGGCGGCATATTCCATGGTCACGACCTTGTAGCCTTCCATCGCGGCTTGCAGGGCGTTGATGGGGTCAATCTCGGTCACCCACACCTGGGCGCGCAGTGCGGACAGAGCCTGGGCGCAGCCCTTGCCCACGTCACCGTAGCCAGCGACCACAGCCACCTTGCCAGCGATCATCACGTCAGTGGCGCGCTTGATGCCGTCGACCAGCGATTCGCGGCAGCCGTACAGGTTGTCGAACTTGGACTTGGTCACCGAGTCGTTCACGTTGATGGCGCGGAACAGCAATGTGCCCTTGGCCGACATCTCGTTCAGGCGGTGCACGCCGGTGGTTGTTTCTTCAGTCACGCCGCGAATCTCGGCAGACTTGCGGGTGTACCAGGTGCTGTCAATGGCCAGCTTGGCCTTGATGGCCGCGAACATGATCTTTTCTTCTTCCGAGCCAGGGTTGGCCAGCACGGAGATGTCCTTCTCAGCCTTCTGGCCCAGGTGCAGCAGCACGGTGGCATCGCCGCCGTCGTCCAAAATCATGTTGGGGCCTTCGCCTTCAGTACCCTTGGTGCCGAATTCGAAGATGTTGTGGGTGTAATCCCAGTAATCCTTCAGCGACTCACCCTTGATGGCGAACACAGGCGTGCCGGTGGCAGCGATAGCGGCGGCAGCGTGGTCCTGGGTCGAGAAGATGTTGCACGAAGCCCAGCGCACGGTAGCGCCCAGGTCCTTCAGGGTCTCGATCAGCACGGCCGTTTGAATGGTCATGTGCAGCGAGCCAGTGATGCGCGCACCCTTCAGGGGCTGGGCAGCGGCGAATTCTTCGCGGATGGCCATCAGGCCGGGCATTTCGGTTTCGGCGATATTGATTTCCTTGCGGCCCCAGGCGGCAAGGGTAATGTCGGTAATAGCCGAATCAGCAGGGTTAAAGCGAACAGCAGCGTTCATGGTTTTTCTCCAAAATTTGAATGAGAAACCACGTTCCGCGGAAGAAGGAGGGAATGCCATCTCACCGCACAGAAAGCGTGGGTGAGCGTCGTTGCGAGATGAAATCCGAGCCTCACGCCCCGCTGCGGCCGGTGTTAAACCGGCTGGGGAACGCTGCAACGCTCCTCGGATGGAGGGCGATTATAAGGGAATCCCCTTCCTGCCCGCCAGGCGATAACCGACTGAATTCAGGCCAATCGCCCCTTTGCTGCCTGCACCGACAGCCACTGCACGCGCAGCGCCAGAGCAATCACCAGCGCCAGCACCAGCAAAGCCACAGAGCCGACCCCCGACCAGCCCCAGCGCGACCAGAACCAGCCCGCCCCGGCCCCCAGCACGCTCGAGCCCATGTAATAGCTCCAGAGGTATAGCGAGGACGCATGCCCCTTGGACTGCGTCGCCAGCCGCCCCACCCAGCCGCTGGCCACCGAGTGCGCCACAAAAAAACCGGCCGTCAGCAAAACAACGCCGGTGACGATGACCGCCAGCGGCTCAAACAGCGTCAGCACCACACCCGTCGCCATGAGCAAAGTGCCCGCAATCAGCACCGGGCCGCGCCCCAGCTTGTCGGCCAGCCCACCAGCGATGGGCGACGCCGCCGTGCCCAGCAGATAGGCGTAGAAGATATGACTGATCTCCAGCTGGCTCAGGTTGTACGGCGATGCACTCAGCAAAAAGCCCGCGTAGTTGTAGATGCTGACAAAAACGCCCATCAGGCCAAAAGCGATGAAAAACAGCAGTGGCAAGCCCTTGTGCTGCAAATGCCGTCCCCAGGCCTGCAGGTGATACCTGGCACCCAGCCCCGTCTTTTTCACGAAGTTTCGCGAGTTGGGCAGCAACCAAACAAAGCCCAGCGCGGCCAGCAAATCCAGCACCGAAAGCGCAGCCAGCGCGTGGCGCCAGCCCCAGAATTCCGTCATGGCGCTCATGCCCACACGGCCCAGCATTCCGCCCAGCGCGGTGCCGCCCACATACAGGCCCATGGCAAAACCCAGCCCCGGCGGGTCAATCTCTTCAGACAGGTAAGCCATGGCCACCGCAGGCACGCCACCCAGCAGCAAACCTTCCAGCGCCCGTGCAGCCAGCAGTGCATGCCATTGCGGCAAAAACGAAGCGACCAAATTGCACAAGGCGGCCAGCGCCATGGAAATAAACATCAGCTTGCGCCGCCCGAGACCCTCGGACAGAGCCCCGGCCAGAACAATGGAAACCGCCAGACAAGCCGTGGACACCGACAGCGCCAGCGCGCTCTGGGCGGGGCTGACCGCAAAGGTGCGCGCCAGCTCGGGCAGCAGCGGCTGCACGCAGTACAGCAGCGAGAAGGTCGCAAAGCCCGCCAGAAACAGCGCCACGCTGACCCGCCAGTAATCGGGAGTCCCACGTTTGATCCAGACAGGAGCAGCCAAGCCTTGAGGCTCGATTGATAAGGGAGTATTCACATCCTGCGGGGAACGGTTCATGAGTGAAATACGGAAACCTGAGGCGATGCGGCTATTGTGCTCCGCATACCGGCCAGCCAAGACGCGCGGCAAACGGCTCATGCCCGCCCCGTCCCCATGAATTGCCCCTGCCGTTAAAATAAGCGCCCTCAAGCCTTATTCACAGGCCTGCCCTGCATGGGCGCAGGCCTTGTGCAGCCAATCGATTGCTGCACCTTTTTTGTGGTCACAGCCGACATCTCCGGTTGTATTTACAGCTTTCAATACCGTGTCATACGCCCCAGAAACTCAGCGCCGTCGTACGTTCGCCATCATTTCCCACCCGGATGCGGGTAAGACCACGCTGACCGAAAAGCTGCTGCTATTCTCGGGCGCGATTCAGATCGCCGGTGCCGTCAAGGGCCGTAAAGCCAGCCGCCACGCCACCTCCGACTGGATGGAAATTGAAAAGCAGCGTGGTATCTCGGTCGCCTCGTCGGTGATGCAGATGAGCTACCGCGACCACGTGATCAACCTGCTCGACACCCCCGGCCACAAGGACTTCTCGGAAGACACCTACCGCGTGCTGACGGCCGTGGATTCGGCATTGATGGTGATTGACGCAGCAAACGGTGTGGAATCGCAAACCCGCCGCCTGATTGAAGTCTGCCGCCAGCGCAACACGCCCATCATCACCTTCGTCAACAAGTTTGACCGTGAAGTGCGCGACCCACTGGACATTATGGACGAGGTAGAGCGCGAGCTGGGCATGCCCTGCTGTCCCATCACCTGGCCTGTGGGTCAGGGCAAATCCTTCGGCGGCATCATCAATCTGCGCACGCAGAGCATGACGGTGTTCACCCCCGGCAGCGACCGCGGCCCCAAGGACTTTGAAGTCATCCCCCTGACCGAAGCCGATAAGCTGCGCGCACGTTTTGGCCAGGCCTTTGATGACGCCCTCGAAAGCATGGAGCTGGCCGTAGGCGCATCCGCCGAGTGGAGCCATGAAGCCTTTCTGGCCGGCAAGCTGACCCCCGTGTTCTTCGGCTCCGGTGTGAACAACTTCGGTGTGATGGAAGTGCTGGACGCCGTGGTCGACATGTCGCCCCCTCCCGGCCCGCGCGTGGCGTTCACGGAAGTGAACCGCGTGCGCGAAGAAAAAATCGTTCACCCCGAGGACAAGAACTTCTCCGGTGTGGTGTTCAAGGTGCAGGCCAATATGGACAGCAACCACCGCGACCGCATCGCCTTTGTGCGCGTGGCCAGCGGCAAGTACACACCCGGCATGAAGATGAAGGTACAGCGCACCGGCAAGGAACTGCGCCCTACTTCCGTGGTGACCTTCATGTCGCAACGCCGCGAAGCGGTGGACGAAGCGTTTGCAGGCGACATCATCGGCTTCACCATCCACGGCGGCGTGCAGCTGGGTGACTCGATCACTGACGGCCCAAGCCTCCAATTCACGGGCTTGCCTTTCTTCGCGCCCGAAATGTTCATGACCGTGGTGCTGAAGAACCCGCTGCGCACCAAGCAGCTGCAGCAAGGCCTGATGCAGCTGGGCGAAGAAGGTGCGATTCAGGTGTTCAAGCCCGATGTCGGCGGCAATATGCTGCTGGGCGCCATCGGTCAGCTGCAGTTTGAAGTGGTGCAGCACCGCCTGAAAACCGAGTACGACTGCGATGTGCGCCTGGAAGGCTGCCAGTACACCAGCGCCCGCTGGATTACGGCCGACAACGCAGCCGATCTGCGCGAGTTCGAAAACGCCTACCCGCTGCGCCTGGCCCACGATGCGGCCGACACGCTGGCCTATCTGTGTACCAGCCCCTACGACGTACGCCTGGCGCAGGAGCGTTTCCCTAAGATCCACTTCCATCCGCTGCGTGAACACGCTGGCCTGTCTCTGGGCTCTGCAAACTGATCTCCGCTCAATGAGCGACACAGCCCGCATCTGCAACGCACATGCGGGCTGATTTATTTGGATAGAACTGTGAGCCAAGAATTTCTGCGCCCCTTGTCTGAACTGCAGACCCCCGCCCCGCTGCTGGGCGTGCTGACCGATATCGACGACACGTTGACCACCGATGGCGTGGTGCCAGACCACGTGGTGTCCGCCATTGCCCGCCTCAAAGACGCGGGCCTGAAGGTTGTACCCATCACCGGCCGCCCCGTGGGCTGGAGCGTGCCTTTTGCATCGGCCTGGCCCGTGGACTCCATCGTGGCCGAAAACGGTGCTGTGGCCCTGCGCCGCAATGCGCAAGGCAGTCTGGACAAGCTCTACCAGCAAAACGCCGAAGAGCGCGCCAGCAACTTTGCCAAGATGCAGACAGTGCTGGAGCAGATCGAAGCCACCGTACCCGGTGCCGCCCGTGCCACAGACTCTGCGGGCCGCGAGTGCGACATCGCCGTGGACCACAGCGAGTTCACCAACATGCCCCAGGCGCAGATCGACCAGTGCGTGGCCATCATGAAGGCCGCAGGCATGAACGCGACTGTCAGCTCCATTCATATCAACGGCTGGTTTGGCGAGCACAACAAACTGGAAGGCGCTCGCTGGATTGTTCGTGAACTATTCGATATCGACCTGGACGCCACGCTAGGCCAGTGGGTCTACATCGGCGACTCCACCAATGACCAGCTGATGTTCCAGCACATGCCCCACAGCGTGGGCGTGGCCAACATCGAGCGCTTTGTGCCCCAGCTCAAGCACCTGCCCCGCTATGTCACCACCGCCGAGCGCGGTGATGGCTTTGTACAGCTGGCTGATCAGTTGCTGGATACTCAAAAATAATAGCTGCTTGCGCCTGCTTTTAGTGCGATATGCATTGATATCCCGCTGAAGTTCAAACAGAGTCAGCGCTAAACGCTCATCTTTTTAAAGGCCTGCAAGCTATTCGCAGGCCTTTTGCGCTTCTGTAGTCCGGGCATCCTTCCCCCCAAACCTCTAACCCGCCAGCTTTTCATGCACGCCATCGCAAACCGCGATGAGCCAGCGCGTACAAGACGACCACCTTATCCGTACAAACCCATGGTTGGCACTCACTACAATTTTTGGTTCATTTCAAAACATTTCAGAGAGACCTAAACCATGCGCATGATCCGCCGCACTTTTGTCGCCACGGCCGTGGCCGCCACTGCAACGCTGGCTGCCGGCACTGCTTTTGCTCAGGGCAAGGAAGTCAAGATTGGCTATGCGCTGGCGATCAATTCGCACTACGGTGCAGCCGCCAACGCCTGGGGCGAAGGCGTGGAAAAAGGCACGAACGGTGCCTACAAGTTCAAGCAATTCCCTGCATCCGCGCTGGGCGGCGAACGCGAGCTGATCGAAGGTCTGCAGCTGGGCACTGTGGAAGCGGCCATCGTCTCCACCGGCGCACTGAGCAACTTTGTGCCTGACGTGGGCGTGGTGGATATCCCCTTCCTGTTCCGTGACACACAACATGCACGCGCTGTGATGGACGGTGCTTTTGGTCAGGACCTGCTGGCCAAGTTCCAGAAGCGCGGTCTGATCGCTCTGGCCTGGGGCGAGCAAGGCTTTCGCCACCTGAGCAACAACAAGCATGCCGTCAATGGCGTGGCCGACCTCAAGGGTCTGAAGATTCGCGTGACCGAGAACCCCGTGCACATCACGGCCTTCCGCACACTGGGCGCATCGCCCACCCCCATGTCCTGGCCCGAGGTGATCGGCGCTCTGCAGCAGGGCACGATCGACGGCCAGGAAAATCCTGTGTCCGTGCTGGTATCCGCCAAGCTGTGGCAAGTACAAAAGCACCTGACTCTGACTTCGCACGTCTACGCCCCCATGGCACTGATCGTGTCGCCCTCGTTCTGGGGCTCACTGAACGCCAGCCAGAAGGCCGCCTTCACCGAAGGTGCCAAGAAGGGTGCCATCGCATCGCGCGGCTTTGTGGACACCGTGGAGAAAAAGGGCGTTGAAGAAGCCAAGGCCAACGGCATGAAGGTCGTTGAAAAGGTGGATCAGGCCGCCTTCCGCACCGCGCTGGAGCCCGCCTACAAGGAATACGCCAAGAAGTTTGGCCAGAAGACTCTGGACTCCATCACCAGCGTGAAGTAATTCGCGTCTGAGTCCTTACAGCCGGTGGCTTGCGTCACCGGCTTCTCCATCTGAGTGCCATGCGCATCAGACGTTAAGGACTGCGGGCACCCCGAATGGAAACTCATGCCTTGCGCGGCATGATGACCTCATCTCTTTTCTGCTCTTCAACAAGGCACTCACCGTGCACGCTGTTGACGCCCCATTTCCTATGCTTGATCGTATCGAACGCACTCTTGTCGCCGGCAACCGCTGGCTGCTCATCGTGCTGTTGCTGGCCATGGCCTGCATCGTTTTTGCCAATGTGGTGCTGCGCTACACCACGGGTGACTCCATTGTCTGGGCCGAAGAAGTGGCTCGTCACATGATGATCTGGGTCACCTTTCTGGGTGCCGGTCTCGTGCTGCGCTTTGGCGGCCATGTGGCCATCGACAATCTGCACCGCAGCGTCAGCACCCGCAGCGCCCAGTACATTCGCGGCTTTGTCGTCATCAGTCTACTCGTGTTCTTTGCCGTGATGACCGTCGCGTCTTCGCAGTATGTCTATGCCACGCGCTTCCAGACCACGGCGGCCACGGACATCCCCATTTCTTATATCTACGGCGCCATGCCTGTGGGCTTTGTGCTGATGTTTGTCCACCTGCTCTTCATTGCCCGTGGCTATATCAAAGCCGGCGACTTTGCCGAGTCCGACGAAATGGACGCCGACGCAGCCGCGTCCATCTAAGACAGCGCAGGTTCACACATCATGGGTATCACTTTATTTATTGCCATCATCGTCCTGCTGGTGCTGGGCTTTCCGGTGGCTTTTGCGCTGGCTATCTCGGCCGCTCTGGCAGTCTTCGTTGGCGGGCGCTATCCCCAGCTCATCGTCTTCAAGGAAATGTTCACGGGAATCGACAGCTTTCCGCTGATGGCCGTGCCTTTCTTCATTCTGGCGGCCGAGCTGATGTCGGGCGGCGCTCTCACGGCCGTTCTGCTGCGCTTTGCGGCGCAGTTTGTCGGTCATCTGCGTGGCGGTCTGGGTTATGCCAACGTGCTGTCGCTGACCATGTTCTCGGGTATTTCCGGCTCGGCGCTGGCCGATGCTGCCGGCCCCGGCTCCATGATGGTCAAGATGATGGACAAGGCCGGTTATGGACGCCCCTACGCCGCCGCGCTGACGGCCAGCACCGCCATCGTCGGCCCCATCATTCCGCCTTCGGTGAGCATGATCATCTATGCGCTGCAGGATGAAAACGTGTCCGTGGGCGGCCTGTTCATGGCGGGCTTCATCCCCGGCATCCTGATTGCGCTGGCCATGGCGGCCGTCAACTGGTGGGTCTGCAAAAAGCGTGACTACCGCTCGACCGAGCCCCGTCCTTCGGCGCGCGAAATGTGGGTCAACAGTTTCAAGGCCATTCCCGCGCTGATGCTCATCGTGCTCATCGTCGTCGGTATCCGCTTTGGCATCTTCACGCCCACGGAAGCCTCTGTCGTGGCCGTGTTCTACGCACTGGTCTGCGGCAAATGGGTGTACCGCACGCTGCAATGGTCGGCACTGCCCGGCATTCTGGCGCGCTCGGCCATGCTCACGGCATCGGTGCTGCTGGTGATGGCGACTTCCGCAGCCTTTGCCTGGGTGCTGACGGTGGAAGGCATTCCGCAATACCTGTCCGAGCTGATCGTGAGCTGGCAGCTGTCGCCCGTCATGTTCCTGATCGCCGTGAACATTCTGCTGCTGGTCTTCGGCATTTTCATGGAGCCACTGCCCGGCGTGATGATTCTGGTGCCCATTCTGGCCCCCATCGCTTTCAGCCTTGGCATTGATCCCACACACTTTGCCATGGTGGTGATCGTCAACCTCACGCTGGGCATGATTACGCCGCCCGTGGGTGGCCTGCTGTTTGTGACCTCGGTCGCCACACGCGTCTCGATTACCGACCTGACGCGCGAGATGCCGCTGTTCCTGCTGGCGCACTTTGTCGTGCTGTGCATGCTGACCTTCATTCCGCAACTGTCCACCTGGTTGCCGCATATGCTGGGCTTCCAGTAATCGTCAAAATTCGAATCAAAGGCTGCCCAATCGCAAGATTGGCAGCCTTTTTTCATGGTGCTTACTGAACTAGAAAAACCACCCGGACTCTGCAAAATGCGCTACTTCCCATTCAGGCGAAAGCCATGAAACAGTCCGGAGCGTCCACACCAAACGCAGCGACTGGATTCAGTGATCTACGTAGTCTGAATGCAGATGCCATGCAACAGCGGCTGCATAGCCATCCGCCATGGCCACGGGTGTGCAATGCACGCATGCCAGAGAGGACTCGAGTTCTGCACTCCACTCAACCAGCCCTACACCCGCGCATTTCAAACGTGCTTCCTGCGCGGCCCATGCGCTTGCAAATGCTTTGAAAAACAGAGCATCTTGCGCAAAACCATCAAGCGCTTGGGCCATATTTGGTGCTAAAAAAATCTGAGCCACTGCCTGTAATTCATGGCGTGATGCTCCAGCGTCCACTGCCTGAATATCCACGCCCACCGGCCCGCCACCATGCCAGGCCAGCAGAGCCAGCCCCGGCGCATGGCTGATGGAGCAAAAGGGCTGTGCAAGCCTCTCGCCACACAGCCACAGCTGCGGTGCCTCGTTGCGCTGGCTGCTGATCTGCAAAGCATCTTCAGGGCAACCCAGTTCCTTGGTTAGACAGCTGCGCAAGGCCGCACGGGCCTGCAATCGCGCCTGCTCTCTGTCATGGCTCAGGCCCTGCACCAGCCGCAACTGCGGGGCACTCTGCAGCGCTCCGCCCTCCACAACGCAGTGCTGAACCTGCACCGGCTTATGCCCGCTTGAGCGGCACGGGCGATGCAGGTGCACCTTGCCAGTGCGTGGCCGCAGGCAAAGCCTCGCCCTTCATCACTAATGTCAGCGGCCCCAGCTGCACGCCGTCGCCCACCGTTGCGCCATACAGCACGGTGCAGCGGGCACCCATGGTCACGCGGCTACCTATGAGTACCTGGTCGATCTTCATCACCCGGTCTTCAAACAGATGCGTCTGCGGGCAGCAAAGTGCATTGAGTTCGCTGTGCTCACCGATCTGCACACAGTCGTGCTCGGTGATGTCGGTGGTATCGAGCCAGGCACTGGAAGCAATGCGGCTGCCCATCAGGTTCAGGGCAAGCGGCAGCCAGGGCGTGCCGCGCAGATAGCGCAGGAAGTTGGGAACCGCCAGGCCTTCATACAGATTGGTAACCGCTTCAGAGAGCCAGACAAATGGCGTCCACATGGGCACGGCTGTCTTGCTGTAGCGGCGCACGGCCAGCCATTTGAAGAGCGCCACCAGCACAAAGACCACCATGCCAAAGATCACCCCTGAAATAGCCAGATCCAGCACCACAGCACCCCAGCGATCGGCAGAGGCCAGAGGCATAGCATCCAGCACCACTGCGTAACCCACGGCAATCACCAGCGCATGGGGCACGGCGATGCGGAAGGCCTCCACCAGCCCGCGCCCCACGCGCCGCCACAGCGATGGCGCAAACGTCAGATGCTCAGGGTAGCCTTGAGCCACCTCGCGTGCAGGCAGGTTGATGGCGGGTGAACCCAGCCAGGTATCGCCACTCTGCATATCGGCATTGCGCGGCACGGCCGTCATCACGCCGACGAGCACGTTCTCGGGGATGGTCGATCCATCAGGCACATAAGCCCCGTTGCCAATAAAACTGCGACGCGAAACGACCGTGGGTTTGACCGTCATCCAGCCGCCGTCGATATGTTCATCGCCCAGCATCACCGCATCGGCCACAAAGCATTCATCGCCCAGCGTCAGCATGTCGGGCACCACGCCCAAAGCGGTAGACAACTCCGTCTGCTTGCCCACCTTGGCACCCAGCAGCCGGTACCAGGTCGATGAATACACCGTGGCATAAATGCCGTGCAGCGTACTCAGGCTGGCCTCCTGAATCTGGTTGACCATCCACTTGCCCAGATAGCGGCGACTGTGAATGGACCAGGTGCCCGCCTTGGTGCGTGGCAAAAACAGATAGCGCACCAAGGCCGCTACCAGCACCGTGCAGGCCACCAGCACCGCGCTGGCAGGCAGGGCCAGCAGGAAGAATTTAATGAAGCGCAGCACAAAGGCACCGCCCGCATCGACAATGCCTTGCTCCAGCAGCGGCCTGACCGAGATTTCTTCAATATCCAGAATATCGATCAGCATGAAGGTCGGGAAAACCGGCATGAAGAACAGCGTGGCAACCAGCAGGCCGCCAGTCAGATAGACCAGCATTTCGACGGCCTTGCGCAGGCGACCCACCAGGTGGCGCGGCTGCAGGCTGGCAGGATCGAAACGACCCACTTCTCGCGCGGGCGACCCCGCCCACACGCTGCGCGCAGGCAACACCGTGCCATCGGCCAGTGCGGACTGGCCTTCCAGATGCGCCCAGTCCTCCAGCCGCGTATTGCCTTCAATCACCACATAGGAGCCAATGCAGACTTCATTGCCAATGTCGATGCGGCCCAGCACCAGCTCGCCGCCTTCAACGCGGGCATTTTCAAGACTGACCGCATTGCCTATGCTCGCACCGTCGCCAATGCGCAGCAGATCAGGGGCACGCACCGTCATCGAACCCAGATTGCACTCATGCCCCACCTTCGCGCCCAGCATGCGCAGCCACATCGGGTGCAGTGATGAGCCGGTGATCATGGCCGAAGGCACGGCGTCCACCAGCCTGTCGGCCAGCCACCAGCGGAAATACGTCAAACCCCACAGCGGGTAGCGGCCCGGCTTCAATCGCCCTGCGATCAGCCACTTCCCGGCACCGGCAATCGCGAATTCGGCCAGCGTGGCAATGGCAAATGCCAGCACCGACATGGCGACGGCAAACGGCACGGAGTCCATCTCATCGCCGGTGAAGAAATGGTAGGTGAAAAACGGCGCCAGCCACTGGGCCATCTTGATCAGCACCAGCAGCGGAATCACCAATGCCTGCGCCGCCCCGCAGCGCCAGCGTCGCCATGCGGAGTGAATGCGGAAAGGTCGCTCCTGCGCCGCAGCATCTCCCGCCAACATGACCGCCTGCAAGGCCTCGGCAATCAAACCGATTTTGCGCTGCTGATAAATCGTGCTCACGGTCGCCTGCGCAAAGCGCGGGTCAGCGCGCAGCTGCGAAATCAAACGTGCGGCAAACAGCGAATGCCCGCCAAGATCGCTGAAAAAATCCAGCCCACGGCGCACTGGCTGTCCGGGGAAAAGTTGAGCCAATGCGGCAAACAGCAGCTCCTCTGCTGGAGTCTCTGGTGTATCGGAATCAGACAAGTCCACCGCCGTGGACAAGGGCATGGCCTTGAGCGCCTTTCGGTCGATCTTGCCCGAGGTCAGGCGCGGCATCTCGCTCAAGGCATCAAAGCGGGCGGGCACCATATAGGGCGGCAGCCGCTCGGCCAATGCGCTGCGCAGCGCCGATGACGTTGGCGGCTCATCGGTGGGCACGTAAAAGGCCACCAGTTGATCCATGCCATCATCTTTGCGCAGCAGCACCGCCGTGGTGCCCACGCCCGGTTGCTGCGCCAGCACGGCTTCAATCTCGCCCAGCTCCACGCGAAAGCCGCGAATTTTGACCTGATCGTCGGCCCGGCCCAAGCAGTGAATCTGCCCCTGTTCATCAATGCGAGCCAGATCACCCGTGCGGTACAGGCGCGCGTCCTGCGGTCCGTTCGCCCAGGGGTTGAGCAGAAACTTCTCGGCCGTCAGTTCTGGCCGGCCCAGATAGCCTGCCGCCACACCGGGGCCGGTAATGCATAGCTCGCCCACCTCGCCCTGCGGCAGACCGTACAGCGCGGGTGCTGTGCCTGCGACAAAGCTGTCCGCCTCAATCACCTGCACCACCAGCATGGCGTAATTGGGCAGGGGCGAGCCAATCGTCACGGGCTCGCCCGCCTTGAGTTCAGCCAGACTGGCCGATACCGTGGCCTCGGTAGGCCCGTAGGTGTTGAACATCTGACGGGACGCATTGGCCCAGCGCACCACCAGTGTTTCAGGGCACATCTCGCCGCCCAGATTGATGAGACGCAGACTGGGCACGTCCTGAGCGAACAGCGCCAGCAGCGTGGGCACGGCATGCAGCACCGTGACCTGCTGCGCAATCAGCGCCTGGGGCAGGGCCTCGGGGTCGCCAGCAATCTCGCGCGGAGCCAGCCACAGAGTCGCGCCCACCAGATAGCTGATCCAGATTTCCTCAAACGACATGTCAAAGGCCACCGAGAAGCCTTGATACACCTTGTCGCTCTGGCGCACGCCAAGGCGTGCATTCTCACTGCGCAAAAAATGGCAGATGCTGCCCTGCGTGATGGCAATACCTTTGGGCTTGCCCGTGGAGCCGCTGGTGTAGATCACATAGGCAGGGTGACTTGGCAGTGCTCCCTCACGGCGGCGCAGATCAACACCTTGGGGCAATGCCGTAAGCAGATCCACTTCTGAAAATATCTGCGCCGTAATGCTCTGCTGCGCCTGTACTGCGTGCGTATGCTGCTGCGCAATCAATAGCGCCTTGGCTTGTGCATCTTCAAGGCAGGTGGCAATGCGCTCCAGCGGAGTTTCAGCATCAAAAGGCAGCCAGGCCGCCCCCGTCTTGGCAATGGCCAGTTGCAGGGTCAACAGCTCAATGCCGCGCGGTAGCCACAGGCCCACCATGTCACCGGGGCGTATGCCGGCCTCGATCAGCCGGTGGGCCGCAAGGCTGGCCTCTGCATCCAGCTGAGCATAGCTGCGTTGGCGCAGCTGACTGCCCTGGCCCTCAATCAGCACAATCTGCTCAGGGTGGGCAGCAGCCGTTGCTTCAAAAATATCTGCCAGCACCTCATGGCGCAGCAAGTCCGGCCTTTCAGGCCCGCGCAAGACAACCGTTTCAGACATGGGTTCAGCAGCAACCCCGGATGCAACCACACACCCGGACACCGTGGTGCCACTCATTTCTCCACGCTGATTATTCGGAGCAGCGTGGAGTTTCTGTGTAGTGCTTCAACTCTTGCACAATATTTTTATGGCATCACTGCCGTGCCAGAACCGGAGCCAATGCCTTGCCTGTGTGGGTACCGATCCTGACCAGCTCCTCTGGCGTGCCCTCAGCCACGATGCGGCCGCCGTCATTGCCGCCTTCGGGGCCCAGGTCAATGACCCAGTCCGCCTCGGCAATCACGTCCAGGTCATGCTCGATGACGATAACGCTATGGCCACCATCCACCAGTCTGTGTAGCACGTGGATGAGCTTGTCCACATCCGCCATGTGCAGGCCGACTGTCGGCTCATCCAGCACATACAGCGTATGCGGTGCCTTCTGGCCCCGGCGACCCACTTCGTCGCGCACCTTGGTCAGTTCGGTCACCAGCTTGATGCGCTGGGCCTCTCCACCGCTGAGCGTAGGCGATGGCTGGCCCAGCGTGAGATAGCCCAGCCCCACATCCTTCAGGAGTTGCAGCGGCTGCGCAATGGAAGGCATGGCGGCAAAGAACTCCACCGCCTCATCGACCTCCATCTGCAGCACATCACCGATGTTCTTGCCGCGCCAGGTCACGGCCAGCGTCTCGGGGTTAAAGCGTGCGCCGTGGCAGACCTCGCAAGCCACTTTCACATCGGGCAAAAAGCTCATTTCGATGGTGCGCACGCCCTGACCTTCACAGGCCGGGCAGCGGCCTTCGCCGGTGTTGAAGCTGAAGCGCCCCGCCGCATAGCCTCGCGCCTTGGCCTCCAGCGTCTCGGCAAACAGCTTGCGAATCGTGTCCCAGAAACCGATATAAGTGGCCGGGCAGGAGCGCGGCGTCTTGCCAATCGGTGTCTGATCGACTTCCAGCACCCGGTCCACGGTCTCGAAGCCCTTGATCCCCTTGCAGCCGACCAGCTTGGGCGACTGTCCCGCATCCATGGCATCGCGCCCGGCCTTGGTCGATCGCTGCTGCACCCAGGCCGCCACATTGGTCAGCAACACATCACGCGCCAGCGTGGACTTGCCTGAGCCAGACACGCCCGTCACAGCCACCAGTCGCTTGAGCGGCACGCGGGCATCGACGTTCTGCAGATTGTGCAGATGAGCCCCAAGCACGCTGAGCCAGCGCAGTGCATTGCTGTCCTCAGCCACTACATTTTCAATAGCTGCGACCGCCTTCTTTTTCTTGGCTTTAGATGGTTTTATCTCTGAAACCGCTACATCAACGACGCTAGCAGCTTCTGCATTGATAGAAGACGACTCTGCAGCCGGTGCTGCTGGCGGCTCGCCCTCGCCCACCCACAGTCGTGGCTTGAAGGGGTGGCGCATGGCGTGCAGCAGGTAGCGGCCGGTGACGGATTCCTCGGCGGCCATGATGTCGGCCACCGAGCCTTGAGCAACCAGACGGCCGCCACGAATACCGGCACTGGGGCCGATATCGATGATGTGATCGGCACGGCGAATCGTGTCCTCGTCATGCTCCACCACCACCAGCGTATTGCCTTTGTCGCCGAGCTTGTGCAGGGCGTTGAGCAGGATCTGGTTGTCGCGTGCATGCAGGCCAATCGTGGGCTCATCCAGCACATAGCAGACGCCCTGCAGATTGCTGCCCAGCTGGGCGGCGAGGCGAATACGCTGCGCCTCGCCGCCACTGAGCGTAGGCGCGCCACGGTCCAGCGTCAGATAGTTGAGGCCAACCTCTTCGAGGAATTCAAGACGGCTCTGAATTTCAGGAATCAGGTCGCGTGCAATATCACTTTCACGACCCGACAGCGCCAGCTGCTGAACCCAGCGGCGCACATCGGTCACCGAGAGCTGCGCCACATCGGTAATACCCACGTCGTGAAATTTCACGGCCCGCGCCGTGGGGTTCAGTCGCGTGCCATGGCACTTAGGGCATGCCACCTCGGCGAGATCTTCCACTTCCTGGCCCTCGAACTTCACTTCGCGGCCCCGGTTGTCTTCGGCCAGCAAGGTGTCGTCATAGACCTTGCGCTGATCCTTGGTCAGCTTCACGCCCGTGCCCACGCAGTCGGGGCACCAGCCGTGTTTGCTGTTGTACGAGAACAGACGCGGGTCCAGCTCGGCATAGCTGGTGGCACAAACCGGGCAGGCGCGCTGGGTGGAGAACACCTGCAGCGCACCAATACCCGCCGTGCTCTGCCCGCCCTGCATGGCATCGGCCAGATTTTCCAGGCCTGACAGCACATGCAGCACGCCCTTGCCGATCTCCAGCGCCTGACGCAGATGAGCGCGCAGCTCTTTCTCGGTGGCAGCAGTCACCGCCACGCTGGCCACGGGCAGCTCGATCGTGTGCTCCTTGAAGCGGTCGATGCGCGGAAAGCCCGTGGTCGGCAGAAACTCGCCATCCACCCGCAGATGGGTGTAGCCCTTGGGTCTGGCCCAGTCGGCCAGCTCGGTATAGACGCCCTTGCGGTTGACGACCAGCGGCGCCAGCAAGCCAATGGTCTGACCACGGAAGTTCGTCATCAGCTGCGCGGCAATGCTTTCCTCGGTTTGCGGCTGCACGACGGCATCGTCGTGAATACAGTGCTGAATGCCCAGTTTGACGTAGAGCAGGCGCAGGAAATGCCAGACCTCGGTGGTTGTGCCCACCGTGGACTTGCGCCCACCGCGTGACAGACGCTGCTCAATCGCCACCGTGGGAGGAATGCCATACACCGCATCAACTTCGGGCCGGCCT
The DNA here is from genome assembly GCF_002754475.1 of Comamonas sp. 26. Lineage (NCBI taxonomy): Bacteria > Pseudomonadati > Pseudomonadota > Betaproteobacteria > Burkholderiales > Comamonadaceae > Comamonas > Comamonas sp. 26. The sequence continues at coordinate 752,880 of NZ_PEFL01000002.1, forward strand.
GCGGGCTGGACGATGGAGCGTGCATAGGCATTAAGCGATTCGAGATAGCGGCGCTGGCCTTCGTTGAACAGAATGTCGAACGCCAGCGTGGACTTGCCCGAGCCGGAAACACCCGTCACCACATTGAACTTGCCACGCGGAATATCCACGCTCAGCGACTTGAGGTTGTGCTCTTTGGCGTTGACGATTTCAATCGCATTTTTGGCCTGTGGCGCTTGTGCAGCCTTGGCTCTGCGCTCTGGTTTGTAGAGCATGGGCGCGACTTCACGCACCGCCTCGCCGCCCACCCCCATGGCCAGGTCGTATTCACGCAGGGCCTGCGCCGTGTGCGAAGCCTTCACATGGCGCACATCTTCAGGCGTCCCCTGGGCGACGATCAGACCGCCACCGTCGCCGCCTTCGGGGCCCAGATCAATCAACCAGTCGCTGGCTCGAATCACGTCCAGGTTATGCTCGATGACGATCAGCGAATGCCCGGCTTCGAGCAGCTTGCGCAGCGCACGCATGAGCTTGGCGATGTCTTCAAAGTGCAGGCCCGTGGTGGGCTCGTCAAACAGGAACAGCGTGCCTTTTTTGGCCAGCGACTGCTTGCTTTTGGACTGCGCCTTGGCGGCCTCGGCCAGAAAGCCTGCCAACTTCAAACGCTGGGCTTCGCCGCCCGACAAGGTAGGCACGGGCTGGCCCAGCTTTACGTACTCCAGCCCCACATCAACAATGGGCTGCAGCGCACGAATCACATCACGGTCCTGCGAAAACAGCAAGGCCGCTTCGGCGACGGTCAAATCCAGCACATCGGCCACATTCAAGGACTGACCGTTACGCTCGATTTTCACTTCCAGAATTTCGGGGCGATAGCGTGTGCCATTGCAGTCGGGACAGCGCAGATACACGTCCGAGAGAAACTGCATCTCCACATGCTCAAAGCCCGAGCCACCGCAGGTAGGGCAGCGCCCGTCACCGCTGTTGAAGCTGAACTTGGAAGCGGTGTAACCGCGCTGGCGCGACAGCGCTGCCACGGCAAACAGCTCGCGCAGCGCATCCCAGGCGCCCACATAGCTGACCGGGTTGGAGCGCGCCGTTTTACCAATGGGCGACTGGTCGACAAACATCACATCGGCCAGATGATCCGCCCCCATCAGGCGTTCAAATGCGCCTGCCGCATCGGTGGGTTTGCCAAAGTGGCGCATCAGTGCGGGCACCAGCACATCCTGAATCAGCGTGGATTTGCCAGAGCCTGAAACGCCAGTAATCGTCACCAGGCGCTGCAGCGGGAAGTCCACGCTGATGTCTTGCAAGTTGTGCTCGCGCGCACCTTCCAGAATCAGACGCGGCGTGGAATCAAGCACCATGCGCTTGAGCCCGAAACCGACTTGCTTGCGCCCCCCCATATAGGCACCGGTCAGGGTGTCAGCAGTGCGCAGCTCATCGGGTGTTCCGTCAAACACGATATTGCCGCCGCGCGCACCCGGGCCGGGGCCCATGTCGATCACGCGGTCAGCGGCAAACATGACGGCCGGGTCATGCTCCACCACCACCAGCGTGTTGCCTGCATCGCGCAGGCGCTGCATGGCTTCGGTAATACGTTCCATGTCGCGCGGATGCAGGCCAATGGACGGCTCATCAAGCACAAATAACGTGTTGACCAGCGAGGTGCCCAAGGCCGTGGTCAGGTTGATACGCTGCACCTCACCGCCGCTGAGCGTACGGCTCTGACGGTCCAGTGTGAGATAGCCAATACCCACGTCGCACAGATACTGCAGGCGCGTCATGACTTCTGCGTGCAGCATTTTGAGCGCCTGCGCCTCGCCATCGTTCTTATCGGCATCGGCGCTTGGCGCCAGCTGAGCAAAGAATTCGCGCAGCCGCGTAATGGGCAGTCGCATCAAATCATGGAGGCACAGGCCAGGTAGACCTTCGAGTTGCTCACGGCTCCAGTTCACGCCCTGCGGCATAAAGCGCTGGTATCGGCCACTGTCATCATGGGCGGGAAGCACGGCATCAGCAGCCTGCTTGCCACCGATGCGCCAGAGCAAGCTCTCGGTCTTTAGGCGTGCGCCGCCGCAAGTGGGGCATTCGGTGTAGCTGCGGTACTTGGACAGCAGCACCCGGATATGCATCTTGTAGGCCTTGCTTTCCAAATATTCAAAGTAGCGGCGAATGCCGTACCAGGTCTGGCTCCACTTGCCGTTCCAGTTGGGTGAGCCTTCTATCACCCAGTCTTTTTGTTCTTTGGTCAGCTTGGCCCAGGCGGTATCGCGCGGAATGCCTTCGGCCTCGGAGTGGCGCATCAGGTCATCCTGAATTTCCTTCCACGCCGGGGTCTGAATCGGCTTGATGGCACCCGTGCGCAGCGTGAGCTTGTCGTTAGGGATCACCAAGCCCCAGTCCACCCCGATCACGCGGCCAAAACCGCGGCAGGCATCGCAGGCGCCCACCGCCGAGTTGAAGGAGAACAGCGAGGGAATGGGCTGCAGGTAAGTCAGATTGCTTTCGGGGCAATGCAGGCCTTGCGAGAATTTCCACAACTCAGGTTCGGCCTCGACTCCACTCTCAGGTAGCACATAGACCGTGAGACGGCCACTGCCACGCTTGAGACCGACTTCAATCGCCTCCATGGCTCGCACACGCTCCGCCTTGCTGAGGCGAAAACGATCAGCAATCACGTCCAGCACCTTGATTTTTTCAGGTGCCGCTTTGGTCTTCTTGCCCTTGGCGGGAACGTCCTCACCCGCTGGCAAAGCACGCTCTACCTCTCGCTCGGCCTGAACCTTGGTGAAGCCGCTGGCAGACAGCCATTGCTCCACTTCTTCTGCAGTCGTATTGGCAGGCAGCTCGACCGGAAAGGTGATGGCAATACGCGGGTCGCCCGCCGCTTCGCAGCGCTGTGCCAAGGCGGCATAAATGGTGTCTGCCGTATCCTGGCTGACGGGCAGTGCCGTCTCTCGGTCAAACAGACTTCCAGCACGCGCAAACAGCAGCTTGAGGTGGTCGTTAATCTCCGTCATCGTTCCCACGGTAGAGCGGGAGTTACGCACGGGATTGGTCTGGTCAATCGCAATCGCGGGGGGTACGCCTTCGACCTTGTCCACCGCAGGTTTGTCCATGCGATCCAGAAACTGGCGCGCATAGGCCGAGAAGGTCTCTACATAGCGGCGCTGGCCCTCGGCGTACAGCGTATCGAACACAAGGCTGGACTTGCCCGAGCCGCTGGGGCCCGTGACCACGGTCAGCTCACCGGTGCGGATATCGATGTCCAGATTGCGAAGATTGTGCTGGCGAGCACCACGGATACGAATCAGGCCCTGCGTCATGTTCTGCGGTCTTTTCTATGGAGGCCAAACATTCTAGGCAGTCCTGACATGTACCGCAGATCTGCACGTGCATTACGGCTTTGAAAAATCACGAAGTCGCCCAAAAGAAAACCCCGACTTGCGGGGCTTTCTTTTGATATCAGGCTTCTCACTTGGTTTCTGCCGGAGCAGAGATGGCGTCTGCGCCATGCTTTTCACCACTCATATCCACCTTGTCACCCGCCTTCATGATGACGAACAGCGACACCGCTGCAAACACGATAAATCCAACCACCAGCTTCCACATGCTTGTCTCCAGTCTTTTGATGTTGTCGCGAACGGCTGCACTTCCCATGCTCTGATCGCTATCCATTGAAACCGGCACACATTTCTCGGAGCTTACTGACGCAAGCCGAATGCATAAGAAAAAACCCCATGTCTTTCGACATGGGGTATGAACTTGGAGTAATGGTCTGCATTATCAGCTGCAGCTGCTGGAGACACCGCTTACGCGGTGCACACATTAGAAGTTGTGGCGCACGCCCAGAGCGAAGGAGCTGAAGTCTGTGCCAGCAGAGCCGGTCATGTAGTTAGCACCCTTGCTGTTGTTCACCTTGGTGTAGTAACCGTAAACCTTGGTGCGCTTGCTCAGGTTGTAGTTGTAGCCCAGGGTCCACTGCGTCGCAGCGGAATCATCGATATGGCTCCACTTGTTGGCACGACCCACGTTAGCATGGAATTCCGAAGCGCCCAATGCATACATGGCCGACAGACGGAAATTGTTGCGCGAGCCGGCACCAGTTGCCGTGATCTTGTCGTCGTCCTTGTTACGCTGATAGTAAGCACCCAGAGTCACTTGACCAAATGTGTACAGACCGCGCAGAGCCGCTTGCCAGTTACCACCGACCTTGCTGTAGCCAGCACCCAGGTGCAGAGGACCTGTGGCGTAGTTGGCAGCCAGATCGTAACCGTTCTTGCGAGGACCGACCGTGGGATCCTTCTCATGCAGGGACACCGAAGCATCCACAGTCAGGCCGCCGAGGCTCGGAGTGCGATAGCCAACCTTGTTCTTGGTGCTCAGACCGCCGAACCAGACGGGATCGTAGTACAGGGCATCGGAAGAGGAGCCTGTATCGTGGTTGTGCATGCTGATGTAGTCAGCCGTGGCGTAGTAGGACTCGGGAACGAAATTGCCCAGACGGATCATGCCGAAGCCGCCAGACAGGTTCACTTCGCTCTGACGAGCAAAGGACATGCCAGTGGTTGGGTGGGTCCAGGCAGAGCCAGTACCTGTATCGGAATTGAAGCCACTTTCCAGAGTGAAGCCGGCCTTCAGACCGCCACCCAGATCTTCGGTACCGCGAACGCCCCAGCGGGAGGCATTGTTGTACAGGCCAGACACCGATTGGTCGCCAATCTTTTGGCGCTCAACCGTGGTGTTGATACGGCCATACAGCGTCACGCTGCTCTGTGCCATTGCGGTCGTTGCGCCCATCACAGCCAATGTGGCCAGTGCGATGCGAGTCATCTTGGTCATTCAATGCTCCTGTATCTTGAGATAGTGTTTTTTGCACCGCATTGGCTGTAGGTTTGATGCCTTACCGCGGCTAGGGTCGATTCTAGGGGGGGCACTCGAAAAAGCTTGATCTGCGTCTCAAAAAATCGAAGCGATGATGCTTTGTTGCCACACCTTTGTCACAACTTCTTACTAGGTAAAAACGATAATGCCCGCGCGGCATAAGGCCTTGCGGGCATTGAAAAGGGCGCTGCGTAAATTGCAGCACCCGTCAAACAAATCAGTCTTCTGCGTAGATGTCGCGGTCCTTGGTTTCGGGCACGAACAGCGTACCGATCACGGCGGTCACGCCCGCGATGATGATGGGGTACCAGAGGCCGTTATACATATTGCCAGTCTGCGCCACGATGGCGAACGACATGGTGGGCAGCAGACCGCCAAACCAGCCATTACCAATGTGATAGGGCAGGCTCATCGAGGTGTAGCGAATGCGTGTGGGGAACAGCTCCACCAGCATGGCTGCGATAGGGCCGTAGACCATGGTCACCAGCAGCACCAGATAGAACAAGATGGCGACCATCAGGGGCTTGTTCATCTTGCTGGGGTCTGCCTTGTCAGGGTAGCCATCCTTCTTCAGGGTCTCGGTCACGGCCTTGTTGAATGCAGCACCCTTAGCCTTCAGCTCGTCGCCACTCAGGCCAACCAGTGAATAGCCGGGGATCGTGTCGCTGCCGATCTTGATGACCGCAGGCGTTCCGGCAGGTGCATCTTCACTTTCATAGCTCACAGAACGGTTAGCAAGTGCTTGCTTGGCCACGTCACAGGAACTGGTGAACTTGGAGGTCCCGGTCGGGTTGAACTGGAATGAGCATTCCGCAGGGTCAGCAACAATGACAACCTTGTTCTTGGCCTGTGCTGCAGCCAGATCAGGGTTGGCCGCTTCGGTCAGTGCCTTGAACGCGGGGAAGTAGGTAAGCACCGCCAGAATGCAGCCCAGCATGATGATGGGCTTGCGACCAATCTTGTCCGACAGCGTACCGAAGATCACAAAGAAAGGCGTGCCGATCAACAGCGCTGCAGCAATCATCAGATTAGCGGTTACCGCGTCGACCTTGAGCTGCTGGGTCAGAAAGAACAGCGCGTAGAACTGTCCCGTGTACCAGACCACGGCCTGGCCTGCAGTCAAACCGACCAGCGCCAGAATCACGATCTTGAGATTCTTCCACTGACCGAAGGATTCGGTCAGTGGCGCCTTGGACACCTTGCCCTCGGCCTTCATTTTCTGGAAGGCAGGCGATTCAGACAGCGTCATGCGAATCCACACGGAAACCGCCAGCAGCAAGATGGACACCAGGAACGGAATGCGCCAGCCCCAGTCCGCAAAAGCCTCTTCGCCCAGGGATGTGCGCACACCCAGAATCACCAGCAGCGACAGGAACAAACCCAGCGTAGCCGTGGTCTGAATCCAGGAGGTGTAGGCACCGCGCTTGCCGTCCGGCGCATGCTCGGCCACATAGGTAGCAGCACCACCGTACTCACCGCCCAGCGCCAGACCTTGCAGCATGCGCAGCACGATCAAGATGATGGGTGCAGCCACGCCAATGCTGGCATAAGTTGGCAAGATGCCCACGATGAAAGTGGACAGGCCCATGAGCAAAATCGTCACCAGAAAGGTGTATTTTCGCCCGATCATGTCCCCCAGGCGGCCAAACACCAGTGCACCGAATGGACGCACGATGAAGCCCGCCGCAAAGGCCAGCAGCGCGAAGATAAAGGCGGAGCCTGAATCCAGACCACTGAAGAATTGCTTGGCGATGATGGCCGCCAGCGAACCGTACAGATAGAAGTCATACCACTCGAAAACCGTTCCGAGTGATGACGCAAAGATGACTTTGCGCTCTTCCGGGGTCATCGGCCGCGGTGCCGATTTACCTCCTACATTTGCTGTCGCGTTGATGGCCATGGTTGTCTCCTTGATTTTTGAAATATCAGGTGCTGCCAACTCACCTGCTTGCCCAATATCAAAGCGGCAACTGACCGCTAACTTACAAAAATTCGCTTTCCAAAATTTCAAGACAGGGCTTTACCCGACCCTCTCCGCACTTACCCGGATCCATTTTTCCCCGATGTGAAAAACCGGGTGGAAACACCGATAACGTAAGTAAGGAGGCGGTCAGACGGGCTTCTCAGAATGCACCGACCAGCAAGCCATTCGCACTGGATCGCTGGCTGTAAATATTCGAAGGAGACAACGCTGTGAGAGACCCGGTGATAGAGACCATCCAAAACAACCCCGCCTACAAGGAACTGCGCCGCAAACGCAATCGCCTAGGCTTTTCGCTGACCTTGTTGATGCTGGTCGTGTACTACGGCTATGTCGCGCTGATCGCATTCGACAAAGAGCTACTCGCCACACCCATTGGCGCTGGCGTGACCACGGTGGGCATTCCCATCGGCATGGGCGTCATCATCTTTTCCGTGATCATTACCGGCCTCTATGTGCGCCGCGCCAACAACGAGTTTGATCAGCTCACACACGACATTCTCAAAGGCGTCAAGTCATGAAGCAGCGCAACTCTTTGCAATGGCTGGCAGGCGCTGCGGCGTTGGCGGCTGCCGCTCCCGTGCTGGCAGCCGGTGGCGATGTGGGCAATGCCGCCAAGCAGGCCACCAACTGGACGGCCATCATCATGTTCACCGCCTTTGTGCTGGCCACTTTGTGGATCACCAAGTGGGCAGCAGGCCGCACCAAATCCGCTTCGGACTTCTACACCGCTGGCGGCGGTATCACCGGCTTTCAGAACGGTTTGGCGATTGCGGGCGACTATATGTCGGCCGCCTCGTTCCTGGGTATTTCCGCTTCCGTCATGGCCAGCGGTTATGACGGCCTGATCTACTCCATCGGCTTTCTGGTCGGCTGGCCTTTGCTCACCTTTTTGCTAGCAGAACGTCTGCGCAATCTGGGTCGCTTCACCTTTGCCGACGTGGCTGGCTACCGCTTTGCACAAGCACCCTTCCGCATCTTCGCAGCCTGCGGCACGCTGGTCGTTGTGGCGTTCTACCTGATTGCCCAGATGGTCGGTGCGGGCCAGCTCATCAAGCTGCTGTTCGGCCTGGACTACTGGATTGCTGTGGTGCTGGTCGGCGGCCTGATGATGGTCTACGTGCTGTTTGGCGGTATGACAGCCACCACCTGGGTGCAGATCATCAAGGCTTGCCTGCTGCTGGCCGGTGTGACCTTCATGGGCTTCATGGTGCTGGCCAAGTACGGCTTCAGCCCCGAGGCACTGTTTGCCGAAGGCGTGAAGGTGCGCACCCAGATTGCGGCCAATGGCGGTGCCGAGCCGTCCGTAGCAGAAAAGCTGGGCCTGGCCATCATGGGCCCGGGCGGCTTTATCAAAGACCCCATCTCCGCCATCAGCTTCGGCATGGCTTTGATGTTCGGTACGCTGGGCCTGCCCCACATCCTGATGCGCTTCTTCACCGTGCCTGACGCTAAAGAAGCGCGCAAGAGCGTGTTCTGGGCCACCACCTGGATCGGCTACTTCTACGTGCTGATCTTCATCATCGGCTTTGGTGCCATCACACTGGTGCTGACCAACCCCGAAATGGCCGACACGGCCAAGGGCATCATTCACGGCGGTGCAGGCACGGCCAATATGGCGGCTGTGCTGGTGGCCAAGACCGTGGGTGGCGATGTGTTCTACGGCTTCATCTCGGCCGTGGCTTTTGCGACCATTCTGGCCGTGGTGGCGGGCCTGACCCTGTCGGGTGCCTCCGCCGTGTCGCACGACCTGTACGCCACAGTGGTCAAGAAGGGCAAGGCTGACAGCGCTTCCGAACTCAAGGTCTCGCGCATCACCACGCTGTGTCTGGGCGTTGTCGCTGTGCTGCTGGGCATTGTGTTCGAGAAGCAGAACATTGCCTTCATGGTCTCGCTGGCCTTTGCTGTGGCAGCTTCCGCCAACTTCCCGCCACTGCTGCTGTCCGTGCTGTGGAAAGACTGCACCACCAAGGGTGCCGTGATCGGCGGCTTCATGGGTCTGGTTTCATCCGTGGGCCTGACCGTTGTGTCGCCCTCGGTGTGGGAAGGCACGCTGGGCAACCCAGCTGGCTCGGCCTGGTTCCCCTACGCCTCTCCCGCACTGTTCTCCATGGCGATTGGCTTCTTCGGCGTGTGGCTGTTCTCGGTGCTCGACAAGAGCGCACAAGCCGCCAAGGAGCGTGAGGCTTTCGCCGCGCAGCAAGTGCGTTCGGAAACTGGTCTGGGCGCAGCCGGAGCATCGGGTCACTGATGACGAACTGGTCCGGTGCAACGCCGGGCCTTTGAGCTTAATTACGCCAACGGAGCTTTGAGTTCCTCGAATGGCCCGCAGAAAACGCTGCTGTTTCTGCGGGCCAATTTCATGGCGCGCCCAGTCCGTCGTTCTCCGCCAGCTCAAACAGCAGCTCTCTTGCCCACTGGTGCCCGGGCGAGCGATGCGTGCGCTCATGCCATGCGGCCGTCTTGGTGAAACCTGGGATCTCAAGCGGCGGCTCCAGTACCACCAAACCCGAATTCGGCCTGACCAGTCGCTGCGGCACGACGGCGATCAGATCGCTGCTGCGCAGTATCTCGGGCAGCACCAGAAAACTGGTGACCGATAAGGCCACACGTCGCTGGCGACCCAGACGCTCCAGCGCCTCATCCGTCACGCCGCGAAAGCTGCCACCGCCGTAAGAAACCAGTGCATGGTCGAGTTCACAAAAGCGCGCCAGCGACAAGCAGCGCCTGCGCGCATCCGGATGATCGGCTCGCATCACGCAGACATAGCGTTCGTCGAAAAGGCGGCGCGCATGCAGATCCGGAGCCGTGTTCTCCGGCGTGATCAGCGCCAGATCGATATCGCCGCGCTCCAGCCGCTCGTGCAGCGGCAGATGCTGGGCCGGCACCACGGCCACGCAAACTCCGGGGGCGCGCTTTCGCAACTCGGCCAGAAACGGCAGGACCACGGCCTGAAGCGCGTAATCCGTGGCAGCGATGCGCAGCGTCATATGCGCCGTGGCCGGATCGAAGCCCTGAGGGCGCAGCAATGCCTCGGCATTGCACAACAGCTCCTTGAGCGGCCCTGCCAGCGCCTGGGCGCGCAAGGTGGGGGCAATGCCGCGCTGCGTTCGCACAAACAGCGGGTCGTCAAAGCTCTCGCGCAGCCGCGTCAGCATGCCGCTGACCGCAGGCTGGGTCAGCGACAGGCGCTCGGCGGCACGCGTCACGCTGCGCTCGTCCAGCAGCGCGTCCAAGGCCTTGAGCAGATTCAGATCCAGATTTTTGATATTAGTTTGCACGATTTCATAAATCAAAAATATCGATTGGATTTATTTCAACACAAGCGCGATGATTAATCCCTTCCTATCCACCAAACCCCTGCTTGCATTGTCTTCATTGACCCACCTACCATTGCCGCCCCGACCAGAAACCTTGCCTACTTTGACAAGAAGGTTGGCCCCGCGATGACCGGCTAGACGACCAATAGCGCGCAGCAGGCAAATTTTGCAGCCCACTTACCCCCGGCTTAACCTTTACATTTTGATAGCAGCTACCGTTTGCAAAGCATCGCTTTGATATGCAATTCATTCCTTAGACAAGGAATGAGTGGCATCTGGCGCTATCAAATTTTCTATGAATGCCCGCAACAAGCTGGGCATTCGGCAAACCACCCTCCCCCCAAGCTTTTCACCATGTCTGCACTCTTTAGCCCTTTCACTCTCAAAAGCCTCACGCTGCGCAACCGCATCGCCATTCCGCCAATGTGCCAGTACAGCGCCACCGATGGTCTGACCAATGACTGGCACCAGACTCACTACACATCTATCGCGCGGGGTGGTGCTGGGCTGGTCATCGTCGAAGCCACAGGCGTCTCGCCCGAAGGCCGCATCTCGCCGGACTGCACCGGCCTCTGGAACGATAGCCAGATCGAAGGCATGTCCCGCATTGCCGCCGGTATCAAGGCCGCAGGCTCCGTGCCCGGCATCCAGATCGGCCATGCCGGACGCAAGGCCAGCGCCAACAATCCCTGGGAAGGCGACGAGCACATTGCCGAAGGCGATGCACGCGGCTGGCAACCCATCGCGCCATCGGCCATCGCCTTTGGTGGCGGTCTGCCACGCGTGCCCCGCGCCATGACGTTGGAAGACATCGCCCGCGTGCAGGCCGACTTTGTGGCCGCTGCCCGCCGCGCGCTGGAGGCTGGCTTTGAATGGCTGGAGCTGCACTTTGCCCACGGCTATCTGGCGCAGAGCTTTTTCTCGGCCCACAGCAACCAGCGCACCGACGCCTACGGCGGCAGCTTCGACAACCGCGCACGCTTTCTGCTGGAGACTGTGGCCGCCGTGCGCCAAGTCTGGCCTGAGCATCTGCCACTGACGGCACGTTTCGGCGTCATCGAATACGACGGCCGCGACGAGCAAACTCTGGAGGAATCCATCGCTGTCACCAAGCAGATGCGCGAGCGCGGGCTGGACCTGCTCAACGTCAGCGTCAACTTCGTGATTCCCGATGTGAAGATTCCCTGGGGCACGCCCGCCTTCCTCGCCCCAATTGCCCAGCGCGTGAGCCGCGAAGCCGGCATTCCCGTGGCATCGAGCTGGGGCATGGATGACCCGCAAACGGCAGAGCACATCGTGGCGGATGGTCAGGTTGAACTGGTCATGATTGGCCGCGCCCATCTGGCCAACCCGCATTACACGTACCAGCTGGCCCAGACTCTTGGCGTGGATCGTCCTGACTGGACATTGCCCGCACCCTACGCTCACTGGCTGGAGCGTTACCGCGGCGCAGGCAAGCTGGCCACCGCGAAGTAACTGACTAGAAAGAGACCTGCAGCGCAGCAGGTCTCAGTGTCTGCCTCAAATCAGGCCTGACTCCACATGGGCCACCGCCTGCCAATGCGCATCAAACCAGCTATCACCCTCAAGATAGCTGCGCAGCATGGGCAGTGCATCCAGCCCCCAGAAGACATGGCCATCCACCTCCCATGCGGGCACGCCAAACACACCGGCCTTGCTCGCTTGCTCGGTATTGGCTCGCAGCCATTGCTTTACTTCGTCACCGGCTTCATCGTGGTGCTTCTGTTCCTGTAGCAGGGTGCGTAGGCTCTGCAAGCGCTGCGGGTCATTTGCATCCTCACCACCCACCCAGACATGCTGCATGACCGCCTGTGCCACAAAGCGGTTAATTCCGCCATCACGCCCATGAGCCAGCGCCAGCCGCAGCAAAGGTGTGGGCTTGAATGGGTGCTGCGCCGGCATCTGCAAGCCAATGCCCAGCGAATGTCCCAGCCATGTCGCATGCCGGTAAGTCCACAGCCTCTTGTCCGGAATACCTGCCGGTCCGGGGTTGGCATTGCCCTGCAGCAACGCACCCAGCAGCACCGGGCGATATTCCACGTGATAGCTGAGGCCCTGCAAAGCCTTGGGCATCTGCTCCAGCGCCAGCCAGGCATAAGGGGAAACAAAGTCCAGATAACAGGTGATGTGCTTCATGCCGGCTCGCATTTTGAGAACGGGTTAATCATCAGATTTCAGATTCGCGAGGGTCTTTCAAGCCAGCGCGTTGCAGCAGCTGTCCCCAGGTCTGCAGACGCAGCTCGCTGTCGCCCTTGGACCAGGCACGAATTTCATCAATGGTTCTGAAGCAGCCCTTGCAGTGGCTGCGATCTTCCGTCATGCGGCAGACATTGATACAGGGCGATGCCACGGGTTGATCGGCCTCGGCCCAGACCAGGGCCACCTCGGCCTTGTTAGCCAGCTGCACCAGTTGTTGCGCTTGCTGTTCTTGCAGCGCTTGCTGCTCTTGAAGAAGTTCTGTACTCATGCCTACACCACCACATCCGACCAAGGCGCATCCGTCAGTTGCTGCAACTGATCAGGAGACGCGGGGAACACACCATAAGGATGCCCTGCGGCAGCCCACACCGTATCAAAGCGCTTAAGCTCGGCATCCATCAAAGTGACGACCTTGCTGGCATGGGCCACAGGGCTTACGCCGCCAATCGAAAAGCCGGTGCTGGTTTTGACAAAGTCTGCATCAGCACGCCCCACAGGGCCGACCAGCGCGGCGACTTTTTTCTCATCGACACGCTTGTCGCCCGATGTCACCACCAGCACGGCCACGCCATCCATACGGCGCTTGAAGATGATGCTCTTGGCCACCTGCCCAACCAGAATGCTGAGCTGATCGGCGGCCTCCTGCGCAGTGCGCGCAGCGCCATCCAGCATCTGCGGCGCATGGGGATGGCCGGCATCCTGCAAAAAGCGACTGACGCGCTGCACACCTTCCGGCAGCGCATGAAGTTCTGACCCACACATTGTTTTGTTTTCCTGGAAATAGCGCCGCACCCAAGCAGCGCCCTAGCCTCTACTGTGCCAGTTTGAATTTGAGCTGCACCAGCTCCAGCTGCAAATCACGCAGGTCTTTCTGGACATAGGCGATATGGCTGGCACTGTTCTTGGCCTCCCGAGCCTCGCGTAATTCTTTTTTCTTGGCGCTGATGCGGCGCTCCAGCTCGCTCGCATGCTCCTTGGCTTCAAGGATTTCACGCGCGGGGCTATAGCCTTGCAAAAAGGCCCCCTCGACCTGAGCGGGACAGTAGCCGTACTGATACTTGTTGCCCGCCTCGGCATAGGCCTTGCCGCTTTGGGGTGTGCAGAAGTCCCGCAGACCGCGCATCCAGCCTTGCTGATAGGCGCGAGCATCCATCTGCACGCCTTGGTCCTTGCAGGCTCTGAAATGGCGCTTGGCTCGGGTGTTGATATCTTGCTTGCCATCCATGGCGTCAAGCTGCCCCAGATAGGCCCAGTCAGTGTCTTTGCACTCCTGTGCATCCATGGTGCTGCAGCCCGACAGCAACAGCACAAAACACAGCGCCAGAGAAAAACGAAATCTTGCTTGCATGGGCCTGATGGTAACAACGCCCATGCGGCTTACGTCACACTATCAGCCTGCGCGTTTGGCCAGCAATGCTCTGGCTACGCGCGACTGCGTGGGGCGGCCCAGATGCTCGCTGATGAACTGGCCTGCATCGATCAGCTTATCAAGGTCGATGCCCGTCTCAATGCCCATGCCGTGCAGCAGATAGACCACGTCTTCGGTCGCCACATTGCCCGTAGCCCCCTTGGCGTATGGGCAGCCACCCAGCCCTGCGACCGAGGATTGAAAGTTCCACACCCCCAGCTCCAGCGCCGCCAGCGTGTTGGAGAGTGCCTGGCCGTAGGTGTCATGAAAATGGCCAGACACCTGATCAATCTCGAAATGCGCCAGCGTGGCCTGCAACGCCTTTTGCACCTTGATGGGCGTGCCCACGCCAATGGTGTCGGCCACATCCACGCGCTGCACGCCAATGCTCTTCATCAGGCCTGCCACATAGCCCACTTTTTCAGGCGCAATCTCACCCTCATACGGGCAGCCCACGGTGCAGCTCATGGCTCCGCGCACGGCAATGCCCGCATCCAGCGCGGCCTGGACCACGGGGGCAAAGCGCTCAATGCTTTCAGCAATCGAGCAGTTGATGTTTTTCTGGCTGAAAGCCTCGCTGGCCGCGCCAAACACCACGATTTCATCGGGCTTACTCGCCAGCGCTGCCTCAAAGCCTTTGAGATTGGGGGTGAGAACCGAATAAAGCACTCCGCTCTGACGCGTAATGCCCGCCATGACGGAGGCAGCGTCCGCCATCTGCGGCACCCATTTGGGCGACACATAGCTGGTGACTTCGATCTCTTTGAGGCCCGCGTCCTGCAGGCGCTGTACCAGATCGATCTTCACGGCGGCTGGCACAGGCTGCTTTTCATTTTGCAGGCCGTCGCGTGGCCCTACATCGATGAGTTTGACGCGTGCGGGGTACTTCATTTCGTTCTCCTATCGTTTCTTTACGCTGACTATTGAACAAGCACACCCCTTGCAAGAGACGCCTAGCAAGGGCCACCCCGCAGCGTTGGTGTAATCCCCCTTTCCGAAGAGAAAGGGGGACGACACCAACGACTCAGGGGGTTCAATATCCTTTTTTAAGGTCTACACGCCCGGTCACAGCTTCACCCCGGCTCATGGCGGCCACCTTGCCCACGATCTGGGCAATGCTGTCAGCCGCCAGAGTGCGGGCCGAGGTATGGGGCGTGAGGATGATCTTGGGGTGCTTCCAGAATGGATGATTGTCCGGCAGCGGCTCCTCGCGGAACACATCCAGCATGGCACCGCTGACATGGCCCGCATCCAGCTGCGCGATCAGGTCTGCGTCCACCACATGACCGCCGCGGCCCACATTGATCACATAGGCACCGGTGCGCAACTGGCTCAGCGTGTGGGCGTTGATGATGTTTTCGGTTTCTGCATGCAAGGGCAGCAAGTTGACGAGGATGCGGGTCTCGCTCAAAAAAGCATCCAGCTGATCCATGCCGCCAAAGCACTTCACGCCCTCCATCTCGCGCAGCGATCGGCTCCAGCCATTGACGGGGTAGTCAAACACCGTCAGCGCCTTGGCCACGCGCTCGCCCATCTTGCCCAGGCCCATCACGCCCACGGGGTAGTCCACCCGTTTGGGGTTGCGCTGGTGCTGCCACACGCCCTGCGCCATATCAGCCTCGTACTGATCCAGCCCACGGAAGAAGCGAATCACGGCCTGCGCCACATACTCGGCCATCTGCACGGCCATGCCCGCGTCTTCAAGCCGGTAAACGGGCAGCGCAGCGGGAATGGTCAGCGGCAGCAGCGCATCCACACCGGCGCCGATGTTGAACATGGCCTTGAGGCCTGTGGCCTGCTCATCAATGAACTGCTGGGGCGGAGCCCAGACCAGCGCATAGTCGGCCTGAGCCGCGCCCGGCTCCCAGATGCTGATGTCTGCACCCGGCAGCGCATCATGCAAACCTTTGAGCCAGGGTTCTGGCCGCGTATCGTCACAGCAAAATGTTACTTTCATGGGCGTGAAGCCTAATGGTTTGGCGCTGGCATTGCAGCGCCGCCTGAATCAATTTTGCTATCAATAAAGAAGCTTCTGGCGCTTGTCATCATTCGGTTTCAGCATGAAAAGACTCTTAAATCCATACATGACAAGCGCAAGCTGCTCTTTTTGCAAAACAGTTCAACCCACTCGCAATCAGGCCGCGACTTCGATGCGCAGCAGCTCCGCACCCTCGCTGACCTGATCGCCGGGGGTGTAGAGCAGCTCCAGCACCACGCCATCGCCGGGGGCGGCAATCGTATGCTCCATCTTCATGGCCTCCATGACCGCCAGCGGCTGGCCCTTGCTGACCTTGTCGCCCGCCTTGACATTGAAGGACACGACCTTGCCCGGCATGGGTGCCGTCAGGCGGCCACCTTCATGGCCGGTGTCGCCAGCATGGGCCAGCTGATCCACCACGGTGATCTGGGCACTGCCCGCCTCGGTGAAGATGGACAGTTGCTCGCCTTGCGCGTGGACCACGGCCACCGTGCGCTTGCCGCCCAGGTTCAGCTCCAGCCTGCCATCAGGCAGAGCACGCCACTGCAGCGTGGCTTCGGTGCGGCTGTCGCCCTCACCTACGCCGACCTGGTATGTCTGACCATCACGGCCATAAGCAAGACCTGCGCTGAACTCTTCACCCCGGTATGCAAAGCCGAACGAGCGCTCATAGCGGCCCGATATGCGCCAGCCATCGCGGCGGCTAAAGGGGTCAGCGCCTTGCGCGGCCTGCTCGCGCTGCAACTGCCAGGCCATGGCGGCAGCTACGGCCAGATCGCGGCCCACAAAGTCTTTGCCAAACAAGGCATCGCGTTCGCGCTCGATCAGCGCGGTATCGAGCTGCGCATTGCTGAACGCCTGACTCTTCACCACCTGACGCAAAAACTGCACATTCGTCGTCAGCCCCACGATATGGGTCTGAGTCAGCGCCGCATCGAGTCGCGCCAGCGCCTGCGCTCGGTCATCGCCATGGACGATGAGCTTGGCGATCATGCTGTCGTAGAAGGGGCTGATGGCATCGCCCTCGCGCACGCCGTCATCCACACGCACATCGCTGATCTCAAAGCTGGTGCACACAGGCTTGCGATATACGGCCAGTGTGCCGGTGGCGGGTAGGAAATTGTTCTCAGGGTTCTCGGCGCAGATACGCGCTTCAATCGCATGGCCGATGATTTTCAGCTCGCTCTGCAGCTTGGGCAAAGGCTTGCCAGCCGCCACTTGCAATTGCCACTGCACCAGGTCTTCGCCGGTGATGGCTTCGGTCACCGGGTGCTCCACCTGCAGGCGGGTATTCATCTCCATGAAGTAGAACTTCATGGCCTCGGGCTGGCCGTAACCGCCGGGCTGCTCAACGATGAATTCCACCGTGCCTGCGCCCACATAGTTCACAGCCTTGGCGGCGGCTACGGCCGCTTCACCCATCTGCTTGCGCAGCGCTTCGGTCATGCCGGGCGCAGGCGCTTCTTCCAGCACCTTCTGATGGCGGCGCTGCACCGAGCAATCGCGCTCGAACAAATACACGCAGTTGCCATGCGTGTCGCCAAACACCTGAATTTCGATATGGCGCGGGCGCAGCACGTATTTTTCAATCAGCACGGCATCGTTGCCAAAGCTGTTGATGGCTTCGCGCTTGCAGCTTTCCAGCAGAGCGGCGAAGTCTTCGGACTTCTCCACCAGTCGCATGCCCTTGCCGCCACCACCAGCGCTGGCCTTGATGAGCACGGGGTAGCCAATGCGGTCGGCCTCTTTGTGCAGCATGGCCGGGTCCTGGCCTGCGCCGTGGTAGCCAGGCACCAGAGGCACGCCAGCTTTTTCCATCAATTGCTTGGATTCGGCCTTGAGTCCCATGGCGCGAATGGCACTGGCAGGCGGGCCGATAAAGACCAGCCCCGCCGCCTTGCAGGCGTTGGCAAAGTCTTCGTTCTCAGACAGAAAGCCGTAGCCGGGGTGAATGGCCTCGGCACCCGTAGCCTTGGCGGCTTCCAGAATGCGCTCCCAGCGCAGATAGC
The DNA here is from genome assembly GCF_002754475.1 of Comamonas sp. 26. NCBI lineage: Bacteria > Pseudomonadati > Pseudomonadota > Betaproteobacteria > Burkholderiales > Comamonadaceae > Comamonas > Comamonas sp. 26. The sequence goes on from NZ_PEFL01000002.1 coordinate 770,665, forward strand.
TGTCTTTGGGTGCGCTGCCGCCGATGTGCACGGCCTCATCGCAGGCACCCACATGCTTGGCCAGCGCATCCGCATCGGAATAGACGGCAACGGTCTTCACACCCATGCGGCGGGCGGTAGCGGCTACGCGGCAGGCGATTTCACCGCGATTAGCAATCAGAATTTTCTTGAACATATCGTCTCCAAATATTTATGCCGAATCGCCCGCTAGCGCCTATCAATCAAGCGCAAGCAGCTATGTTTTTTGCACTACATCCTGCACAGCCGTATCGCCACGCAGGCGTCTGAAAATCGCCTTGAGAAAACGCCACAGCGCCCAGATCACCAGCCACATCACGACCACCACCACCACCAGCACGCCGCCAAACACCAGCGGGTTGGCCAGCGCCAGCCAGACGGCACCCAGCGATACCGTGTCCTCCGCCAGGCTGGCACCCACGTTGGAGAAAGGTTCTGGCGAGGTGTTGATGAGTGCCCGCGTTGTGGTCTTTGCCGCCTGACTGGTAGCAGCCAGCGTGCCGCCCATCAGCGCGGCAGCCATGGCCATGGTGGTGTTGTCCGCACCAAAGACCGAAGCGGCCAGCGCCGCACCGGCAGGAATGCGCAGCACGCTCTGAAACATGTCCCAGACCGAATCGACCACGGGAATCTTGTCCGCAAAGAACTCCACAAACAGCAGCCCGCCGCTGATGACCAGCACCATGGGATGGGCCAGCACATGCAAGCTACCGGGCAGGGGCATCACGCCCGTGACGCCCAGCATGCCCACCACAAACACCACGGCATAGAGCCTAAAGCCGCTGGCCCAGCCCAGTGCGGCGGCCAGCGCCAGCATGGCCCCATGTCCATCTGGCCCACAGCCTGGCCTGCCTTGGCGGCGACGTCGCCCACCTGCGTGGCAGCATCGCCCACGGCTTGCGCCGTTTCGGGGTCAATGTGCAGGCCCGAGCGGTGCAGCCAGCTGATGATGGTTTGCCAGATATCCATGGTGTGTTTCCTTATGCAGAGGCGAAACTCTAAAACGACTCTGGCACAAGGTTTGTCAGTTCAGTCCTGCTCCGCTCATCCGGGCAGCCAGCTGGGCTTGCGTTTGTTGAGAAAGGCCTGAACGCCTTCGCGCCCCTCGTTGCTGGCGCGAATGTTGGCAATCGACTCCACGGTGGTGGCAATCAGCTGCTCATTGATTTCTCGCTCGGCCACATCCAGCACCAGTCGCTTGCAGGCGCGAACCGCCGCCGGGCCTGCGCTGAGCAGATGTTTAAGCCAGCCGTCGACCACGGAATCCAGTCCATCAACATCCACCACCTCGTGCACATAGCCGATGCGGTGCGCCTCTTGCGCCGAAAAGCGCTCGCCCGTCAAAAAGTAGCGGTGCGCCGCCCGCGCACCCATGGCGCGCAGCACATAGGGGCTGATGGTGGCGGGGATGAGGCCAATCTTCACCTCGCTCAGGCAAAAGCCTGCGGTATCCACCGCCACCGCCATGTCGCAGCAGGCCACCAGGCCCATGCCGCCGGCATACACATCGCCCTGCACGCGCGCAATCGTGGGCTTGGGGCATTCGTAGATGGTGCGCAGCATCTCGGCCAGCAGGCCGGCGTCCACGCGGTTTTCATCGCGGGAGTAATCGGCCATGCGGCGCATCCAGTTCAAATCGGCACCCGCACAAAAAGCCGGGCCTTCTGCCGCCAGTACCACGGCGCGCACATCGGCGCGCTCACCCACTTTGTGAAAGGCGGCGGTAATTTCGGCAATGCCGGTATCGCTGAAGGCGTTGCGAATCTCGGGCTGGGCCAGCGTGATGCGGGCAATGCCACCGTCCACGGTCAAGGTCAAAGCGGTCATGGTTTGTCTCCCATCGAGTAATTGCTTTGCAGTGCAGCCGTCGCTGTGGCCGGCATTTGCTGCGCGAGGAATTCACGCACCTGCGGCAGCCATTGGTCTATGTTGGCTGGCAGATCAAAAAAGCGATGGCCTTCATGCCCGCTGGGCGGCACAAAAACCAGCCTCAGAGGGTGTCCGGCCTGTTGATAACTTTGAGCCATCTTACGCACCAGTGGCGGGCGGAAGTAGCTATCGTTTTCTGCATAAATCCACAGCTGCGGCACACGGCTGGTGGCGGCAAAACGGGTCACGGTTTTCAGCAGTTCAGGCTCGCCGCACACGCTGCCTTTTTCACGCATCTGCGGCTGGGCACCACGCCCGCCAGCAAAATTGATCACACCGCGCAAACCCGCAGGCTGCTGCGCGGCCAGCGCCAGCGAGGCAAAGCCCCCGGCAGACTTGCCCAAGAGCACCACCTTGGCCGCATCCACATCGGGCAGCTTCTGGCCATAGACCATGATGGCCGCCACATCACGCGCGGCCTCTTGCGCAGCATGGATGTAATCCGGCGCATCGCAGCGGCCATAACGGTCGGCCAGCGGCCCATCAGATGCGCCATAGCCCCGGCGCAAACCCGTCACCACCACATAGCCCAGTGCTGCAATGGCGCGGGCTTGCGGGGCATAGCGCTCCGTCAATGCCTCGCGGGCCTCTTTGCCGCTGGGTGTGCCGTGGCTGAGCACCACCAGCCCCCACGGACCGACAGCCTGTGGCCGGTAGATATGGCCTGCAAGCTCTGCGGTGTGCGCGGGCGATGCACCAGCAGCAGGCACGGCGACGGGAATACGCACATCCACTTGCTGCACAGCAAGCTCTGCCCTTGCCGCCATGGGCAAAGCCAGCAGCAGTGACGAGAGAGCGATGAAAAAATGGTGGCGCATCATGATCTGTAACTCGGCGTTTTTTTACATGCGGAAGACGCCGAACCGGGTGTCTTCAATCGGTGCGTTGCGCGATGCCGCCAGGCCCAGCGCCAGCACGCGGCGCGTGTCAGCCGGGTCGATCACGCCGTCATCCCACAGGCGGGCCGTGGCGTAGTAAGGATGACCCTGGTCTTCATACTGCTGGCGAATCGGGGCCTTGAAGCCCTCTTCCTCCTCGGCGCTCCAGCTGCCGCCCTTGGATTCAATACCGTCGCGTTTGACGGTGGCCAGCACGCTGGCGGCCTGCTCGCCGCCCATGACGCTGATGCGCGCGTTTGGCCACATCCACAAAAAGCGCGGCGAATAAGCGCGACCGCACATGCCGTAGTTGCCCGCGCCAAAGCTGCCGCCAATGATGATGGTGAACTTGGGCACCGCCGCCGTGGCCACAGCCGTCACCAGCTTGGCACCGTGGCGGGCAATGCCTTCGTTCTCGTACTTGCGGCCCACCATGAAGCCGGTGATGTTCTGCAAAAACACCAGCGGCACCTTGCGCTGGCAGCACAGCTCAATAAAGTGCGCTCCCTTGACGGCCGATTCGCTGAACAAAATGCCGTTGTTGGCAATGATGCCGACCTGCATGCCTTCAATGCGCGCAAAGCCGCAAACCAGCGTGTTGCCAAAGCGCGCCTTGAATTCATCGAACTGGCTGCCGTCCACGATGCGCGCAATGATCTCGCGCACATCAAAAGGTTTGCGGGTATCGACGGGGATCACGCCATACAGCTCATCGCTCTCAAAAAGAGGAGCTGCTGGCGCTTGATCTGCGTTGGCTTGCGGCTTGTTTCTATTCAAATTGGCAACGGCCTGGCGTGCCAGCGCCAGCGCGTGCAAATCGTTCTCGGCCAGATGATCGGCCACGCCAGACAGGCGCGTATGCACATCGCCGCCGCCCAGATCCTCGGCGCTGACCACCTCGCCCGTGGCGGCCTTCACCAGCGGCGGGCCACCGAGAAAAATTGTGCCCTGATTTTTGACGATGATGGACTCGTCGCTCATGGCCGGCACATAGGCGCCACCGGCCGTGCAACTGCCCATGACCACCGCGATCTGCGAGATGCCCTGCGCGCTCATATTGGCCTGGTTGAAGAAGATGCGGCCAAAGTGTTCGCGGTCGGGGAAGACCTCATCCTGATTGGGAAGGTTGGCACCGCCCGAGTCCACCAGATAAATGCAGGGCAGATGGTTCTGTGCCGCAACTTCCTGCGCGCGCAGGTGCTTCTTCACCGTCATGGGGTAGTAGGTTCCGCCCTTCACGGTAGCGTCGTTGCAGACGATCATGCAGTCCACACCGCTGACGCGGCCTACACCGGCGATAACGCCCGCACCCGGCGCATCGTTGCCGTACATATTGAGCGCAGCCAGTGGCGAGAGCTCCAAAAACGGCGTACCCGCATCCAGCAGGCGCTGCACACGCTCGCGGGGCAGCAGCTTGCCGCGTGCCACATGCTTGGCGCGGGCAGCTTCATTGCCGCCCAGCGCGTTCAGGTCGCAGCGCGCATGCAGATCATTCACCAGCGTCTGCATGGCGGCGGCGTTGGCCAGAAAGTCCGCAGAACGCGAATTCAGTTGTGTCCCCAGAATGCTCATTGCTTGCCTTTTGAAGGTTGGGCTCTCAGAGCGATCACGCTCCACTAGCTTGTTTTTTCTGCCCCTGCTTGTCGCTCAGGCGGTCTTGATCACACGCAAATCCAGCAACTCGATCATCTCGTCGCGAATCTTGAATTTCTGAATCTTTCCCGTCACCGTCATCGGGAAGGCTTGCACAAAACGTATGTAGCGCGGCACCTTGTAGTGCGCAATCTGGCCCTTGCAGAACTCGCGCAGCTCGTCCTCTGTCAGCGCCTGCCCGGGCTTGGTGATGACCCATGCGCACAGCTCCTCGCCATAACGCACATCGGGCACGCCCACCACCTGCACATCCTGCACCTTGGGGTGGCGGTAGAGAAACTCCTCAATCTCACGCGGGTAGATGTTCTCGCCACCGCGAATCACCATGTCTTTGATGCGCCCCACGATGTTGACGTAACCCTGCTCATCCATGGTCGCCAGATCGCCGGTGTGCATCCACTGCTCATCGTCAATGGCTTCGTGGGTCTTTGCCTCATCACCCCAGTAGCCATGCATGACGGAATAACCTCGCGTACACAGCTCGCCTGATACACCGGGCTGCGTGATCTCGCCCGTCACCGGGTCGACCATCTTCACTTCCAGATGCGGCTGCACCTTGCCCACAGTCGAGACGCGTTTTTCCAGCGGCGTATCGGCATCGCTCTGGCAGCTGACGGGGCTGGTCTCGGTCATGCCGTAGGCGATGGTGATCTCGCTCAGGTGCATATCGCGCACCACGCGCTTCATCACCTCGGTGGGGCACGGTGATCCGGCCATGATGCCGGTGCGCAAGGTGGACAGATCAAACTCCGCAAAGCGCGGGTGATCCAGCTCGGCAATAAACATGGTGGGCACGCCATGCAGGCCTGTGCATTTCTCGGCCTGCACGGTCTCCAGCACGGTGAGGGGATCGAAGCCGTCGTTCGGGTAGACGACGGTCGAGCCATGCGTGAAGCAAGCCAGATTGCCCAGCACCATGCCAAAGCAGTGGTACAGCGGCACAGGAATGCAGAGCCGGTCTTCGGGCGTCAGTCTCATGCATTCGCCGATGAAGAAGCCGTTGTTCAGAATATTGCGATGCGTCAGCGTCGCCCCCTTGGGGAAGCCCGTGGTGCCGCTGGTGAACTGAATGTTGATGGGGTCGTTGTTGCTGAGCGTGGCAGCAATAGCGTTAATGCGCTCATCCCCGCTCTCACCTTGCGCCATCAGCTCTGAAAAACGCAGCATTCCGGACTGCTCGTCACCTTGGCCCGCCACATCAATCCAGATCACGGTGCGCAGCTCGGGCAAGCGCTTGGCCTGCAACTGGCCGGGCTCGCTGGTCAGCAGCTCAGGAGCCAGTTCGCGCAGCATTCCAAGGTAGTCGCTGGTCTTGAATTGCGGCATGGCAACCAGCGCTTTGCATCCCACTTTGTTGAGCGCGTATTCCACCTCGGTCGTGCGATACGCCGGGTTGATGTTGACCAGAATAAGTCCCACCTGCGCAGTCGCCAGTTGCAGCAGAACCCACTGCGCATTGTTGTGGCTCCAGATGCCAACGCGGTCGCCTTTGACCAAGCCCAGATTCAGCAAGGCACTGGCCAGCTGGCGCGAGGCAGCATGCAGCTGCCCATAGCTGTAACGCAGGCCTTGATGGCGGCTGACGAGCGCATCACGGCTGCCCTGGCGCTGCGCCATGTCGGCAAAAAAATCGCCAATGGTCTGTTCAATCAACGGCACATCTGTACGCCCTTTGGCGTAGCTGGCGGTCAGCACGTTTACTTGCGATGGCATCACGGGTCTCCTCGGCACCGAATTCAGCCCAGAATAAGGGCAAGCCCTGTTCAGATAAAGTCAGACAGGTTGCAATAATTGCCAAATGCTGACGCCTTCACTGATCAAGACTCCACTGCCACACCATGCCAGTTCCGTGCTCAAATCGCACCCGGCAATTACCCCCATGGCGTTTGTTCAACCCATCGTCCGGGCCTATGAGCAAAGGCAGATGTCGCCGCTGGCTGCACTTGAAAAGGCACAAATCCCGCCAAGCCTGGTAAACAATGCGAGCGAGTGCATCACGGCCTTGCAGATGGAGGCCCTTTCAGACGCCGCCATGCGCGAGCTGGACGATGAAGGACTGGGCTGGTTCGAGCGCCGCCTGCCCTGGGGCAGCTACGGCATGCTGGCGCGCGCCAGCATCAGCGCACCCAATCTCGGTCTGGCTCTGGCGCGCTGGTGCCGCCACCACGGGCTGATTACGGGCGACATTCAGCTGCAGCTCAGCGAGCAGGCTGGTACGGCCACACTCACCCTGCATGAAAGCCGTGCGCTGGGTGCCATGCGCGAGTTCTGCATGGTGTCAGTGCTGCGCAATATTCATGGTTTTGCCAGCTGGCTCATCAACGAACCCATCAGCCTGCAGCACGCCAGCTTTCCGTTTGCCACACCGGCCCATGCCAATGTCTACAAGGTGCTGTTTGCGCCGGGCAGCATCGGGTTTGATGCGCCGGTTGCCAGCCTGCAGTTTGAGGCGCGCTGGCTGCAGGCCCCGCTGGCGCGCGATGAGGCCGCGCTGAACCACATGCTGCAGCGCGCACTGCCCATACAGGTACGCCCCTATCAGCGCGAGAAAACACTGGTGCAGCGCGTGCGCCAGCTGCTGGCCGCCGGTGGTGAAGAGCAGCAGACGGCCGAGACACTCTCGCGCCAGTTGCATCTGTCGCAGCGCAGCCTGCACCGCCAGCTCAAAGAAGAGGGTATTTCGCTGCAGGCGCTGAAGGATGACATTCGACGTGAGCGTGCGATTGCACTGCTGCTGCGCACCAGCCGTCCCATCAAGCGCGTGGCGCAGGCATGCGGCTTTATGAACGACAAAAGTTTTATCCGCGCCTTTAGGCTGTGGACGGGACTATCGCCCTCAGAATTTCGCAAGACCGCCGGTCAACGCGCCGCATAAGCCAAGGAGCCAGCATGCAAGAGTCCACAGAGAAATGGCAAGCCATCACAGATGGGGTATGGAGTCTCCACTATCCATTTACCAATGCAGGAATGAAGGTCAGCACGCGCATGACCGTGATACGACTGGCTGATGGCAGCCTGTTCTCGCACTCCGCCGTGCCGCTGTCGCCAGCACAAAAAGCGGCGCTCGACGCCATCGGGCCGCTGCGCCACATCGTCGCCCCCAGCGCCATGCACCATCTGTTTGTTGGCAAGCTGGCCAAACTTTATCCACAGGCCCGGCTCTATGGAACAGCGGGCGTGCTGCGCAAGCACCCCGATCAGCCACTGCTGGAGCCATTACCCGCCAACGACGAAGCGCCCTGGGCGGGCGAGCTGCAATGCATTTATCTGGACGGCTTTGCGCTGCTGGATGAAACGCTGTGGTTTCACCCCGCCAGCGGCAGCCTGATTGCCACCGATGTGCTGCAATGCTGGCAAGGGCCGCTGAGCCTGCCGGTGCGCATGTATCTGGGGCTGACGGGCGGGCATGAGCGCCTGACCGTGCCACGCACCGTGCGCCTGCTGGTCAGGGACAAAGCCGCCATGCGCACGTGGGTCCAGCAGGTCAAAAACCTGCCCGTGCAGCGCGTAATACTGCTGCACAACAGCGTTATTGATGATCAGCCCATGCAGCGCCTGCGCGAGGCGCTATCAATCTGGGACTGATCAACGATCTGCTTTACTGGATTTCGTGCTCGTAGCCATCGCCCGCAAGCATGCTGGCCGCGCTCTTGCGCACCGCATCAAACATGGCGGGCAAGTCGCCCATGTCGCCAAACACGCAGGCAGCACCGGCCTCCAGCAATTGCTCTGCCGATGCGTGCCCCTGATCCGCAGGGAAGTAACCCCAGACGGTTGCGCCCGCAGCGACGCCCGCCTGCACGCCCGTCACCGTGTCTTCCACAACCAGGCACTTGGCAGGGTCTGCATCCAGCGCCTTGGCTGCTGCCAGATACACATCGGGGAAGGGCTTGCTGCGCGGCATCTCATGGCCGCTGTAAACATGGCCTTCAAAGTACCCAGCCATACCGACCTTGGCCAGCTGCATCTCCACCTTGGCGCGGTCTGCACCCGAGGCGCAGGCAATACGCCCATTGCACATCGCATGCAACTGCTTGACTGCCTCCAACGCGCCATCAATCGCCACCAGCTCGGCATTCAAGGCGGCGTTGCGGCGGTCGTAAAACTCGGCCATCCATGCATCGGTCAAAGGCTTTCCGGTGTGGGCTTCGATCACCGCTGCCTGGCTGCGCACCGTCTTGCCGATGAAGTCACGCGTGCACTGCTCCTGGCTGATGGCCCAGCCCGATTCGTTGAGCATGGTGCACAGCACGCGGTTGGTGATGGATTCGCTGTCGACCAGCACGCCATCACAGTCAAAAAGCACAGCATCAAAAGCAGTCATGGAAACATCACCAGCGCATCGTCGGATGCAAAAAAGGCGCCCAGCGGCGCCTCGGATCAAGAAACTGAGGGCAATATTATGCGCTCACGCCCTTTTCAAGTTCAGGGGAAGGACACTCCGGCCAGCGGATGAATCATCCACGCGCTATTCTTGACGTAGATGGTGCTGGTCTTATTGTCGGCGGTCATGATGCCGCTGAAGTAGAAAAAGCCTTTAGCCGCATTGGCATTCATATTGCTCAGCTGGGTCGTGAGCGCGTCATTGACTGACGATGCCTCGACCAGATATTCAATGGCACCGTTCTGTGCCGAGCTTTTCTCGAAGACATCCACATAGTTCATGTTCATCGGGTCGCTACCCAGCCCCTGCGTGCCGCGAATGAACCAGCCGTCCGCACCCTTTTGGGCCAGGCTCGTTCTCATTGCTGCAGCATCGGCAGCCGAGGAAGGGCTGCTGAGTTTGTCGACCTGGTAGCTGTAGGTAACGCTGTCATTGCGCTTGGCATACAGACTGAACAGTTCGTTGTTGATGATCTGAGGACCCAGATAACGATAGCCTTCGGCGCCTTGGCTGTTCAGCTCTGCGGCAAAGTCTTCGGCGGTCGTTCCCACAGGTGTCACCGCTCTGTAGCTGAACTGGTCGCTACGGCTGTTGTCCTTGACATAGACGCTGCGGATGTCGCTGATATCGCTGAACACCGCATCGGACTTGTACATATAGCCGCTGCTGCCCTGTTGATTCAGCTGTGCCAGAAAGCCGATGCGCGATGGCTGCGCCGCAGGATTGACATAGCTGAACTTGCGCCCTGCATGCGCAGTATCTGTAAGGTAGAAGTCGCCGATCTCCGCGCCGGTCGCAGAAATCGAGCCCGCCAGCGAGCTGAACAGCGCATAGCCGTCGGCACCCATGCTGTTGGCGGCATCCAACATCTGCGCATGGCTGCTAGCGGTCTGGCCGCCCAACTTGTAGGTCCCCGTGACGGCCTGATTGCCAGTGCCACCACCATTACCGCCTCCGTTATCGCCTCCACCGCTGCCTCCGCCAGAGTTGCCGCCCGATCCCCCATCCGAACCACCGCCAATGGCCCCTCCGTCATTCCCGCCGTCACCACCACCGCAGGCGGCCAGGCTAGCTAGCATCAGCAAGGCTGCGCTTCTACGGGTCAGTTGGACTGATGTCATTTATGCTCTCCTCGTACTTATTTCAGAACGTAAAACCGGCTACAGGACACCGGTTGCCCCGCCACAATTGTCTGAATCCAGACACAACGGCGTTACCCCTCCCAAGGGGGGTATTTGTTACCGCTTACCGATTTCTGTACTGACAGATTCGCTCCGATAAAGCACAAGACATGTCCCAGACGGCTTCCTCTGCAATGTTTTCTCAAACGACTTCACAGGCCTACGCACTGGTGATCGACGACCACCCCCTCGTCGCCCAAGGGGCCCGGCATATGCTGCTGCAACTGCCTCACTTCAAGCGTGTGCTGACGGCCGAAAGCGGCAATCAGGCCCTGACACTGATGGCCAGCGAAGGAGCGCCGCTATTGACCGTGGTCGATTTCTGGCTGGATGAAGACGACGCCACACGTTTCATCAAAGACATGCTGAGCCTGGCTCCGGCCACGCGCATTCTGATGACCAGCGGAGACAGGCATCCGGCCATCGCCAGCAAAGCCCGTGCAGCCGGGGCGCACGGCTTTGTGGCCAAAGCGCGGTCCACAGATGATTTTTTGGCCGCCGTGCAGGCGCTGTTGTCCGGCGGTCAATGGTTCGAAATGCCCGAGCACCTTCGTCCTGCTAGCGCCGAGACCCACCCGCTTCGAATGACGGCCAGAGAACTCGGCATCACCGCCCGCCAGGCCCAGGTACTAACCCTCGTGCTGCGAGGCAAACCCAATCGTGCGATTGCGCAAGCCCTGAGTCTGTCGGAGCACACGGTCAAGGAGCATGTGACGGCGGTCCTGCAACGGCTTGGGGCGGCCAACCGGGTCGAGCTGTTCACCAAGCTGCGCGGGGTGGAGCTCAGCGACGATCAGGCATTGGACAGCTGAGCAAAGCAACGCGCGAGGATGGCGTGCAACTCCTGTGGTTGCAATGGCTTGGGCAATACCAGATAGCCTTGCTCCTGTGCCTGCTCCAGTGCAGCCATGTCGCCACTCATGAGGGCACCGCTGGCCTGCGGCAGACCATCCAGCACTTGCTGCAGCACATCAAACCCCTGTTCGCTACCGTCCAGTTGCTGGTCGCACAACACGAAGTCCGGCAACCAGCCGCTGCCCAGCACTGTCCACACCTGCCGACCCGAGCGCACCCAGCGCACCTCAACACCCCATGCCTGCAGAATGCGCTCCATGGCCTGACCCACTAGTGCCTCGTTGTCCAGCACCAGGCAGCGCCCCTGCAAACGGGCCAGTTTTCCAGCTCCCGTACGGCCATCCAGACTGCTGGCATCAACGACTGCAGGCATCTCTGGCTGCTGCGGCCAGTGCAACCAGAAACAGGAACCGCTTTCCAGACGGGACTGCACACCATAGTCCACTCCCAGATATTCTGCCGCCAACGCCACCACGGACAACCCAAGACCATGCCCACGCAAACCTGGCGGCAAACCAGGGTGCGATTCATGCTCCTGACTGGAGGAAGCACGATAGTGACGGCTGAAGATCCTGGTCTGCTCCTCAGCCGCTATGCCTGACCCTGTGTCCCAGACCTGCAGCTGCCAGCGTCCCTGTCTGCGCCGACAGCCCAGCAGCACGCCGCCACTGGCCGTATAGCGCAAAGCGTTCTGCACCAGGTTGAACACCATCTGCCGCAGCAAGGCCGGATCGGCATGCAGCACTGCCGCTTGCCGCCGGGGCGTGAAGATGGAAAGTGTCAATCCGCGTTGGGCCGCGTCATGGGCGAACATACGTCGCGCCTCTTCAAACACCTGAGCCACTGCGACAGCCTGCGGGTGCTGGACAAAGGTGCAACTTTCGAGACGCGACAGATCCAGCAAGTCATTGAACATGCCTCCCAGATCACGGGCGCAATCCTGAACATCATCCAGCAAACCCGCTACTTCGGCATCGCAATTGCGCTGACGGGTGGCTTCCAGCATCAGTCCCAGGGCATGCAGAGGTTGGCGCAGGTCATGGCTGGCTGCAGAGAGAAACCAGTTTTTCTCGGCCAGCGCATTCTCCGCGTCGACCTTGGCGACTCTGTAGCTGTCGGCCAGGGCCTGGCGCTCACGCTCATGGGCGAGTTGCTGGCGCACAAACTGCCTGGCCCCCCAGGCGTGGCGGCCAATCGTCAGCCCGAACAACAGCAGCAGGGGCAGCAGATAATTGCCCTTGCTCGGAAAATACCACGCCGCCGCAGCCAACATAGGCACGTAGATGCCCGTGAAAAATCCGCCAAAAACAAGGGGCACCGGGGCCAGAAAGGTTGTACCGGACGCCAGCACACCGACCAGAACCAGATAGACAAACAGTCTGAGATCGACATGGCTGGGCGGCCATGTAAACCAGATTGCAGTGGCCCACATCAAACCGTTGATCAGCCCGGCCAACGCCAGCTGGCGCTCCCAGCGCCGCAGCAGGCGCGCATCGGCCTCGTGCCCCTCGAGCGCCCGCCACTGTCGCCGCAGATGCAAACGAAAGCCCATCAACCCCATGGCCATGACCGCCATGAGGCCCCACCAGACCAGCAGCGGAGTCACCAGCGCCGGAGCGCTGCGTGTGGCAAGCCAGAGGATGGCCGGAGGAATCAACAGCGCCGCAATTTCCGAGGAGCCACGCGAAGTCAGCGATTGCAGCAAGCGCAGCCGCGCTCTCAGGTCCACAGTCGTCACGGCGAGCTGATCCACTGACACCTGTATATCAGAACTGGTCGCCATCCACGTAATACCAGCGCCCGGCCTCGCGCACAAAGCGGCTGCGCTCATGCAGGCGCACGGCGCGGCCAGAGATGCGGTAGCGGGCAACGAATTCAACCTCGGCTGCATCCTTACCCGTCACTTTGAACTTCTTGACCTCCAGCCCCAGCCATTTGGTAGAGGCATCAAAATCCAGATCAGCCGGGCGCTGACTTTCATGCCAGGTCGCTTGCAGATAGTTTGGGTTCTCACGCACGAATGCGCTGTAGCGCGAGCGCATCAGCGCCTCGGCATCAGGCGCGGGTTGCATATCCCAATGATCCATATAGCGACCGCAGCAATCGGCATAGGCCAGCAACTTACCTTTGGCATTTTTACGTCCGCAGGGACAGTCCAGCTTGTTTTCGACTTCTTTCACAACACCTCGTTCTCTGCCCTGAAATGAGCTTGGGTCAGCAACGCGATATTGTCAGCCCAATGCGGAGCATGCAGGCTTCGCTTGCGCAGACCCGCACGCAAGCGCAAAGTGCTCGCAGTTCAAAGGAGTATCTATGTTGGCCATGGCGGTTCCCTGGTGGGAGTTTGTGGTTCGCGGCGTCGCCGTCTATCTGTTTTTGCTGGTGTTTCTGCGCATCACCGGCAGGCGCCAGACGGGGCAATACGCCCCCTTTGATCTGGTGCTGCTGCTGATACTTTCCAACGCGGTACAGAACTCCATGAATGCAGGGGATAACTCGCTGATTGGCGGCCTTATCAGCGCCAGCACGCTCATCGCCTGCCATGCCCTGCTCTCGCGCCTGACTTATCACTTTGCCAGTCTGCGCAAACTGGTGAACGGCAAACCCAAGGTCTTGATTCACCAGGGCTTGGTACAGCCCAACCTGATGACGCAAGAGCAGATTACGGCCGAAGACTTGGCGGCCGCCCTTCGTTCCAATGGCTGCCTGAACGCCCATGATGTAGAACGCGCCACCATCGAAACCAATGGTCAGATCACCGTGGTTTTGCGCAAGCGCAGCGCGGCGGACCTGGGCGAAGCCTGAGTTCAGTGCAACTGATCCAGAAACTGCTGGATGGAGGCATTCACAGGCTCTGGGTGCGTGAGATTCGCGGCATGGCCTGCGCCCGCCACATCCATCCACTGGGCATTGGGCAAGGCCTTGAACATGGCCCGCGCACGCTCTACGCTGATCGCCGCATCTTTATCACCATGAATGACCAGCGCAGGCACCTTGATCTCGGCCAGACGCGGACTGATGTCATCACGCAGCGCCAGCGCCACAAAGCTCTGCCCCAGATTGACGGGTGAAGCCTGCTTCCATTTGGCACGCCACTCCGCAGCGCCCTCCCAGCCCTGGCCCAGAATAATCTGCTCCACCGTGCTTGCCATATCGTCTGAAAGGCCATGCTCCATCCACGCTTTGAGCAAGGCCTCGTGATGCGGCAGCAACTCGGGGTCTTCCAGCATGGCTTGCGTGTCTATCAACACCAGCGCACCCACTACCTCAGGGTGAATCAGTGCGCAGCGCAGCGACAGATAGCCGCCTTGCGACATGCCCACCAGCACGGCTTTTTCCACGCCCAAATGCTTGAGCAGCGCCGCCAGATCATCGGCAGAGTCGTAATAGGTGAACGACTCGCAATGCTCGGGATCCGCCGTCTGCCCATGGCCACGCTCGTCCCAGCTGATGCAGCGGTAGCGCCCCTGCAACGCCTGTATCTGCGGCTCGAACATGGAGTGATCCATGAGCAAGCCATGCGAGAACACCAGCGCCGGGCCACGCCCTCCTGTGTCTTCGTAGTAGATGTTCTGGCCATTGACCTGGGCAAAAGGCATGCGCTGGACTCCTGCTTCAAATGGTGGAAACCCTTGGGACACATCGTAGAAGATCGGTCCCGCTGATCACATCCTAGGCAGGCCTTGTGACATCGGCAACCGGCTTGGCCCTAGAGCACCACAATACCGCCCCTGGCGGTTGACAAGTGTGGGCATTTGCGCGCAGCCCGCTTGCAAATCAGGCCAGCGCGCGCTGGATAAGGATTTTTTGCACGTCACTGGTCCCTTCATAAATCTGGCACACACGTACATCGCGGTAAATGCGCTCCACGGGGAAGTCGTTCACCACGCCATAACCACCCAGCGTCTGGATGGCAGCGCTGCACACACGCTCGGCCATTTCGCTGGCAAACAGCTTGGCCATGGCCGCCTCCTTCAAGGATGGCAAACCCGCATCGCGCAGGCTGGCCGCATGCCAGATGAGCTGCCGTGCCGCTTCAATTTGTGTAGCGCATTCAGCAAGCCTGAATCCAACGGCCTGATGATTGAAGATGGGTTGACCAAAGCTCTCGCGCTCTTTGCTGTATTGCAGAGCACATTCAAATGCGGCACGCGCCATGCCCACGCTTTGGGCGGCGATGCCAATGCGCCCGCCTTCCAGGGCGCTCAGGGCAATCTTGTAGCCCTCGCCTTCCGCACCAATCAAGTTGGCAGCGGGAATACGGCAGTTTTCAAAGTTGATCTGCGCCGTATCACTGCTGTGCTGGCCCAGTTTTTCTTCCAGCCGCGCGACCTGATAGCCGGGGTTGCTGGTGGGCACGATAAAGGCGCTCATGCCCTTCTTTCCTGCGGCCTTGTCCGTCACGGCAATGACGATGGCCACATCGCCATTCTTGCCGCTGGTGATGAATTGCTTGACGCCGTTGATGACGTAGTCGTCTCCATCACGCACGGCCGTGGTGCGCAATGCCGAAGCATCTGAGCCCACATGCGGCTCGGTCAGGCAGAAAGCTCCCAGCATCTTGCCTTGCGCAAGAGGGCGCAGCCAGAACTCCTGCTGCTGGGCATTGCCGTATTTCATCAAGATAGCGTTGACCGGGCAGTTGGTCACGCTGATGACGGTGCTGGTGCCGCCGTCGCCCGCTGCAATCTCTTCCAGCACCAGCGCCAGGCTCAGATAGTCCATGCCCGCGCCGCCCAGTTCCTCAGGCACGCAGATGCCGTAAGCGCCCAGTGCGGCCAGCCCCTGATGCACATCTTTGGGAAACTGATGCTCCTTGTCCCAGCGCGCGGCGTGCGGAGTGATTTGCTCACGCACAAAGTCGCGCATGGCATCGCGGATCATTTCCTGGTCCTGGTTCAGCAGCATGAATGTCTCCGATATTGATAGCTGGATGCCTATGTTCTACCCTGGCTCAAGCACCCAAAAGCTCTGTTTTTGTGCCGTCGTAGCGCCATAAGCTGCCACGGTCTTCGGGCTGCACCTGCGCCAGCACATTCATCAGCCCCTTGACGCTATCCGCCAGAGGTACGGTGGCACCGGGGCCGCCCATGTCGGTCTGCGTCCAGCCGGGGTCCAGCGCCAGCAAGGTCAGGCCCGGCCATTGCTGGCAGGCAGAGGCCACCGCCATATTGAGCGCCGCCTTGCTGACGCGGTACAGCCATGCGCTTTCGTCGGCACTTCCGAGCAAAGACATCTCGCTGGAGAACGCGGCAATCACGCCGCCTGTTTCTTGCACCATGGGTGCAATCTGCGGCAGGGCCTGCATAAAGCCCAGCACATTGCTGTGCATGACTTTGTCAAACTGCTGCTGTGTGGGCGGCACGCCTGCGGCGTGACCATCCCAAACGCCCGCCACATACAGAGCGAGATCTATGCTTTTGCCATCGAGCTGCCAGGCCAGACCGCTGACGCTGGCGGGGTCGGCCAGATCGACCTTCAGCACCTGTGCACCCAGCGCTTGCAGCGGGGCCATGTCTTCGCTCTTGCGCACGGTGGCAATCACGCGCTGGCCCTGTGCCAGATAGGCCTCTGTCAAAGCCCGCCCCAGCCCGCGTGAGGTGCCCAAGATCAGTATTGATTTCATAGCTGCTTGCGCTTACTGAAAATGGATTTCAATGTTGTTTTCATAAAAATTCCTTTGGAATAAAACGCTATCCGCTATCAAGTTTTCTTCAGTTCCTCGGCTGCGATCAGGGCCTTGTAGCGGGCGACCATCAGATCCTGTGCTTCAGGCTCGGTGGTGATGCCCATCTGCGACTGAATAATCTGATTGAGCGAAGGCATGACATTGCGTGACACCTGTGCCTCGGCGCTCCACAGCTTGGATCGCATCAGCGCCTTGGCACAGTGCAGATAGGCCTCTTTCACATTGACTTCAATGACCAGCTTGGGCCGAAAGTAATCACTGGCAAACAGCGCTGTGTAATGCGCCTCATCGCGTAACTGGGCCGTGCCGTTGACGCGCAGGGTCTCGTCAAAGCCTGGTACAAAAAACAGCAAACCCAGACGCGGGTCGTCGACCAGATTACACAGACTATCCAGTCGGTTGTTGCCACCCGCATCGGGGATGAGCAGCGTATTGGAGTCTGCGGCCTTGACGAAGCCTGGCTTGCCGCCACGCGGCGACGCATCCAGCAAACTACCGTTGCAACCACCCGTGGACATGACCAGAAATGGCGACAGGGCGATAAAGCGCAGGCAGTAACGGTCAAGCTCCCACTGCTGCTTGAGCAGAGCCCGCTCCGCAGGCGCTGCATAAAGCTGCTGCAATTGCTCACGCGAAGTGATCATGAAACGAGCTCCTCCTGCTGGCGGTCATTGCGATGAACAGCGGCGTACAGCGACAGATATTCGTTCCACGAAGGATCAAAAATCACCGACAACTGCGGCTCAAGTCCCGACGCATTCTGCTTGGCCAGTTGCTGCGCCAGTTGCATGGCATGGGCTGGGTCTTCCACATAGTAAGTGGCAACGCGCGAGCGCATGTCTTCAATGCGCGAGAACGCCAGAATGCCGCGCTGCTGGCTGCTGAGCTGTTCATCCAGCGCGTCCTGCGCATCGCGCACGCCGTCCAGCTCTTCCTGACTGGCAAAGCGCATGCGCCACTCCAGAAAGTGCGACAGATCGGCACGCGTGGCCACGGCATTGGCACCGTCGTGAAAGGTCAGAATATCGGGCGGTGAATCTTCAGCAGCGCCGTGGGCACGGACTTCCAGAGAAATCCAGCGGTCGGTATCTTCTTGCGGGAACTCGTAGCTGCGCCCCAGTTGCTCGCGAATGAAAGCATCAAAAATGGGGGGGAAGTCAGACAGCAGCGCCGTGCCATGCACATCATCAGCCGCTTCATCAACAAACTCGACCGGACCTACGCGCACTGAAAAATCCCACTCACCCAGCACATGGTCCAGCATGATGAAAGTCATGTGTTGCGCTTGCTCCATCATGTCTGGCGCAATGCTTTTCTCAAACGAGAGCTTGAGTCCGGTGATACCGCCCGCATTGAAGTAGCCCACGCGCACATCGGAGCAGGCCAGCTCGAAGCCGTCCATGCGCATGCCAAAGTTGCTGCCCAGCGCGCGGCTGCGAAATGCCTGCACGCTGTAGTGCTCAAAATGCGGCGCTTTGCGCACCATGGCCTGAGCATTTTCAAACTGGGCAGTATTGCCATGGGCAGAAATCACCAGCTTGGAGCTCGCCTCCTTGAGCTTACCCTCCAGTTCCAGACTCAGACCCGGCGCGTATTGCTGCAGCACTTCATTGGCGCGCTCCACAAACTCGTGGCCATCCAGTGCCTCCAGCTGGCTCAGCTGACTGGAAAAATCGCTCCAGAAGGCGTCAATCTGCTGCGGGGCCAGCGGCTGCTCCGTGTCACTGTGCTCGTGTGGAAGGTCTGCGCTCATGGGTGATTTCCGCAAAATGATCTGCACGCATTCACAAACGAATGCGTGCAATCCGTTGAACATGCGATCACTGTAGATCAATCCAGTGACCGTTTAACCCAAACAGCGTCAGATCAGCTCAATCGCCATGGCCGTGGCTTCACCGCCACCAATGCACAACGTGGCCAGACCTTTTTTCTTGCCACGCGCCTGCAGCGCATGGATCAAGGTGACCAGAATACGCGCACCGCTGGCTCCAATGGGGTGACCCAGAGCGCAGGCTCCGCCATTGACGTTGACCTTGTCGTGCGGCACCTTCAAATCGGCCATCAATGCCATGGGCACGACGGCAAAAGCCTCGTTGATTTCCCACAGGTCCACATCAGCCACCGTCCAGCCGGCCTTCTTCAGCGCCTTCTCGGTGGCGCCCACAGGGGCCGTGGTGAACCACTCAGGTGCCTGCGCAAACGAGGCGTGAGAGACGATGCGCGCCAGCGGCTTGCAACCCAGTTGCTTGGCGGTGGATTCACGCATCAGCACCATGGCAGCCGCGCCGTCGTTGATGCTGGAACTGGAAGCGGCAGTGATGGTGCCGTCCTTCTTGAACGCTGGCTTGAGGCTGCTGATCTTTTCTGGCTTGGCCTTGGCCGGGCCTTCGTCAACGCTCACCGTCACATCGCCCTTGCGGGTTTTGACGGTGACAGGCGTGATTTCAGCAGCAAACGCACCGCTTTCTGTGGCCGCCTGAGCGCGCTGCACGCTGGCGATGGCAAAGGCGTCTTGTGCCTCGCGGGTAAAGCTGTATTTGGCAGCGCAGTCTTCGCCAAAAGTGCCCATGGAGCGACCCTCTTCATAGGCGTCTTCAAGACCGTCCAGCATCATGTGGTCGAAGATCTTGTCGTGACCCATGCGGTAGCCACCACGGCCTTTTTTCAGCAAATAGGGCGCGTTGGTCATGCTTTCCATGCCACCGGCAACCATCACGTCACGACTGCCAGCGATGAGCTGATCGTGCGCCAGAAGCGTTGCCTCCATGCCCGCGCCGCACATTTTGGAGAGCGTTACCGCCCCCGTGCTTTGCGGCAGGCCGCCTTTGAAGCCCGCCTGGCGCGCAGGCGCCTGACCTTGTCCAGCCATCAGGCAGTTGCCAAACAGCACTTCCTCTACCAGCTCGGGCTTGATGCCTGCGCGCTCGACAGCGGCCTTGATGGCCGCGCCACCCAGGTCATGGGCGGCCAGATCGGAAAAATCACCTTGAAACGCGCCCATGGGTGTGCGAGCGGCGCTGACGATTACTACGGGGTCTTGATGCACGGTTTGTCTCCTTCAAAAATGGACAGGTACGGTCTGCCTCTTCAGTTGAGGCTATTAGCGGAAATATTGACAGTGTTAGTGTCCAGCCCGGCATCGCCTTCATGCAGAAAGCGGCTGCGCTCATACGGGAACACATCGACAAAGTGACCATCGCGAATGCGGCTCTGGTGAGCGAGCCAGAAATCGCTCTCCAGCAAGTCAGCGTGATGACGTATGAAGATGTCACGCACGGCGGGGTGGCCCAGCAAAAACGGCCCAAAGGTTTCAGGAAACACATCCTTGGGCCCGACCGAATACCAGATGTCGCCAGACATTTCCTCTTCCTCATTGCGCGGCTCAGGCACATTGCGGAAGTTGCAGTCCGTCAGGTATTCAATCTCGTCGTAGTCGTAGAAAACCACCTTGCCACCACGCGTCACGCCAAAGTTCTTCCATAGCATGTCGCCCGGAAAAATATTGGTGGCGACCAGATCCTTGATGGCGTTGCCATACTCAAGAATGGCGCGCTCCATGGCGGCGCGGCGGGCCGGTTTGGTGTCAGACTCGGCCAGACACTCCATCAAAAACAGGTTCAGTGGCACCAGTCGCCGCTCAATGTAGAGGTGGCTGATGATGACTTCTTCCTGGCCATCACCATCGCGGTCACTGATCTCGATTTGATCAGGGGCCTGCGCCTGCAGCTCGGCCAGCAGTTCTTCACTGAAGCGGCTGCGCGGGAAGGAGACAAGGCTGTACTCCATGGTGTCTGCCATGCGGCCACCACGGTCATGCTGTTTGACCAGCTGGTACTTGGCCTTGACCTGCGCACGGGTCACATCTTTGCTGCTGGCGATGCGGTCTTTGATGAGCTTGAAGACGTAGGGGAAACTGGGCAGGTCAAAAACCAGCATGACTAGCCCTTTGATACCGGGCGCAATACGCAACTGATCACTGGAGTGGCGCAGATGGTGCAGAAAGTCGCGGTAGAACAGCGTCTTGCCCTGCTTGGCCAGCCCCAGCGCGTTGTAAATCTCGGCACGCGGCTTGCGCGGCATGAGACTGCGCAGAAAGCTAACATACGCACTGGGCACTTCCATATGCACCATGAAGTAAGCCCGGGCAAAGCTGAAAAGCGCATGCAGGTCATCTTCACCAAACAAGGCGGCGTGCAAGATGAGCTGGTCTTGATTGCCATGCAGAATGGGAATGGCCAGAGGCAGCTCCGTATAGCCGGTGATGATCTTACCCACCAGATACGCGCCCTTGTTGCGATAGAAAAGATTGGAGAGCAGCTGTATCTGGAAGTTGGCACGCAGCGTCAGCCCGGCCAGCTTTTCACGCACGCGCTCAGCCAGCAGATGCACATCTCGCGGCAAATCTTCAAAGGGACCAAGCAACTGCAACTGCTCTAACGCGGTTTGCAGCGCGCCTTCCAGTTGCTCAAGGTTGACTGGGTAATAGACCTGATAAGTCGGTACAGCACCCGGCACAGGGTTCTCTAAATACTCGGTACTGACCGCGGCACGCACGAAGATGAAGTCGTTCTGAAAGTGCGTGCGGTGCAGAATTTTGGTGGTGACGGAGTTAAAGAAAGTTTCGGCCAGATCAGGCTGCAGATGATCGACCATCAAGCCGATGTAATGCAGCTTGACTTGCTGCCATACCGCCATGGACTGCTGGCTGGTTGCGAATTCGCCCTCGAGTCTTTCAATGCAGGCGCGCACCTGCAGGCCATAAAGCTCTATTCGCTCTCGCTGGGCCTGCTGCTGACTCTGCCAGTCCATGGACTCAAAGCGCTGCTTGGCGTTGGCAGCCACCGCATTGAACATGCGGTAGTAGAGGTTGAAGCCATGCATGAGAGCCTGCGCAATGGCATAGGCCTCGGGGGCATCCAGTCGTTGCGGAAACATGGCGGGCCAGTCGCTCCAGTATCAATTAGGCAGTACAGCCAGGCTGGATGCGACCAAGGCTCACATCCAGCGCTGCAGCACTATTGCGCGCAGGGCAGCAATCAGGCGCGCTTGCGGGTTGCGACTTTTTCAATCGCCTGGTTATAGACTTCTTCCATGCCACCCACGTCAGGCACCGTCATTTCGAGGTTGGTAATGTGACCATTGTTAAGGCCATAACACCAACCGTGCAGCGTGACCTTCTGACCACGCGCCCAGGCATCCTGCATCACCGTTGATTGGGCCACATTGACCACCTGCTCAATAGCGTTCAGCTCGCACAGCGCATCGTGACGGAACTGGGTGGATATGCCTTCCAGCAGCTTGATGTGCTTGTCACGCACGTCACGCACGTGGCGAGTCCAGTTATCC
This sequence comes from Comamonas sp. 26, assembly GCF_002754475.1. Lineage (NCBI taxonomy): Bacteria > Pseudomonadati > Pseudomonadota > Betaproteobacteria > Burkholderiales > Comamonadaceae > Comamonas > Comamonas sp. 26. The sequence goes on from NZ_PEFL01000002.1 coordinate 792,598, forward strand.
ACCAGACCCAGACGCAGGTTATTCAGTGCGGCATACACGCCGCCGCAGCCGTAATGGCCGACGACCATCAAGTGCTCAATCTTCAGGTGATCGACGGAGTATTGAATGGTTGACAGGCAATTCAGATCGCTGGGAACCACCACGTTGGCCACGTTACGGTGCACAAATACCTCGCCAGGCTCCAGACCTGTAATCTGGTTCGCTGGGACGCGGCTGTCAGAGCAACCGATCCACATGTACTTGGGCTTTTGCTGCGCCATCAGTCCGGTAAAGAAACCAGGACGATCACGCTCCATCTGGTCTGCCCATTCGCGGTTGTGGACAAACAATTCTTCGATGGAGGTCGTTGTCATGAAGCTATCCTTCTTTTTTTGGTGGTTGAAAGAATGGCGCAGCTCTTGCTTTTTCAGCAGGTTTCAGCAAACAATTCGCGCCCAATCAACATGCGGCGAATTTCGCTGGTGCCGGCACCAATCTCATAGAGTTTCGCATCTCGCCACAGTCGGCCGAGCGGATACTCGTTGATATACCCATTGCCACCATAGATTTGTACGCCCTCGCCAGCCATCCAGGTGGCCTTCTCGGCACACCAGAGAATGACGCTGGCGCAGTCTTTACGGACCTGACGGACATGGTCAGTTCCCAGAAGATCGAGATTTTTAGCGACCGTATAAGCAAAAGATCGGCCCGCTTGCAGCACGGTGTACATGTCTGCCACCTTGCCCTGGATGAGCTGAAACTCTCCAATACTCTGGCCAAATTGCTTGCGGTCATGGATGTAAGGAACCACGTTATCCATCACGCTTTGCATGATTCCCAGTGGTCCGCCTGTGAGCACGGCACGCTCGTAGTCCAGTCCGCTCATCAGCACCTTGGCCCCCATGTTCAGGCCGCCAAGGATGTTTTCAGCCGGCACCTCCACGTTCTGGAACACCAACTCACCTGTGTGGCTGCCACGCATACCCAGCTTGTCAAGCTTTTGCGCAACCGAAAAACCGGGCATGCCCTTCTCGATCAAAAAGGCCGTCACTCCGCGCGCGCCCATTTCAGGTTCACTCTTGGCGTAGACCACCAGCGTGTCTGCGTCGGGGCCATTGGTAATCCACATCTTGCTGCCATTGAGCAGGTAATAGCCGCCCTTGTCCTCAGCCTTGAGCTTCATGCTGATGACATCTGAGCCAGCACCCGGCTCGCTCATAGCCAGAGCGCCCACATGCTCGCCGCTGATCAGCTTAGGCAGGTACTTGGCTTTTTGCGCTTCAGTGCCGTTACGGTTGATCTGGTTCACACACAAATTGCTGTGCGCGCCATAGGACAGGCCCACGGAAGCACTGGCACGCGAAATTTCCTCCATCGCAACCATGTGGGCGAGATAGCCCATATTGGCGCCGCCATACTGCTCCGAGACGGTGATGCCCAGCACTCCCAGCTCACCAAACTTGCGCCATACATCCATGGGGAACTGGTCAGTACGATCAATTTCAGCCGCACGCGGCGCAATCTCGCTCTGCGCAAAGTCACGCACGGCATCGCGCAGTGCATCAATATCTTCACCGAGCTGAAAGTTCAGTCCTGGCAAATTGGCAAGGCTCATGGTTGTCTCCTGTAGGTATTAGTCTGGCTGGTCTCAGTTGTGAATCTCTAGTTATTGATGCCCTCACGATGCTGTACACACATCAAGGTGCAACTCATCGTGGCAATCAATTTTTCTTTTCCCTGATCAATGGCAAACGCTTTGCCCTCAGATACGGTGATCGTGCGCCCCGGCTTGATAACGCGGCCTTCCATGCGAAAGCGCTGGCCCTTGGCAGGTGCCAATAAATTGATTTTGAATTCGATCGTAAGCACCGCTGCATCGGCGGGCATCAGCGTCAGCCCTGCATAGCCGCAGGCTGAATCCAGCGCGGTGGACACCATGCCGGCGTGTAAAAAGCCATGTTGCTGGGTCAAGCCGGACGCCCAGTCCAGACAGATATCCACAGTGCCAGGCTCGATACGGGTCAGCTCGGCCCCAAGTGTGCCCATGGCTCCTTGGCAGGAAAAGCTTTCCCTCACCCGGCTAGCGAAGTCCAAAACCTCATCCGCACCCAAAGCTGACATTGGCAACTCCCAGCAGCAACGCTTTATCAATTTACGTTTACGTAAACGTCAATTATGCGGTATTTTTGCTCTCACTCTTCTTCAACAAGCTACGCGCCTCTTTCTCCTGCTCACGCACCTCTTCCAGCGTCACCTGCAGATCAGCCATCTGCCCTTCAAGCTGTTTGCGGTGCACAGCCAGCACATCCAGAAATTTGCGCAACTGCACGCCTGTATCGCGCGGGCTGTCATACATATCGATGATTTCCTTGGCCTCGGAAAGCGACAAGCCCAGTCGCTTCGCTCGCAAGGTCAGGCGCAGACGTGCGCGGTCTCGGGCCGAATACACACGATTACGCCCGCCAGTTCCAGAGCGTTCGGGCTGCAGCAAGCCCATATCCTCATAAAAACGAATCGCCCGCGTGGTGAGATCAAACTCTTTGGCAAGATCGCTGATGGTGTAACTGGTCAACATGATTCTGTCTGGGTGAAGTCTTGCATCACTCAGGCGACTGCAAAGAGTGGCCCGGTCCCTAAAATGCTTTTATAAAACTGACGTTTACGTTAACGTCAATGCTAAACGATATCCTGCACCATGAAATCAAGCCACGAATCCGCACTCCACTACCCTCTGGGTGACACCTTGCCAGGCCTCGCTGAAACCATCGAGGTAGCTCCCGGCATCAAATGGATTCGCATGTCCCTGCCGTTTGCGCTGGACCACATCAACCTGTGGCTACTACGTGATCGACAAGTCGACAAGCACGGCGAGATGCGCGAAGGTTGGACTGTTGTGGATTGCTGCGTCAACCGCAGCGAAGCACGTCAGCAATGGGAACAGATCTTTGCGACCCAGCTCGAAGGCTTACCCGTTCTTCGCATCATCGTCACACATATGCACCCAGACCATATCGGCTTGGCCGGATGGCTTAGCCGGCATTGGGATGCCCCCCTGTGGATAAGTGCTACTGATTACAACGTAGCCCGTGTCGCCATGAAAGACCAAGATGGCTTCGGCGGCGAATCCGGTGCGGATTTTTACAGCCTGCATGGGCAAAGAAACGAAGAATTTCTCCAGCATGTACGCACCCGCAGCAGCTATTACTCCTCGCTGGTTGCCCCCATTCCAAACACCTATCACCGCATCATGGATGGCTTGGACATCGATATCTGCGGTCGTAACTGGAAATGCATCGCAGGCTATGGCCACGCCCCCGAGCACATGGCCTTATTCTGCCCAGACCTCAACCTACTCATCAGCGGCGATATGGTGCTACCACGCATATCAGCCAACGTCAGCGTTCACTCCACCGAACCTGAAGCCAATCCGCTTCAACTTTTTCTCACATCACTGCAGCGCTACTTTGCACTGCCCATGGATACCTATGTACTGCCATCGCATGGCAAACCATTTACAGGTCTCCATCAACGAATTCAGCAGCTGCTAGATCACCATCAAGAACATCTGAACGACATCATGGAGGCCGCACAAACCCAGTCTCTCAGCGCCGCAGACATTTTGCCCATCCTCTTCAAACGCCAGCTAGACACACACCAGATGACATTTGCCATGGGCGAAGCTCTGGCCCACCTCCACTACCTGTGGTTCAGCAAACAGTTGGAGCGCAGAGTAGATCAGCAAGGTGTTCTTCGCTTCCAACTGCCCTCTACGGCTCAATAACTTCTTTATAAAAAGAGAGCGCTATGCGCTCTCTTTTTATGGGTTTGCAGGTTGTTAGGCTCTGGAGCCCAATCACAGCCAGCACAAGCTGCTCTGCTTTTTGATGACCCAGTCTTCAACGCTTTTGCATTCCGCAAATAAAAAACCCCGTAATCTTTCGATTACGGGGTTTTTCTCTGTAAGAGCCTGACGATGACCTACTTTCACACGGGAACCCGCACTATCATCGGCGCTAAGTCGTTTCACGGTCCTGTTCGGGATGGGAAGGAGTGGTACCAACTTGCTATGGTCATCAGGCATAAACTTTTTGTCAGATTGATCGCTCTTCGATTAACTTCTTAATCAAAGCTCACTTTCAATCCAACGAATTCATAGAGTCTCGATCAGCTTATTCGATTGCGCCTTTTTGGCATAACTTGAATGATCACTTGCATGATTCATTCTGTCTTTTCATTTCTGAGCTAAACCCAAAGTTATAGGGTCAAGCCGCTCGGGCAATTAGTACTGGTTAGCTTAACGCATTACTGCGCTTCCACACCCAGCCTATCAACGTCGTGGTCTACAACGACCCTTCAGGGGGCTCAAGGCCCCGGCAGATCTCATCTTGAAACGAGTTTCCCGCTTAGATGCTTTCAGCGGTTATCTCTTCCACACTTAGCTACCCTGCGATGCCACTGGCGTGACAACAGGTACACCAGAGGTGTGTCCACTCCGGTCCTCTCGTACTAGGAGCAGGCTTCCTCAAATCTGCAGCGCCCACGGAAGATAGGGACCAAACTGTCTCACGACGTTTTAAACCCAGCTCACGTACCTCTTTAAATGGCGAACAGCCATACCCTTGGGACCGACTACAGCCCCAGGATGAGATGAGCCGACATCGAGGTGCCAAACACCGCCGTCGATATGAACTCTTGGGCGGTATCAGCCTGTTATCCCCAGAGTACCTTTTATCCGTTGAGCGATGGCCCTTCCATACAGAACCACCGGATCACTATGTCCTGCTTTCGCATCTGCTCGACTTGTCAGTCTCGCAGTTAAGCACGCTTATGCCATTGCACTATCGTCACGATGTCCGACCGTAACTAGCGTACCTTCGAACTCCTCCGTTACGCTTTGGGAGGAGACCGCCCCAGTCAAACTGCCTACCATGCACTGTCCCCGATCCAGATAATGGACCAAGGTTAGAACCTCAAACGCACCAGGGTGGTATTTCAACGTTGGCTCCATGTGATCTAGCGACCACACTTCAAAGCCTCCCACCTATCCTACACAGATCCGTTCAAAGTCCAATACAAAGCTACAGTAAAGGTTCATGGGGTCTTTCCGTCTTTCCGCGGGGAGATTGCATCATCACAAACATTTCAACTTCGCTGAGTCTCAGGAGGAGACAGTGTGGCCATCGTTACGCCATTCGTGCAGGTCGGAACTTACCCGACAAGGAATTTCGCTACCTTAGGACCGTTATAGTTACGGCCGCCGTTTACTGGGACTTCAATCAAGAGCTTGCACCCCATCATTTAATCTTCCAGCACCGGGCAGGCGTCACACCCTATACGTCCACTTTCGTGTTTGCAGAGTGCTGTGTTTTTATTAAACAGTCGCAGCCACCAATTTTTTGCAACCCCTTTTAGCTCCGTTTGTTCAACTTCACTGACTTGGGGTACACCTTCTCCCGAAGTTACGGTGTTAATTTGCCGAGTTCCTTCTCCTGAGTTCTCTCAAGCGCCTTAGAATACTCATCTCGCGCACCAGTGTCGGTTTGCGGTACGGTCGTCAATAGCTGAAGCTTAGTGGCTTTTCCTGGAAGCAGGGTATCACTCACTTCGTCTGCAAGCAGACTCGTTATCACCCCTCATCTTAGCCCGGCGGATTTGCCTACCAGGCATGACTACAGGCTTGAACCAACATATCCAACAGTTGGCTGAGCTAACCTTCTCCGTCCCCACATCGCACTATTGATCGGTACAGGAATATTGACCTGTTTCCCATCAGCTACGCATCTCTGCCTCGCCTTAGGGGCCGACTCACCCTACGCCGATGAACGTTGCGTAGGAAACCTTGCGCTTACGGCGAGGGGGCTTTTCACCCCCTTTAACGCTACTCATGTCAGCATTCGCACTTCTGATACCTCCAGCATCCGTCTCCAGACACCTTCACAGGCTTACAGAACGCTCTCCTACCACGTGCCATAAATGACACATCCGCAGCTTCGGTAACTGGCTTAGCCCCGTTACATCTTCCGCGCAGGACGACTCGATCAGTGAGCTATTACGCTTTCTTTAAATGATGGCTGCTTCTAAGCCAACATCCTGACTGTTTTAGCCTTCCCACTTCGTTTCCCACTTAGCCAATTTTAGGGACCTTAGCTGGCGGTCTGGGTTGTTTCCCTCTTGAGTCCGGACGTTAGCACCCGGTGCTCTGTCTCCCAAGCTGTACTCGTCGGTATTCGGAGTTTGCATAGGTTTGGTAAGTCGCCATGACCCCCTAGCCTAAACAGTGCTCTACCCCCGACGGTAATACTTGAGGCACTACCTAAATAGTTTTCGGAGAGAACCAGCTATTTCCAAGTTTGTTTAGCCTTTCACCCCTATCCACAGCTCATCCCCTAATTTTGCAACATTAGTGGGTTCGGACCTCCAGTACCTGTTACGGCACCTTCATCCTGGCCATGGATAGATCACTTGGTTTCGGGTCTACACCCAGCGACTGATCGCCCTATTCGGACTCGATTTCTCTGCGCCTCCCCTATTCGGTTAAGCTTGCCACTGAATGTAAGTCGCTGACCCATTATACAAAAGGTACGCCGTCACCCCTTACGAGGCTCCGACTTTTTGTAAGCATACGGTTTCAGGATCTATTTCACTCCCCTCCCGGGGTTCTTTTCGCCTTTCCCTCACGGTACTGGTTCACTATCGGTCGATGATGAGTATTTAGCCTTAGAGGATGGTCCCCCTATATTCAGACAGGGTTTCTCGTGCCCCGCCCTACTTGTCTGCAGCCTAGTACCACCGATCGGTTTTCACATACGGGACTATCACCCACTATGGTTGGCCTTTCCATGCCATTTTGTTAACCGGTCGACTATCACTGCAAGGCTCTTCCGAATTCGCTCGCCACTACTATCGGAATCTCGGTTGATGTCTTTTCCTCTGGGTACTTAGATGTTTCAGTTCTCCAGGTTCGCTTCGCATGACTATGTATTCATCATGCGATACCTCTTGCGAGGTGGGTTCCCCCATTCAGAAATCTCCGGATCAAAGCTTATTTGCCAGCTCCCCGAAGCTTATCGCAGGCTATCACGTCTTTCGTCGCCTATCATCGCCAAGGCATCCACCATATGCTCTTAGTCACTTGACCCTATAACTTTGACGTCTCTTGCGAAACACAAAGCTCTAGATTTCAAAGACTGGTGAGGTCTTGCACCTCACGCGTTATGCCGTAATGTGAATATCTTTGGCTGTATCTTTCGATACAGCTTAGAGAATATTCGTCATTACTAAATATCTTTGCTTTCGCAAAATATTTGTTTTGACGCAATCAAAAAGTTGCTGATGGCACGGTGCACAAACCTTGGTTTGCGCTTTCCACCAGCAACGCTGATTTCGACTCTATGAATTTTTAAAGAACAGCCTATTGATCAAAGATCAATATAAAAGCAGTCTGCTTCAGACTGCTTTTATATTGAATTTCTGTTTTCTTGCTTCTCAACCTCATGCCTTGCAACATCTGCTGAGCCAACGATTATAGCACCTTCAGGCGCTATCATTTTTAAACTTGGTGGAGGATGACGGGATCGAACCGACGACCCCCTGCTTGCAAAGCAGGTGCTCTCCCAGCTGAGCTAATCCCCCAGGATCCTCTTGCACTGGCATTGGAATCTTGGTGGGTCTAGTTGGGCTCGAACCAACGACCCCTGCGTTATCAACACAGTGCTCTAACCAGCTGAGCTACAGACCCATTCCTCAACACAACAAGCAAGTTTCCTTGCCTATCAAGCTTTGGCTTGTTCCAACAACCGATAAGTGTGGACGTTCAATTTAAAGCAGCATTTTTCCAGAAAGGAGGTGATCCAGCCGCACCTTCCGATACGGCTACCTTGTTACGACTTCACCCCAGTCACGAACCCCGCCGTGGTAAGCGCCCTCCTTGCGGTTAGGCTACCTACTTCTGGCGAGACCCGCTCCCATGGTGTGACGGGCGGTGTGTACAAGACCCGGGAACGTATTCACCGTGACATTCTGATCCACGATTACTAGCGATTCCGACTTCACGCAGTCGAGTTGCAGACTGCGATCCGGACTACGACTGGCTTTATGGGATTAGCTCCCCCTCGCGGGTTGGCAACCCTTTGTACCAGCCATTGTATGACGTGTGTAGCCCCACCTATAAGGGCCATGAGGACTTGACGTCATCCCCACCTTCCTCCGGTTTGTCACCGGCAGTCCCATTAGAGTGCTCAACTGAATGTAGCAACTAATGGCAAGGGTTGCGCTCGTTGCGGGACTTAACCCAACATCTCACGACACGAGCTGACGACAGCCATGCAGCACCTGTGTTACGGTTCTCTTTCGAGCACGAAACCATCTCTGGTAACTTCCGTACATGTCAAAGGTGGGTAAGGTTTTTCGCGTTGCATCGAATTAAACCACATCATCCACCGCTTGTGCGGGTCCCCGTCAATTCCTTTGAGTTTCAACCTTGCGGCCGTACTCCCCAGGCGGTCAACTTCACGCGTTAGCTTCGTTACTGAGTCAGTTAAGACCCAACAACCAGTTGACATCGTTTAGGGCGTGGACTACCAGGGTATCTAATCCTGTTTGCTCCCCACGCTTTCGTGCATGAGCGTCAGTACAGGTCCAGGGGATTGCCTTCGCCATCGGTGTTCCTCCGCATATCTACGCATTTCACTGCTACACGCGGAATTCCATCCCCCTCTACCGTACTCTAGCCATGCAGTCACAAAGGCCGTTCCCAGGTTGAGCCCGGGGATTTCACCTCTGTCTTACATAACCGCCTGCGCACGCTTTACGCCCAGTAATTCCGATTAACGCTTGCACCCTACGTATTACCGCGGCTGCTGGCACGTAGTTAGCCGGTGCTTATTCTTACGGTACCGTCATGACTCCGGGATATTAGCCCAGAGCTTTTCGTTCCGTACAAAAGCAGTTTACAACCCGAGGGCCTTCATCCTGCACGCGGCATTGCTGGATCAGGCTTTCGCCCATTGTCCAAAATTCCCCACTGCTGCCTCCCGTAGGAGTCTGGACCGTGTCTCAGTTCCAGTGTGGCTGGTCGTCCTCTCAGACCAGCTACAGATCGTTGGCTTGGTGAGCCTTTACCCCACCAACTACCTAATCTGCCATCAGCCGCTCTAGTAGCACAAGGTCTTGCGATCCCCTGCTTTCATCCGTAGATCTCATGCGGTATTAGCTACTCTTTCGAGTAGTTATCCCCCACTACTAGGCACGTTCCGATGTATTACTCACCCGTTCGCCACTCGTCAGCATCCGAAGACCTGTTACCGTTCGACTTGCATGTGTAAAGCATGCCGCCAGCGTTCAATCTGAGCCAGGATCAAACTCTATAGTTCGATCTTGAATTTAAAGTCTTTCGACTGCTCACTCACTTGACGGAATCAAGAAGAATAAATTCTTCAATAATTACTGTTTTTGTGAGCGCTTGATACTCCGAAGAGTTTTGTTCCGAAGAACTGGCTGCTTGCCATCAAACGCCCACGCTTATCGGCTGTATTTTTTTAAGGAACCGAGAACTCAAAACCGGCAGAACCACTTTTGAATTTCGTTGCTTGCTGTGATCAGCGAAGCCTTAGATTTTAGCACTGTTTTGCAGCACTTTAAAAACGTTTTTGCGTTTTCTTCTCACCCCTCTTTCGAAGAGAGAGAAGAAAACGCCTGGCGTGAGCCAGGCGTTTTGGCGTAAGAGCCTGACGATGACCTACTTTCACACGGGAACCCGCACTATCATCGGCGCTAAGTCGTTTCACGGTCCTGTTCGGGATGGGAAGGAGTGGTACCAACTTGCTATGGTCATCAGGCATAAACTTTTTGTCAGATTGATCGCTCTTCGATTAACTTCTTAATCAAAGCTCACTTTCAATCCAACGAATTCATAGAGTCTCGATCAGCTTATTCGATTGCGCCTTTTTGGCATAACTTGAATGATCACTTGCATGATTCATTCTGTCTTTTCATTTCTGAGCTAAACCCAAAGTTATAGGGTCAAGCCGCTCGGGCAATTAGTACTGGTTAGCTTAACGCATTACTGCGCTTCCACACCCAGCCTATCAACGTCGTGGTCTACAACGACCCTTCAGGGGGCTCAAGGCCCCGGCAGATCTCATCTTGAAACGAGTTTCCCGCTTAGATGCTTTCAGCGGTTATCTCTTCCACACTTAGCTACCCTGCGATGCCACTGGCGTGACAACAGGTACACCAGAGGTGTGTCCACTCCGGTCCTCTCGTACTAGGAGCAGGCTTCCTCAAATCTGCAGCGCCCACGGAAG
>NZ_PEFL01000003.1:600000-774302 GCF_002754475.1 Comamonas sp. 26
AGCCCAAAGCCTTGCAGCTTGGCTGGATCGATCCAGACGCGCATGGCACGACCCGCAGCAAACAGCTGTGCCTTACCCACGCCATCCAGACGTTGGATTTCAGGCACGACATTGCGGTTTACATAGTCGGCGATGTCGTCACGCGAGGTCTCCCCGGATGCTGCTTGAAAAGCCAGAATCATCAGGAAGTTGCTCATGGACTTGTCGACCCGCACGCCAAGTGCCTGAACCACCTGCGGCAGACGGGGCAGAACACGAGCGAGGCGGTTTTGCACGTCCACCTGAGCCAGGTCAGGGTTGGTGCCGGGGGCAAAAGTGACGGTCAGGGTACCTTGACCACCCGCAGGTGCCGAGGACTCCATATACATCAGACCTTGCGCGCCGTTGATTTCGCGCTCGATCAGTTGCAGTACAGAGTCGGTCATGGTTTGTGACGTAGCGCCTGGGTAGGTCGCTGTCACGTTGATAGTGGGGGGCGCGACCGATGGGAACTGCGCTATCGGTAGCTTTGTGATGGAGATCACGCCCGCAATGATCACGAAAATCGCAATCACCCAGGCAAAGATCGGTCTGTGAATGAAAAACTTAGACATGGATCGTATGCCTGTTATTTAGCCGTTTGAGCGTCGCCAGCGCCTTCAGCCGCCGCTGCAGGTTTGTCTTGCGCGGGTGCTTCTGGTGCAGCCGGGGCCGGCTGTGGCTGAGCGGCTGGGGTGGCATTAAATTCCACAGGTTTGACCTTCTTGGCACCCATGCCAACCTTGATCAAGCCATCGACCATGACTTTTTCGCCATTCTTCAGGCCGGATGTCACAACCCAGTTGTTGCCGTTGGACTGGCTGATCTGCACAGGGCGAGGGGCTACCGAGCCATCTTCGGCAACGACCATGACAAAGTTGCCTTTTTCATTGCGAGTTACGGCCTGTTGAGGAATCAGTACAGCATTTTCAATCTGAGCTTGCTCCAGGCGCACGCGTACATAGGTGCCGGGCAGCAGCATTCCATCAGGGTTGGGCAACTCTGCACGCACGCTGACTTGGCCGGTTGTCGGGTCCACGGTCAGGTCGGTGAACAGCAGCTTGCCGGCGTGGGCGTACTGCTTGCCATCGTCCAAATAGACGTGGACACGGGCTGCGTTGTCACCTACTTTTGCTAACTTGCCAGAAGCCAACGCTTCACGCATGCGCATGATTTCAGAGGACGACTGGGTCAGGTTCACATACAGCGGGTTGACCTGCTGAATGGTTGCCAGTTGCGTGGCTTCGCCTTGCCCAACCAGTGCGCCTTCAGTTACCAGTGCACGACCGATTCGGCCGGAGATGGGAGCTGCTACGCTGGCATAGCCAAGGTTGACGTTGGCATTAGTCACTGCGGCCTTGCCTGCGACTACTTGAGCGAGCGCTGCCTTTTCGTTGGCGATGGCGGTGTCGTACTCTTGCTTGCTGATGGCATTGGCCTCAACCAAGGGCTTGTAACGACGAGCCGTGGCAGAGGCCTGAGCCAGATTGGCTTCAGCTTGTGCCAGTGTGGCTTGGGCGCTTTGCAGGTTGGCCTTGTAGGGCGTGTTGTCGATCTGGAAAAGTACCTGGCCGGCTTTTACGTCAGAGCCTTCTTGGAACAGACGCTTTTGCACGATACCTGCTGCACGGGCGCGAACTTGTGCAATACGGGAGGCTTCGAGGCGGCCGGGTAGGTCAGAAATCAAAGGCAAGCTTTGCAGAGTTACCGTAACCACTCCCACTTCGGGTGGCTGCGCTTGTGCTGCAGCTTGTGCTTTTTGAGGATCTTCTTTTTTGTCACCGCAGGCGGCAAGGCCCAAAGCTGCGATCAGGCTCAGGCTTATGGCCATGGAGCGTGTGCAGGAGGCGGCAAATTTGGGCTGATTGTCGAGAGCCTTGTGTTCTTCATACATCGGGTGCATGAACGTCCTTCCGGTTGACATTGTGGAAAAGAAAAAAGAGCGCAGTCCGGGTCGGAGCGCTCATTTAAGAGTAATCCCTAAGGGAAACTTTGTGCATCAGTCTTGAAGAAATTATACATACATGCATAAATGTATAATTGAAAAACCTGTGTAAAAGCGGGTAAAGCAAGCGGATCTCGTCGTGCATTGCTGCGGGCGAGTAATGAAAAGGGTGAGTAATGGCTCGAAGAACCAAGGCAGAAGCAGATGAGACGCGCACCAAGCTGCTGGATGCGGCAGAAGAGGTGTTTTTTGAAAAAGGCGTGTCCCGAACATCGCTTGGGGATATTGCGCTGCGTGCAGGGGCGACGCGAGGGGCGGTGTATTGGCATTTCAAGGACAAGATGGATGTCTTTGTTTCCATGCTGGGGCGCATATGTTTGCCTTTCGATGAAATCTGCGACGACCGCTATGCCGAGTTGCCACCGTTAGAGCGTATCCGTCACTCTATTCAGCACGTATTCGAGAGTCTGGATGAGGATGTGCGCAGGCGCAAGGTCTTTGAGACGGCGCTCTTCAAGATGGAATATGTTGGAGAGCTAGCCGATGTGCGCTTGCAACACGTTAAAAATTCATGTGAGGCTCGCGAGAAGTTTGCGCGAGATTTGGCCGCAGCTGCCGAAGAGCAGTCGGTGCAGTTGCAAGTGTCGCCCGAGGAGGCTGCGCTAGGTCTGCATTCCCTTTTTGTGGGTCTCATCCATGGCTGGACTCTTACCGAGGGCAGTTTCTCATTGCTCAAGATTGGGTCGATGTCGGTGGATGTCTATTTGTCCGGACTAGGATTTCGAGTGAGTTTGTAATTTTGGTGCTTAAACCCGTGCATAATTGCGCCTGTTGAATTGTTGTTGGTTGTGCAAGCGATCTAACGGGTTCGCGGCTGTAGCTCAGTGGATAGAGTATTGGCCTCCGAAGCCAAGGGTCGTGGGTTCGATCCCCGCCAGCCGCGCCAAGCTAAGTTAGATAAACAAAAAGAAATTTCAGATTTCTTTTTGAGTTAAAAAAACGATGCTATAATTCAAATCTCTTCGGAGGGGTGGCCGAGTGGTTAAAGGCAGCAGACTGTAAATCTGCCCGCTAACGCGTACACAGGTTCGAATCCTGTCCCCTCCACCAGCAATGGTGAAGAAGAGCGATTACCTAGAATGGTAATTACGTGCAGTAGTGAATCTGTGCGGGAGTAGTTCAATGGTAGAACCCTAGCCTTCCAAGCTAATGACGCGGGTTCGATTCCCGTCTCCCGCTCCAGTTTGCGAGCAAAAATTCTTTTGAAGTTGCTTGGCAACTTCATTGCCCATGTGGCTCAGTGGTAGAGCACTCCCTTGGTAAGGGAGAGGTCGCGGGTCCGATTCCCGCCATGGGCACCATTTTCTGGTGCACTCACTTATGGGGTAGCGCCGAAATCATCTTGTAGTCAATTAGTTTTTTCGGAGTCGGAAAAATGGCAAAAGAAAAATTCGAGCGCACAAAGCCCCACGTTAACGTGGGCACCATCGGTCACGTTGACCACGGCAAGACCACTCTGACTGCTGCTATCGCTACCGTGCTGTCCAAGCACTTCGGCGGCGAAGCTAAGGATTACTCGCAGATCGACAACGCTCCCGAAGAAAAGGCTCGTGGTATCACGATCAACACTTCGCACGTTGAGTACGAAACTGCTGCTCGTCACTACGCTCACGTTGACTGCCCCGGTCACGCTGACTATGTGAAGAACATGATCACTGGTGCGGCTCAGATGGACGGCGCTATCCTGGTTTGCTCCGCTGCTGACGGCCCCATGCCCCAGACTCGCGAGCACATCCTGCTGTCGCGTCAAGTTGGCGTTCCTTACATCATCGTGTTCCTGAACAAGGCCGACATGGTGGACGACGAAGAACTGCTGGAGCTGGTCGAAATGGAAGTGCGCGAGCTGCTGTCCAAGTACGACTTCCCCGGTGATGACACTCCTATCATCCGTGGCTCCGCCAAGCTGGCTCTGGAAGGCGACCAATCCGAAAAGGGTGAACCCGCTATCCTACGTCTGGCTGAAGCTCTGGACACATACATCCCCACTCCCGAGCGTGCTATCGACGGCGCCTTCGTGATGCCCGTGGAAGACGTGTTCTCGATTTCCGGTCGCGGCACTGTGGTGACTGGCCGTATCGAACGCGGCATCATCAAGGTCGGCGAAGAAATCGAAATCGTCGGTATCACAGATACACAGAAGACCATCTGCACTGGCGTGGAAATGTTCCGCAAGCTGCTGGACCAAGGTCAAGCTGGCGATAACGTTGGCCTGCTGCTGCGCGGCACCAAGCGTGAAGACGTTCAGCGCGGCCAAGTTCTGGCCAAGCCCGGCTCCATCAAGCCCCACACACAGTTCACTTCCGAAGTGTATGTGCTGTCCAAGGACGAAGGCGGTCGCCACACTCCTTTCTTCAACAACTACCGCCCTCAGTTCTACTTCCGTACAACTGACGTGACCGGCTCCATCGAACTGCCAGAAGGCAAAGAAATGGTGATGCCTGGTGATAACGTGTCGATCACTGTCAAGCTGATCGCTCCTATCGCCATGGAAGAAGGTCTGCGCTTCGCTATCCGCGAAGGTGGTCGTACTGTTGGTGCCGGTGTGGTTGCCAAGATCATTGCATAATAGATTTGTAGGGGTATAGCTCAATTGGCAGAGCGTCGGTCTCCAAAACCGAAGGTTGTAGGTTCGATTCCTACTGCCCCTGCCACCTCTTAATGGTGGAATCAACGAGAGCCCGCCTTTGGCGGGCTTTTGTGTCTTGAAATTGCACAAGTTTTGTGCATTTGAAACGAAATATGGCCACTACTCAGGTTGAAACAGTCAGCTCCATGGCTGACAAAGCAAAAATTGCCGCAGTTGCGGCTTTAGTTGTTGCTTCTATTGCTGGCTTTTATCTGCTGAGCAAGCAAGGTGCACTGGTGCAATGGTCGGCCTTGATCGTTGGTCTGGTGTTGTCTGCATTCGTTTTTCTGATCTCTGAGCCAGGTAAGCGTTTCATCGGCTTTGCCCGTGATGCCTGGCGTGAAGTGAAGAAGGTCGTCTGGCCAACCCGCAAAGAAACGATGCAAATGACTTTGTATGTCTTTGCCTTTGTAGTGGTGATGGCCTTGTTCTTGTGGTTCACCGATAAGACGCTTGAATGGGTCTTGTACGACCTGATTTTGGGCTGGAGGAAGTAATGGCTGATACTGTCGAAACAGATGTGAATGGTGGGGCAGCGGCATCCGCCAATCCCGATCTTCGCTGGTATATCGTCCATGCCTATTCAGGTATGGAGAAGGCTGTCGAGCGTAATATTACCGAGCGCATTGCGCGTTCGGGTATGCAGTCCAAGTTTGGCCGCATTCTGGTGCCTTCTGAAGAAGTGGTGGAAATGCGCAATGGCGTGCGCCGCACTACAGATCGCCGCTTGTTCCCAGGCTATGTCTTTGTCGAGATGGTCATGGAAGATGACACTTGGCACTTGGTCAAGCACACCAGCAAGGTGACTGGCTTTGTTGGTGGTGCGAAGAATCGTCCTGCGCCCATCTCTGAAGAAGAAATTCGCAAGATCGTCGACCAGATGCAGGAAGGCACTGAAAAGCCGCGGCACAAGGTCGAGTTCATGGTCGGTGAGCTGATCCGCGTCAAGGAAGGTCCGTTCGCAGACTTCAATGGCTCGGTTGAAGAAGTTAACTACGAGAAGAATCGTTTGCGCGTATCGGTCACTATCTTTGGCCGGGCAACTCCTGTGGAATTGGAGTTCTCTCAAGTTGAGAAAACTTGAGATTCGCAATAGAATCTAGGGCTTCGCGTTTTTTGACTCAACGCGAAGCTTTTTTATAGAGTCAAAAACCTCGGGGAGCTGCTTGCACGGGTTGCATGTGGCGTTATACCCGTAAGGAGCTCAACATGGCGAAAAAAATCGTCGGCTTCATCAAGCTGCAAGTGCCAGCTGGTAAGGCCAACCCTTCCCCTCCCATCGGTCCTGCGCTGGGTCAGCGTGGCCTCAACATCATGGAATTCTGCAAGGCGTTCAACGCCCAGACCCAAGGTGTCGAGCCAGGTCTGCCTTTGCCTGTGGTGATCACGGCTTTTGCTGATAAGAGCTTCACGTTCATCATCAAGACGCCTCCCGCAACTGTTCTGATCAAGAAGGCTATCAAGCTGGACAAGGGTTCCTCGAATCCTCTGAAGAACAAGGTTGGCAAGATCACTCGTGCTCAGCTGGAAGAAATTGCTAACACCAAGCTGAAGGACATGAACGCCGCTGACGTCGACGCTGCTGTGCGTACGCTGGCTGGCTCTGCCCGTTCGATGGGCGTGATTGTGGAGGGCGTGTAAATGGCCAAGTTGACCAAGAAGCAAAAAGCTCTCCAGGGCAAGGTTGATTCCAACAAGCTGTACGCTTTCGCTGACGCTGTGGCGCTGGTGAAGGAAGCTGCAACTGCCAAGTTCGATGAATCCATCGACGTGGCTGTTCAACTGGGCGTGGATGCTAAGAAGTCTGACCAAGTGGTTCGCGGCGCTGTTGTGCTGCCTCACGGTACCGGTAAGACTGCGCGCGTGGCTGTGTTCGCACAAGGTGCCAAGGCTGAAGAAGCCAAGGCTGCTGGCGCTGACGTGGTCGGTATGGACGACCTGGCCGCTATGGTCAAGGCCGGCGACATGCCCTTCGACGTGGTGATCGCTGCTCCTGACGCTATGCGCGTTGTGGGTCAGTTGGGTCAGATCCTGGGCCCACGTGGCCTGATGCCTAACCCAAAGGTTGGCACTGTGACTCCTGACGTCGCTACGGCTGTGAAGAACGCCAAGGCTGGTCAAGTGCAGTTCCGCGTGGACAAGGCCGGTATCATCCACGGCACCATCGGCCGTCGCTCGTTCGACTCCGACAAGCTGCAGGGTAACCTGGCTGCTTTGATCGACGCCCTGAACAAGGCTAAACCTGCTACCAGCAAGGGTCAGTACCTGCGCAAGGTGGCAGTGTCGTCGACTATGGGTGTGGGCGTTCGCGTCGATACACAATCCATCTCGGCGTAATTGCTAGAAATCGTCAGATGAGCTTGGCTCATCTGGTGTGGTGGGCTGCAGGAGTTGTTGCTCTTGCAGGTCATCCAAGACCGTTGGTGTGATTGGATCACTTAATCACGAAGGCCAACGCAGATGGCGATCCCGCTGCAGATGGAATTCTTTCCTAAACAGTTGGTCGCTGCAACAAGAGCGCGCATGAGGGACTTGTCCTGAGTGTGCATTTAAGGAGTAGACCTTGAGTCTTAATCGCAGTGAGAAAGAAGCGGTCATCAACGAAGTGACCAGCCTCGCCGCTAAAGCTCAAACGCTTGTGATCGCGGAATACCGTGGCATCACGGTCGCCGACATGACCAAACTGCGTGCTGATGCTCGCAGCAAGGGTGTGAGCCTGAGCGTGTTGAAGAACACCCTGGCCCGCCGTGCTGTCGCCGGTAGCGCGTTTGACGTGGTGGCTGACCAGATGACTGGTCCTCTGATCTATGGCTTCTCTGAAGACGCAGTGGCCGCCGCTAAGGTGGTGGCCGACTTCGCGAAGACCAACGACAAGTTGGTGATTCGCGGTGGCGCTTTCGGTGGCAAAGCCCTGGACGTGGACGGTGTGAAGCAACTGGCTAGCATTCCTTCCAAGGAAGTTCTGCTGGCACAAGTGTGCGGCTTGCTTATGTCCCCCATGTCGCGTACAGCCGTTGTGCTGGGCGCTCTGGCGGCAAAGAAGAGCGAAGGCTCTGCCGAAGTGGCAGCCGAAACAGCCGAAGCCTAAGCGCTCGGCAAGTAACCAACAAATTTTAGGAAATCAAAATGGCATTCGATAAAGACGCATTCTTGACCGCCCTGGACAGCATGACTGTTCTGGAACTGAACGACCTGGTCAAGGCTATTGAAGAGAAGTTTGGCGTGTCCGCCGCTGCTATGGCTGCTCCCGCTGCTGGCGGCGCTGCTGGCGGCGCTGCTGCAGCTGAAGAAAAAACCGAGTTCAACGTCATGCTGCTGGAAGCTGGCGCGAACAAGGTTTCCGTGATTAAGGCTGTGCGTGAAATCACTGGCCTGGGCCTGAAGGAAGCTAAGGATCTGGTTGACGGCGCTCCTAAGGCTGTCAAGGAAGCTGTTGCCAAGGCTGACGCTGAAGCTGCTGTGAAGAAGCTGATCGAAGCCGGTGCTAAGGCTGAACTGAAGTAATTCAGTAAAATCAAGGGCTGGAGACTCTTAAAAGGGTCTCCAGCCTTTGGCGCTTGTGGAACGCGCTGAAAGAACACACCAGAAAGCAGGTTTCTTTGGGAGTCTGCTTTTTAGTGTCTTCTGACAATCCGACAGCAGAAGATGCCTTGGTTCGGGCGGTGTGCAACGCATCGCCGTCAGCCATGGTTGGTAGTGGCCAACCGCCAAGCCCGCAGGGTGATCCCCTGTGGGGCAGTCGTCGCAGACCCAGGACTCATGTCTTTGCCCGGAGATCTCATGGCCTATTCTTATACCGAACGCAAGCGAATCCGCAAAAGCTTCGGGAGCCGCGATAGCGTGCTCGAAGTGCCTTATCTGCTGCAGATGCAAAAAGATGCCTATACAGCATTCCTGCAGGCAGATGTAGCCCCCAAAAAACGCACCATTGATGGCCTGCAAGCGGCCTTCAATTCCGCTTTCCCTATCGTCTCTCACAATGGTTTTGTGGAGATGAAGTTTGTCGAGTACAACCTCGCCAAACCCGCTTTCGACGTTCGTGAGTGTCAGACCCGTGGTCTGACATTTGCTTCCGCTGTGCGCGCCAAGGTTCAGCTGATCATCTATGACCGTGAGTCTTCGACATCACAGTCCAAGGTGGTCAAGGAAGTGAAGGAGCAAGAGGTCTACATGGGCGAAGTGCCCCTGATGACCGAAAAGGGTTCGTTCATCATCAACGGTACTGAGCGCGTGATCGTGTCTCAGCTGCACCGTTCGCCCGGCGTGTTCTTTGAACACGACAAGGGTAAGACCCATAGCTCGGGCAAGCTGCTGTTCTCGGCACGCATCATCCCTTACCGCGGCTCCTGGTTGGACTTCGAGTTCGATCCCAAGGACTTGCTGTACTTCCGCGTTGATCGTCGTCGCAAGATGCCTGTCTCCATTCTGCTCAAGGCTATTGGCCTGACACCTGAAACCATCCTGGCGACGTTCTTCGTGAACGACAACTTCCGCCTGATGGACAGCGGTGCGCAGATGGAATTTGTGGCTGATCGTCTGAAGGGCGAAGTCGCTCGTTTCGACATCACCGACAAGGCTGGCAAGGTTGTCGTCGCCAAGGACAAGCGCATCACTGCGCGTCACACTCGCGAACTGGAGCAATCTGGCACCAAGTTCGTCAGCGTGCCTGAAGACTTCCTGCTGGGCCGTGTGCTGGCCAAGAACATCGTTGACCCTGACACTGGCGAAATCATTGCCAAGGCCAACGAAGAGCTGACCGAAGCGCTGCTCAAGAAGCTGCGCAGCGCTGGTGTGCAAGATGTTCAGTGCATCTACACCAACGAACTGGATCAAGGCGCTTACATCTCGCAGACTCTGCGTACCGATGAAACCGTGGACGAGTTCGCTGCCCGCGTTGCCATCTATCGCATGATGCGTCCCGGCGAGCCGCCAACCGAAGATGCAGTGCAGGCGCTGTTCCAGCGCCTGTTCTACAACGCTGACACGTACGATCTGTCGCGCGTGGGCCGCATGAAGTTCAACGCCAAGATCGGCCGCGAAGGCGCGACCGGTCCCATGGTGCTGTCCAACGAAGACATCCTGGCTGTGGTCAAGATTCTGGTGGACCTGCGCAATGGCCGTGGCGAAGTCGATGACATCGATCACCTGGGCAACCGCCGCGTGCGTTGCGTGGGCGAACTGGCCGAGAACCAGTACCGCACCGGTCTGGCTCGTATCGAAAAGGCGGTGAAGGAACGTCTGGGTCAGGCTGAGCAAGAGCCCCTGATGCCTCACGACCTGATCAACTCCAAGCCCATCTCGGCTGCTCTGAAGGAATTCTTCGGTGCGTCGCAGCTGTCGCAGTTCATGGACCAGACCAACCCTCTGGCAGAAATCACGCACAAGCGTCGTGTTTCCGCTCTGGGCCCAGGTGGTCTGACTCGCGAACGTGCAGGCTTTGAAGTGCGTGACGTGCACGTGACCCACTACGGTCGCGTTTGCCCTATCGAAACGCCTGAAGGTCCAAACATTGGTCTGATCAACTCGCTGGCTCTGTACGCCCGCCTGAACGAGTACGGTTTCATTGAAACCCCGTACCGTCGCGTGGTGGATGGCAAGGTCACGATGGACATCGACTACCTGTCGGCCATCGAAGAAGGCAAGTACGTGATCGCCCAGGCGAATGCCGAGCTGGATGCCGCTGGCAATCTGGTGGGTGATTTGGTGTCGGCCCGTGAAAAGGGTGACTCCACTCTGGTGTCGGCCGAACGCGTTCAGTACATGGACGTGTCGCCTGCTCAGATCGTGTCGGTTGCTGCTTCGCTGATTCCATTCCTGGAACACGATGACGCGAACCGTGCCTTGATGGGCGCCAACATGTCGCGTCAGGCTGTGCCTGTGCTGCGCCCTGAAAAGCCCATGGTCGGTACCGGTATCGAGCGCGTTGCTGCGGTTGACTCCGGCACTGTGGTGACGGCCAAGCGTGGCGGTATCGTTGACTACGTCGACGCGACCCGTATCGTGATCCGTGTGAACGACGACGAAGCCGTTGCTGGCGAAGTTGGCGTGGACATCTACAACCTGATCAAGTATCAGCGTTCCAACCAGAACACCAACATTCACCAGCGTCCTATCGTCAGCCGTGGCGATAAGCTGGCCAAGGGTGATGTGCTGGCTGACGGCGCTTCGACCGATCTGGGTGAAATCGCTATCGGCCAGAACATGCTGATCGCGTTCATGCCCTGGAACGGCTACAACTACGAAGACTCGGTGATGATCAACGAGCGCATCGTGGCTGACGATCGCTATACCTCGATCCACATCGAAGAACTCGTTGTGATGGCTCGCGACACCAAGCTGGGTGCCGAAGAAATCACACGCGACATTCCCAACCTGTCCGAGCAGCAACTGAACCGCATGGACGAGTCGGGCATTATCTACGTGGGTGCAGAAGTGCAACCCGGCGATGTGCTGGTGGGCAAGGTCACTCCTAAGGGTGAAACCACGCTGACGCCTGAAGAGAAGCTGCTGCGCGCCATCTTCGGCGAGAAGGCTTCCGACGTGAAGGACACTTCTCTGCGTGTGGATCAGGGCTCTTCGGGCACCGTGATCGACGTACAAGTGTTCACGCGTGAAGGCATCCAGCGCGACAAGCGTGCTCAGCAAATTATTGATGATGAGCTGAAGCGCTTCCGTCTGGACCTGAACGACCAGCTGCGTATTGTTGAAGCTGACGCTTTTGACCGTATCGAGAAGCTGCTGACTGGCCGCGTGGCCAACGGTGGTCCTCAGAAACTGTCCAAGGGTGCCAAGATCGACAAGGCGTATCTGGACGGCGTGGAGAAGTTCCACTGGTTCGATATTCGTCCTGCAGAAGACGATGTGGCCGCTCAGCTGGAGTCCATCAAGAACTCCATCGAGCAGCAGCGTCACACGTTTGACCTGGCGTTCGAAGAAAAGCGCAAGAAGCTCACGCAAGGCGATGAGTTGCCAGCTGGCGTGCTGAAGATGGTCAAGGTGTACCTGGCCGTCAAGCGTCGTCTGCAGCCTGGTGACAAGATGGCCGGTCGTCACGGTAACAAGGGTGTGGTCTCCAAGATCACTCCCGTGGAAGACATGCCTTTCCTGGCTGATGGCTCCACCGCTGACATCGTGCTGAACCCGCTGGGCGTGCCTTCGCGTATGAACATCGGTCAGGTGCTGGAAGTGCACTTGGGCTGGGCCGGTAAGGGTCTGGGCCAGCGCATCGGTGACATGCTGCAAAAGGAAGCCCGTGCTGCTGAAGTGCGCGCCTTCTTGGAAGAGATCTACAACCGCAGCGGTCGCAAGGAAGAGCTGTCTCACCTCGACGACGGTGAAGTCATGTCCATGGCCAAGGAATTGACCACGGGCGTGCCTTTCGCAACCCCTGTGTTTGATGGTGCTTCTGAAGCCGAAATCAAGGACATGCTGCAACTGGCCTATCCTGAGGACGTCGCAAAGGCCAAGGGCCTGACCGAACCCCGCACTCAGGCCTACCTGTATGACGGCCGTACTGGCGAGCGCTTTGAGCGTCCGACCACCATCGGCTACATGCACTACCTGAAGCTGCACCACTTGGTCGACGACAAGATGCACGCCCGCTCCACAGGTCCTTACTCGCTGGTTACGCAGCAACCTCTGGGCGGTAAAGCTCAGTTCGGTGGCCAGCGTTTCGGTGAAATGGAAGTGTGGGCGCTGGAAGCTTACGGCGCCGCATATGTGCTGCAGGAAATGCTGACTGTGAAGTCCGATGACGTGGTGGGTCGTACCAAGGTGTACGAGTCCATCGTCAAGGGCGAGCACTCGATCGAAGCGGGCATGCCCGAATCGTTCAACGTGCTGGTCAAGGAAATCCGCTCTCTGGGCTTGGATATCGAGCTCGAGCGTTCTTAACGCCTATTAAACAGAGAGCTGCAACCGCTTGAAAACAAAGGATTTGCGCTTGGTTCTTTCCTCAAACCAAGGCAAATCCAGCGGTGGCTGCAATGATTTTTGACGAAAAGGGAAAGAGTTACATGAAATCGCTACTCGACCTGTTCAAGCAATTTACGCCTGACGACCATTTTGATGCGATCAAAATTGGTCTGGCTTCTCCCGAAAAGATCCGTTCGTGGTCTTTTGGTGAAGTGAAGAAGCCTGAAACGATTAACTACCGTACCTTCAAGCCTGAGCGTGATGGTCTGTTTTGCGCCAAGATCTTTGGCCCAATCAAGGACTACGAATGCCTGTGCGGTAAGTACAAGCGTCTGAAGCACCGCGGTGTGATCTGCGAGAAGTGCGGCGTTGAAGTCACACAGACCAAGGTTCGCCGCGAACGCATGGGTCACATCGACCTGGCTGCGCCTTGCGCTCACATCTGGTTCCTGAAGTCCCTGCCTTCGCGCCTGGGCCTGGTTCTGGACATGACGCTGCGTGACATCGAGCGCGTGCTGTACTTTGAAGCCTACGTGGTGACCGACCCCGGCATGACTCCGCTGAAGAAGTTCAGCATCATGACCGAGGACGACTACGACGCTAAGCAGATCGAATACGGCTACGACGAATTCACCGCCAAGATGGGCGCTGAAGGCATCAAGGACCTGCTGGAAGGCATCGATATCGACATCGAAATCGAACGCCTGCGCAACGACTTGACCGGCTCTGAAGTCAAGGTCAAGAAGAATGCAAAGCGCCTGAAGTTGCTGGAAGCGTTCAAGAAGTCTGGTATCAAGCCCGGCTGGATGGTGATGGAAGTGCTGCCTGTGCTGCCTCCCGATCTGCGTCCTCTGGTGCCTCTGGACGGCGGTCGCTTTGCGACGTCCGACCTGAACGACCTGTACCGCCGCGTTATTAACCGTAACTCGCGTCTGCGCCGCCTGCTGGAGCTGAAGGCTCCGGAAATCATTGCTCGCAATGAAAAGCGCATGTTGCAAGAAGCGGTTGACTCGCTGCTGGACAATGGTCGTCGCGGCAAGGCTATGACGGGCGCCAACAAGCGTGCTCTGAAGTCCCTGGCCGACATGATCAAGGGTAAGAGCGGTCGTTTCCGCCAGAACTTGCTGGGTAAGCGCGTCGACTACTCCGGTCGTTCCGTGATTACCGTGGGTCCTTACCTCAAGCTGCACCAGTGCGGTCTGCCCAAGCTGATGGCTCTGGAGCTGTTCAAGCCCTTCATCTTTGCGCAGCTCGAGCAGCGCGGCATTGCCACGACCATCAAGGCTGCCAAGAAGGAAGTGGAAGCCGGTACGCCCGTGGTGTGGGACATCCTTGAAGAAGTCATCAAGGAACACCCCATCATGCTCAACCGTGCGCCTACGCTGCACCGTCTGGGTATCCAGGCGTTTGAGCCCATCCTGATCGAAGGCAAGGCCCTGCAACTGCACCCGCTGGTTTGCGCTGCGTTCAACGCCGACTTCGACGGTGACCAGATGGCTGTTCACGTGCCTTTGTCTGTGGAAGCACAGATGGAAGCCCGCGTTCTGATGCTGGCCTCTAACAACGTGCTGTTCCCCGCTTCGGGCGAACCCTCCATCGTTCCTTCTCAGGACGTGGTGCTGGGTCTGTATCACGCCACGCGTGAAAAGATCAACGGCAAGGGCGAAGGCATGGTGTTTGCCGACCTGATGGAGCTGCAACGCGCTCTGGACGCCGGTGAGACCGAGCTGCACGCCAAGATCAGCGTTCGCCTGACGGAGTGGAGCAAGAACAAGGAATCGGGCGAATTCGAGCCTGTGACCTCGCTCGTGGAAACCACTGTGGGTCGTGCTCTGATGTCTGAAATCCTGCCCAAGGGTCTGGCTTTCAGCAACATGAACAAGGCGCTGAAGAAGAAGGAAATCTCCAAGCTGATCAATGCCTCTTTCCGCAAGTGCGGTCTGAAGGCAACGGTTGTGTTTGCGGACAAGCTGCTGCAAAACGGCTTCCGTCTGTCCACCCACGCTGGTATCTCGATCTCCATCGATGACATGCTGGTGCCTCCACAAAAGGCCGACATCCTGGCACGCGCCGAAGGCGAAGTGAAGGAAATCGAACAGCAGTACGTTTCGGGTCTGGTGACCTCCGGTGAGCGCTACAACAAGGTTGTGGACATCTGGGGCAAGGCCGGTGACGACGTGTCCAAGGTGATGATGGACCAGCTGAAGGTTGAAAAGACCACTGACCGTCACGGCAACGTGGTGGACCAGGAATCGTTCAACGCCATTTACATGATGGCTGACTCCGGCGCCCGAGGCTCCGCAGCTCAGATTCGTCAGCTGGCCGGTATGCGTGGTCTGATGGCCAAGCCTGACGGTTCGATTATTGAGACGCCTATTACCGCGAACTTCCGCGAAGGCCTCAACGTGCTGCAGTACTTCATCTCCACCCACGGTGCTCGTAAGGGTCTGGCGGATACGGCGTTGAAGACCGCGAACTCGGGTTACCTGACTCGTCGTCTGGTGGACGTGACGCAAGACTTGGTCGTGAACGAACAAGACTGCGGTACCTCCAACGGTTACCTGATGCGCGCCATCGTCGAAGGCGGTGAAGTGATCGAGTCCCTGCGCGACCGCGTGCTGGGCCGTACCACTGCCGAAGAAGTGCTGCACCCAGAAAATCGTTCCGTGCTGCTGCCTGCTGGCACCTTGCTGGACGAAGACCTGCTGGAAGAGCTGGAAACCCATGGCGTGGACGAGATCAAGGTGCGTACTGCTTTGACCTGCGAAACCCGCTTTGGTCTGTGCGCAACCTGCTACGGTCGTGACTTGGGTCGCGGCGGCATGATCAACCTCGGCGAAGCCGTGGGTGTGATTGCTGCTCAGTCCATCGGTGAACCCGGTACACAGCTGACCATGCGTACGTTCCACATTGGTGGTGCGGCTTCGCGTGCGGCTATCGCTTCGAGCGTGGAAGCCAAGTCCAATGGTTCCATCGGCTTCAACAGCACGATGCGCTATGTGTCCAACACCAAGGGCGAGCTGGTGGTGATTTCCCGTTCCGGCGAAATCGTGATCAGCGAAAACGGCCGTGAGCGTGAGCGTCACAAAGTGCCTTATGGCGCCATCCTGACGATCAAGCCCGATGAAGCCATCAAGGCCGGCAAGATCCTGGCGAACTGGGATCCTCTGACTCGACCCATCATTACGGAATACGCCGGTCGCGTGAATTTCGAAAATGTGGAAGAAGGTCTGACGGTTGCCAAGCAGGTCGACGAAGTGACCGGTCTGTCCACTCTGGTGGTGATCGATCCTAAGCGCCGCGGCTCTGCCAAGGTGGTTCGTCCTCAGGTCAAGCTGATTGACGCGAACAATCAGGAAGTCAAGATCCCCGGTACCGATCACTCGGTGACGATTGGCTTCCAGGTTGGCGCGCTGATTCAAGTGCGTGACGGCCAGGAAGTGGGCCCTGGCGAAGTGCTGGCCCGTATCCCTGTTGAAGGTCAGAAGACCCGAGACATTACCGGTGGTCTGCCACGTGTGGCCGAGCTGTTCGAAGCCCGTACGCCCAAGGACAAGGGTACTCTGGCAGAAATGACCGGTACCGTGTCGTTCGGTAAGGAAACCAAGGGCAAGATCCGCCTGCAGATCACTGATCTGGAAGGCAAGGTCTCTGAAGAGCTGGTGCCTAAGGAACGCAACATTCTGGTCCACGAAGGCCAGGTGGTGAACAAGGGTGAATCGATTGTGGACGGCCCAGCCGACCCACAAGACATCCTGCGTTTGCTGGGTATCGAAGAGTTGGCTCGTTACATCGTTGACGAAGTGCAGGACGTGTACCGCTTGCAGGGCGTGAAGATTAACGACAAGCACATCGAGGTGATCGTTCGCCAGATGCTGCGTCGCGTGATCATCGAGAACTCTGGCGATACCACCTACATCCAGGGTGAACAGGTCGAGCGTTCCGAGGTGCTCAACACCAACGAAGCCATGCAACGCGAAGGCAAGATCCCTGCCACGTACTCCAACGTGCTGCTGGGTATTACCAAGGCGTCGCTGTCGACCGACTCGTTCATCTCTGCGGCTTCCTTCCAGGAAACCACACGTGTTCTGACCGAAGCTGCCATCATGGGCAAGCGCGACGAACTGCGTGGTCTGAAGGAAAACGTGATCGTGGGTCGTCTGATTCCTGCTGGTACCGGTCTGGCTTACCACCAGGCTCGCAAGGCCAAGGACGAGATGGACGACGCCGAGCGCCGCGCCATTGCCGAGGCTGAAGAAGCTGAGCTTGCCGGTGTTCTGTCCGACGACGCCGAAGTTGCTCCTGCGGGCAACGCATCGGCCGAGTAAGCAAAGCCCTGATCTGGAGCTGGCAACGGCTTCAGATCATTGCTGATGCACCGCGCTCCCGCTCTGCCTTGTGCAGACGGGAGCGTTTTTCATTGATTCAAAATTTTCAGGCCTGCATTTCATGACTTCCACGCCGTCCAAACCCAAGAACGCCAGCCAAGGTGCTGCCACGCCCAATGCGCCTGCCCTGTGGCAACAGCTGGATGCAGTGGCCAAGGCTCTGCATGGCATTCAGGGTGGCCAGTCCAGCAAGACCGTGCTGGTACAGGTGCCGCAGCGGTTGCGTCCGGGGGTGCAGGCTTTGCTGTTTCAGGTGCTGCGCAATCTGGGTCGTGCTCAGGCGCTGCAGAAGCAGCTGGTATCGCGTGCGCCTGCACCCAAGGTCAGCGCCTTGCTGAGCACGGCTCTGGCACTGGCATGGGATGAAGCCCATGCGCCTTATCCGCCGTTCACGCTGGTCAATCAGGCCGTTGAAGCCGCCAAGAACGGTGCCGCCCGTGCGCAATCTGGCTTTATCAACGCCTGCCTGCGCCGTTTCTTGCGCGAGCGGGATGAACTGGTCTCGGTCACGGAAAGCGATCCGGTTGCGGTGTGGAATCATCCCGCCTGGTGGATAGCACGCCTTAAAAAAGACCATCCTCAGGATTGGCAGGCCATTCTGGCGGCCAACAATGATCAGCCGCCCATGACCTTGCGTGTGAATACGCAAAAATGCACACCAGCGCAATACCAGTCAGCGCTGGTAGCTATGAATTTGAATGCGAAAGCCGTTGCTGAATCAGGCCTTCAACTCGAGCATGCCGCTCCCGTGCATGAACTGCCGCACTTTGAAGAAGGCTGGGCCTCTGTACAAGACGGTGCAGCGCAGGCCGCCGCGCCTTTGCTGTTGGACGGAATGGTGTTGCCTGAAGGTCGCCCCCTGCGCGTGCTGGACGCCTGTGCCGCCCCCGGCGGCAAGACCGCTCACCTGCTGGAGCACGCCGCGCCCGGCAGCATTGAAGTGACAGCGCTGGAAATTGAACCCGAGCGTGCCCGCCGCATTGGCGAGACGCTGGCTCGTCTGGGTCTGCAAGCCAAGGTGGTTGTGGCCGATGCCTCTAAGCCTCAAGACTGGTTTGAGTCTGAATGCGGTGGTCTGCCTTTTGATGCCATTTTGCTGGATGCGCCATGCACGGCCTCGGGCATTGTTCGCCGTCAGCCCGATGTGCGCTGGTTGCGCCGCGAAAGCGATGTGGCCCAGCTCGCCACTATCCAGTCCAAGTTGCTCGATACCCTGTGGCCGCTGTTGCAGCCAGGCGGCCGTATGGTTTATTGCACCTGCTCCGTTTTCAAGTCCGAAGGCGATGTGCAGATGCAAGCGTTTCTTATGCGCAACACTACAGTGACCAGCTTGCCTGCTCCGGGGCATTTATTGCCCGGTAATTCGGCAAAAGACGGCTCTGTGTCTGACAATCCCTTAGGTGATCACGACGGCTTTTTTTACGCTCTGCTGGAAAAATCGCGCTAACGCTGCGGCGGGGGCTGTACGGCGTATGGCCTGGGCCTGCGTTACAGCGCTGCTGCTGTGGTGCAGCCTGACGCAGGCACACGCCGATACCGTGATCCCCGACATCAGCTCCATGCAGCTCACCCGCACTGATGAAGGCCTCTTCCTCTCTGCCAATCTGCAATTCGAGTTGCCCGGCCAAGTGGAAGATGCTCTACGACAGGGCATCCCCATGTATTTCGTTGCTGATGCACAGGTGCAGCGAGAGCGCTGGTACTGGTCTGATCAGCAACTGGGCGTGGCAACGCGGTACTTCCGCCTCACGCACCAGCCGCTGACAAGGCGCTGGCGCCTGCATATCTCCAATACTGCCTTCACCAGCTCCGGGACGGGGCTGGCGCTGGGGCAGACCTATGAACAACTGGAAGACGCTGTGGCTGCCATTCAGCGCATTAACCGCTGGAAGATTCTGGAGCCTGCGCAACTCAGCTCGACCTCTGGTGTTTCCGTGCAACTGCGCTTTCGAGTCGATCTCTCTTCGCTGCCCAGACCCTTGCAGATAGGCGCTCTGGGCCGCTCGGGCTGGAATTTGCAGCTCTCTCGCACTCAGGCTCTGGAGGCAGCGCCCTGATGGCCGAGTTTCAGCATCTGGACGCGGAAGGCCGCACGGCAACTGTAGGGCGCTGGTCACGGACCACGCGCTGGGCCGTGGGTTCGGGCGTGGTCCTGATGGTGGTGGTCGGCGTTTTGCTGCTGTTCTTGCTGACCATGGCGACCAACAACCGCCTAGCTTACGAACGCAATTACAACTGGTTGTTTGCCGCCAATGTGGTGGCTGCCTGTCTGCTGCTGCTGGTGCTGCTTTGGGGCGGCCTGCGGCTGGCACTGCGGCTCAAGCGTGGGCGCTTTGGCAGCCGTTTGCTGCTCAAGTTGGCAGGCATCTTCATGCTGGTGGGTTTGCTGCCGGGTTTGCTTATTTATGTGGTGTCTTACCAGTTTGTCTCGCGCTCCATCGAGAGCTGGTTTGATGTCAAAGTTGAAGGTGCACTGTCTGCGGGTGTGAGCCTGGCCAGTTCTACGCTGGATACGGTGGCCAACGACATGGCCAACAACACCCGTACTGCGGGCATCCAGCTGTCCCAGGTTTCGGATGCTGGTGCAGCTTTGATGCTGGAGCGCATTCGTGACCAGATTGGTGCGACGGATGTGGTGCTTTGGAATGCATCGGGTAAAGCCATTGCCAGCGCTGGACAATCGCAATTCAGTTTGGCACCCGATCGCCCCACTCCCCAGCAGCTACGCAACTTGCGTGAACAAGGCGGTCAGCGTGCCGTTGCCAGCATCGAAGGACTCGATGACGCAGGGGATGCGACCGCCGAAAAAACTGCTATCAATGCCAAGGTGCGCACGCTGGCGCTGGTCCCTAGCTCGACGGTCAACCTGCTGGAAGAAGCTCGTTATCTGCAGGCCATGATCCCGCTGCCAGAGACACTGGTCATCAATGCATTGGCTGTGCAAGAGGCTAATCGTGAATACCAGGAGCGGGCACTTGCTCGCGCTGGATTGCAGCGCATGTACATCGGAACGCTTACGCTGGCTCTGTTTTTGGCCGTGTTTGGCGCGGTGGTGCTGGCCGTGGTGCTGGGCAATCAACTGGCCAAGCCTTTGCTGCTGCTGGCGCAGGGCATGCGTGATGTGGCGCGTGGGGATTTACGCCCCAAACCCGCGCTGCAAACCGGGGATGAAATTGGCGGGCTGACGCGCTCTTTTGCTGTCATGACGCAGCAGCTGGCCGATGCCCGCTCTGACGCCAACCGCAACTTGCTCCAGCTAGATGCTGCACGCAGCAATCTGCAGACCATTCTGGATAACCTCACATCGGGCGTCATCGTGCTCGATAAAAACTGGCGCATTGTGCTCAGCAACCCGGGTGCCACACGCATTCTGCGTGCGCCCATGGCGGTGTTTCAGGGCAAGCGTCTGGGCGATGTCTCTGGCCTGCAAGACTTTGCCCGCGTGGTGCAGGAGCAGTTCGATATCTTCCTTGGCGATGTCTCTGGCGAGCAAGGCCGAGACCGCTGGCAGCAGGTTTATGAGCTCGATGGCGGCAGCGGCAATGGCGATGTGGTGCACAACACCACAAGCCTCGTCATGCGCGGCGCAGAGCTTCCCGATGACCAGCGCCTGCTGGTGTTTGACGATATTTCAGAAATTGTCTCGGCCCAGCGTGCTCAGGCATGGGGCGAAGTGGCCCGCCGCGTCGCCCATGAAATCAAGAATCCGCTGACCCCGATTCAGCTGTCTGCCGAGCGCATGGCCATGAAGCTGACGGACAAGCTCCAGCCCACAGAGCAGGCGCTGCTGACCAAGTCCGTCAAAACTATCGTCGATCAGGTTGCAGCCATGAAGCGGCTGGTCGATGAGTTCCGCGAATACGCGCGTTTGCCCGCCGCCAATTTACAGCCGCTGGACCTGAATGCATTGGTTGCAGATGTTTTGCAGCTCTATGGTGAAGAGAATGCGACGGTGCGTGTGGACGTATCGCTGGACGAAACCTGCCCTTTGATTCAAGGCGACAGCCAGCAATTGCGCCAGGTCATCCACAATCTTTTGCAAAATGCACAAGATGCGACTGCGCAGAGAGCCCAGGAAACAGGGCAGACTCCGGGCTCCGTCACAATCGAGACCCGCTGGAACGATGCGGCTCAGCGCGTGCGTCTGAGCATCAGCGACAGTGGCACGGGTTTTGCTCCTAATATTTTGCAAAGAGCTTTCGAGCCCTATGTCACCACCAAAACTCGCGGAACGGGTCTTGGCTTGGCTGTCGTCAAGAAAATTGCAGATGAACACGGCGCAAGAGTAGACCTGGGTAATCGAGAGGAAGACGGGGTAGTTCAAGGCGCGCGAGTGTCGCTATCATTTGTACCCAACGATCGCACAGAGGCGGACGCTTGATTGCGCCTCTGGACAATGCACAGCAATAGGCTTTAGACACATGGCAAACATACTGGTGGTCGACGACGAACTGGGGATCCGGGATTTGTTGTCGGAAATCCTCAACGACGAAGGTCATAGTGTGGACGTGGCAGAAAACGCCACGCAGGCACGCGTATCCAGAGCAACCCATAACTACGATCTGGTTCTGCTCGACATCTGGATGCCCGATACGGACGGCGTCACCTTGCTTAAAGAGTGGGCGACCGCAGGCCAGCTCACTATGCCCGTCATCATGATGAGTGGCCACGCCACCATTGAAACGGCGGTCGAGGCAACGCGCATCGGCGCACTCTCCTTCCTCGAAAAGCCCATCACCATGCAAAAGCTGCTCAAGGCAGTGGAGCAGGGTCTGGCTCGTAGCACAGCAAGCCAGAATGCTGAGGCCGCGTCTTCAAGCAGTAACGGCACAGCGCCTTCTGCCACCGCAAGCATTACCGCGCAGGCCGCTGAAGACAACTTGCCCAACTCTCACCAAGGCTTTGACCTGGACCGTCCGCTGCGCGAAGCACGTGATGGTTTTGAAAAGGCCTACTTTGAATTTCACCTGGCGCGCGAAGGCGGCTCCATGACGCGTGTGGCGGAGAAGACCGGTCTTGAGCGTACCCACCTCTATCGCAAGCTGCGACAGCTGGGCGTGGACCTTGGTCGCAACCGCCGCGGTTAATTTTCAAAAAAATCGCGAGTTTCGATTTGAGGCTGAAAAGTATGCCTATAATCGTGGCTTCAGCATCCAAGGGTGATGAAAAAGGCCCGGTAGCTCAGTCGGTAGAGCAGAGGATTGAAAATCCTTGTGTCGGCGGTTCGATTCCGTCCCAGGCCACCAGATTCAAAGCCTCAGTACTGAAAAGTCCTGAGGCTTTTCTGCATCTCGGGCCGCTTGCCTCTATATAAGCTCTGTGATGAGCTGGTTCACCTGCCGGGGTCGGAATTGAGGCCGAAAAATATGCCTATAATCATCGCTTCAGCGAACACATGCGCTGAATAAAAGGCCCGGTAGCTCAGTCGGTAGAGCAGAGGATTGAAAATCCTTGTGTCGGCGGTTCGATTCCGTCCCAGGCCACCAAACATGAAGCCCTAGATCATTTCTGATCTAGGGCTTTTCTGTTTGTGCTTGAGGAAAAAAATCCTTGGTTCCCGGTGCAATGCTGGGACTATCGCTTACAGCTATGTCCGATGCGCGAACGGTTGGGCTCCGGCAGTTGCAAGGAATGAGCCTGCAGCTCGAATTGCTTTTCCGAGTGCGTCAGTTCGCGCAAGTTTGATAGTTCGTGCCCAGCTGGTTGCCTATTTCAACAAGACCTAGGTCATTCATTCGGTACTAGATGGGTAAGATACAGAAGCATTGCCATGAAACAATAAATGAAAAATCGTATGAGTGACTCAGTGTTAATTTCCACGCAAATCTGACCCGCAATTTCCATCTCAAACTGACCCACCCTTTGGCTTGAGCCGCAAGGCTCAAGATGTGGATCAGGTTTTGTTTCTCTCCTTCTTCATGGGCGGTTGTTGGACTGCACTGCTGTGCTTGAAGCGGTAGCTGTCGTTGCCTGTTTCCAGAATATGGCAGTGGTGGGTCAGGCGGTCCAGTAATGCGGTGGTCATCTTGGCGTCCCCAAACACGCTGGCCCATTCGCTGAAGCTCAGGTTGGTGGTGATCACTACGCTGGTGCGTTCGTAAAGCGTTGAGAGCAGATGAAACAGTAGCGCACCACCAGATGAGCTGAAGGGCAGATAGCCCAGCTCCTCGAGTATCACCAGATCGGTATGCACCAGCCTGTGGGCGAGCTGTCCGGCTTTGCCTTGTACTTTCTCTTGCTCCAAGGCATTAACCAATTCCACCGTAGAGAAGAAGCGCACCCTTTGACGGTGGTGCTCAATGGCCTGAATACCCAGGGCCGTAGCGATGTGCGTCTTGCCAGTACCGGGGCCTCCGACAAGCACCACATTGTTGGCCTTCTCGATGAATTCACAGCGATGAAGGCTGCGCACCAAGGCTTCATTGACCTCGCTGTGTGCGAAGTCAATGCCTGCCAGATCTCTGTAGACAGGGAACTTGGCCACCTTGAGCTGATAGGCAATGGAGCGCACTTCTCGCTCTGCGCTCTCGGCCTTGAGCAGTTGCGAGAGTATGGGATGTGCTGCTTCAAAGGCTGGTGAGCCTTGCTCGGCAAGTTCTGTCACGGCCTGGGCCATGCCAAACATCTTGAGTTGGCGCAGCATGATGATGATCGCAGCAATGGCGGGGTCATGACGCATGGCGCACCTGTCGGAGTTGGTCGTAGCGCACGACGTTGGCCTGGGGCTCAACGATCAAGGCCAAGGCTTGGGGTGAATGGATGGGCTCAGGTTCCGGTGTTCCATCAATGAGGCGGTGCAAGACATTGATGATGTGGGTCTTGCGGGGTGCGCCATCCTCCAGAGCCAACTCGACAGCGGCCAGGACGGCCTGCTCATCGTGCTGCAACACCAAGGCAAGCACCTCCACCATCTCACGGTCGCCACCGGGCTGCTTCAGGAGTAGTGCTTGCAGGCGCTTGAACGCATCTGGCAGTTCGACGAACGGAGCACCATTACGCAATGCGCCGGGCTTGCGCTGCAATACGGCCAAGTAATGACGCCAGTCATAGACCGTACGCCCAGAGCCTTGGTGATTGCGCTCAATGATGCGCGGGTGTTCACAGACGAACTGGCCTTCGGCCACGACGACCAGGCGGTCGGCATACACCTGCAAGCTCACAGGCCGGTTGGCATAAGAGGCCGGCACGCTGTATCGATTGCGCTCGAAGTGAACTAGGCAGGTGGGAGAGACTCGTTTGGCATGCTCGACAAAGCCGTCAAACGGCCGAGGCATGGGCATCAAGGTTGAGCGTTCTTGCTCCCACACATCAGCAAGTGAGCCAGGCAATTGGCCATGCGCAATCTCTTGCCATAACTGTTGACACCGTTGCTCTAGCCAATCGTTGAGGGCTCTGAGTGTCGGAAACGCTGGTACAGATTGCCAGATACGATGGCGAGCGTCCCGAACATTCTTCTCGACCTGTCCCTTCTCCCATCCCGAGGCCGGATTGCAAAACTGTGCCTCGAACAGGAAATGGCTGGCCATCGCACTGAAGCGGGCGTTGACCTCTCTGAGCTTGCCACGGCCGACACGATCGACGGCTGTGCGCATGTTGTCGTAGATCCCCCGCCTAGGGACGCCTCCAAACACCGCAAAGGCACGGTTGTGGGCATCGAACAGCATCTCATGGGTTTGCAGGGGATAGGCCCGCAGATAGAAGGCTCGGCTGTGGCTGAGCTTGAAGTGAGCCACTTGCAGCTTGGTGCGTACACCCGCAATGACAGCCCAATCCTCGCTCCAATCAAACTGGAAGGCTTCTCCAGCGCCGAAGACCAGGGGCACAAAAACGCCTCGCCCTGATGTCTGCTCCGCCGCATGACACTGAGCCTTCCATACTCTGGCAAAGGCAGCGACTCGGTTGTAGGAGCCGGTGTAGCCCAACGCCTCCAAGTCCAGAAACATCTGCTTGATCGTGCGCCGCTGCTTGCGAGAGCGGTTGACTTCTGTACGCAGCCAGCCTGACAGCTTGCTGGCGAAGGGGTCGAGCTTGGTGGCAATGGTGCGCTGTGCAAGTTGAGGTTGCACAACGTCGGAGCGCAAATACTTGCGGATGGTATTGCGAGAAAGCCCGGTTCTGCGGGCGATCTCTCGGATGGACAGGTGCTCACGTAGAGCCCAGCGTCTGATGACACTCAAAGTAGCCACGTCAATCACTCCTGGTCTCCTACTGCACAAGAAAGCAGCAGGCTAGGGTTAATGCGTGGATCAGACTGAGATGGAAAAACCGGG
Source organism: Comamonas sp. 26 (assembly GCF_002754475.1). NCBI lineage: Bacteria > Pseudomonadati > Pseudomonadota > Betaproteobacteria > Burkholderiales > Comamonadaceae > Comamonas > Comamonas sp. 26. The sequence goes on from NZ_PEFL01000003.1 coordinate 625,222, forward strand.
GGCTAGTGGGTCACTTCTGGGTGGAAATCAACACGCTGAGTGACCGGTTATCAATACAACCCATGACCACAAGCAAACCAAATTTTATGGTCTCCGGTCGCACGCACGGCAGCACGGATGAGTTCAGTGATGACGAACCGCTAGTCAGCGATAAGAGAGGTTGGCTGATCTACTTTGAAGGGTGTACCGGTTTCCGATAACATCTCGAATCAATTTTTAAACGCCTAGGGGCAAGTGTGGATCTGCGAAAAATCAGCCAGTACGACATTTTTAAAAATGCTGTTGTAGGCGCGGTAATTGGCTTGTGCGCGTCATTGCTCATCCCGTTCATGCGACCTGTGAAGGGGGCCTTTGCGGGCGCTCTCATTCTGGTGGCAATTGGCGTCTATAAGAACCTGTGTAACAACAGTACGGCCATCTCCAAAACTGAAACAGATTCAGGCCTGAGTGCAAGCTCGTCTGACGAACTCATCAGGTTAGATAACCTGAGAAAGAGCGGCGTCATTACAGAGGAAGAGTTTCAGGCAAAAAAAACGCAAATTCTCAACCGTTGACAGCCTGGGTGCGTGGAGCAGGAAGGCGCTGATGCTTCGCCCGAGGGATGACATGCGCGGTCTCAGGCCCATCCTGCTAGAAACGATGGCGCTTATGTATCCAGAACTTGAGTTCTTAATTTGACAGAGGTACTGGTTACAGATGTCCAGTGAGAGCTTCTCAGGGCTTGGATTGCCATCTCTGTCTCAAAACCTCAAGGCGTGGGTCTTCAATGAGCTGAGAAAAGGCTGGCTCAGCCTCAATTTCTTTCCATTGAATTTCTGTGTTTTGCAGGGCTGCCGAGAGCGCACGGATGGCTTCGTTGACGCGATTTTTTTGCACCAAATCAAGCGCGTGCGTGAAGTAGCTGGGTTGTGGCTGAGTTGCTGGTAGGTATGGTGAGGTGGCTAGTGAGGCTGTGTGCTCGGTATGAAGCGTTGGTTCTGGGCGACTCAGTGCACGAGGCGTTTGATTGGAAGTCGCTACTTCTGCCTGGCTTGGTTGGCGCTTTGTGGGGGACTCCTGCTGGACGTCGCGTTGCATAACAGACGGAGTGAGCTGGCGCTGATAGTAGATACGGTCACCCAAGATCGGGATGGTGAAGTACATCCTGTTCTCGTTTTCAAAATTGAAAACGAGGCCGACCCCTAAAGACGTTTGAAGAGTGACTTCGTTGCCATCAACCTCTACAGCGTTTAAAGGAATCGGCTCCAAGCCAGTGCTCAAGCTTAGACTTTTGGCGTCAATTTGCAGATCGGGGCCAATAGGTAGCTTGAGACCGTAAAAGCGGAAATTCTCTGCAACCCAGTGGCCTTCAACTATGCGAGATTCAAGGTTTTTCCCGCAGGCCGCCAGAGCCAAAAGGATGGTAAATGGCAATGCCCGCAGGATTTTTTTCATCACACGTTTTTGCGGTAGATGTTTAACAGTTCTTGAAACTTGGGCGATTTGCGAAGAGGGTCAATATCGGTGTCTTGGTCCATGGCTTCAAAGTGCTTGAAGCCAGCCATGAAAGAGGCTTCCATGTGGCGCAGTGCTTCTTCGGGTTGGTTTTGGCGCAGGTGCACGATAGCTAAGTTGTAGTAAATCAACGGTTCAGTGGCATCACGCTCCTTTGCTTGTTGAAGCTCTTTCTCTGCGCCGTTGAGGTCGCCTTGTCCCATCTTGGCAACAGCAGCTTTGATCATCTCGAGGGCTGCTGAGCGGGCCGCTTTTCGCTCAGCTTCGCTGAATTCGCCTTGGCGTAGCTTTTCGTCGGCATCGCGTCGCGCCAAAGAGGTTTCGGTCTCAGAAGGAGCTAGGCCGCTTGAAGCTGTTTCTGCAGTGGGTGTGACCACTTTTTCTTCCACCATTATTTCAGCGGAAGGGGGGATGATGGCGATGCTCTGGGCAGGCTTGCTGCCCAGCAAATACCATGAAACTCCGCCAGCGATGGCCACGGCAGCAATGCCTGCCGCAATCATGGGCCCCAGCTTCGGGGAGGCCCCGCTTTTCTTGCTGCCCCCGCCGCTGCCGCTGCCTTCGACAAGCTCTAGCGCACAACCGCAGTCGCTGCACTTAGGGTCGTTGAGCATGGTTTCGCTTTTGACGTACTCGCCGCTATTAGCCACAGAGCAGTCGCCAATGGACTTGCATTTATATTGATACATGATTTCTTTTGTGATGGACTTAGGCAGTTGCTTCAGCACGGATGCCGGCCAACTCCTTGATTTGGGGAATCATGGCGCGCAGCTCTTGATACTGGGCATCTTCTGCGTTGTGGTTGGCCTGCTCCAGGCGCGCATTGACGTGTTTCACAAACTGCTGGTAGAGCTCATCTTTTTTCTCTTTGTGTACGAAGTCGCTGGTAATGCCGGCTTTGACGGCAGTTTCAATGCTTTGCTGCAAGGCGAGCGTTTGTTCGCTTTCCCAGACCTTTTCCCAAGAATTGCCGCCGCTTAAGACGTTGATGCAGATGAGGCCGTCAGCGTCCGTGGTTTGAATAAACCACTCTGGCATGCCTGTAGTGGGGTTTTCGCGGTTTTTGAGCAAACCCATCAAGCGCGCCAGCATCAAAAATGGCTTGCGCTGTCGGCGTGCTTGCAATTGCACGCCTGTGGGGGCGAACAGAGGAGGGAGCTTGCTGCCGTTTCCTTCGCCGTGCAGTAGCACTTGCTCGTCAGGGATCTTGCACAGGCCGTCATAGTGGCTCTTCAGGAAGCTCATGGCATCCACAAAGCGAGCAGGCATGAGTGAGGAGACCTTGATGATGACGATCTCGTTGCTCAGCGGGCCTTCAATGACGGACACGTTAGACGCCCCAGCATCCTTCTGGTCAATAAAGAGCTTGTGCAGGTGCTGGCGGAACTCGCGCTGATCTTCGCACTCGGGCAGCATCACGCAAATGGCTTGCTGCAGACCGGCGCTGGCAGATTCATTGCCGGGAACGCGGCGTTCGATCTCGGCCTTGTTGAATGTCACCATATTGCCTGCCTCGCGGTACAGGTCGGCCACAAAGTGGTTCAGCGGCTGAGAGTCCACTGCATATTGGCGTGAGAGGCGCTCAATGATGTTGACGTGCATCACGGGTGCGCTGTGTGCCAGTTCTGTGTGCGCGGCGTCGGTGATCTCGCCGGCTTGCTGTGACAGGGTCGTAATCAGATTGTTGAGGTTCAGGCGAGCTGCCAGTTTCTCGAAACTATCAACCTCAACGCCCGCCAGCGCGACGATGGCTTTGCGCACGCGTTGTGTGCGTTCAATTTGGCCACGCTCATCCAGCGTCATGCGGCGCAGCAGATCGCGCACGGCATTCATTTCAAAGATGCGGGTCTGGCAGACCTCTTCCTTGTCGGTGCGCAGGCGGCTGTTTTGCTCGGTATGAATGCTGTCGGTAGCTTCGCTCAGTTGCACATGAATTTGATCAATCTTGCCGCGCAAGACTGTCAGCTCATCGAGCAGAAGCGGGATGAGGCGATGCCCAAACATATAGCCTTCGCGCCAGGTGTTCTTGGAGAAAAGCAGTTGCAGTTTTTCGCGCGCTTCTGCAAAGCGTGTATCGCGTTTGTCGGTGAAGAGACGCCCCAGCGTGCCAACGTCGTTGAAGTCTTTGACCAGGCGCTGCAAATCTTCTTCGAGGCGTTGCATGGCCGCCAAGCTGGTTTGGGCTTTGTCTTCAAACTCTTTCTTGCGTTGTGTCAGATCATCCAAGATCGCATCGACGTACTGGCGCAGTTGCAGCAAAGACAATTCGCCAATATTCCAGCGACTGAAGAAGTCACGCTCAATTTGTCTGGCGATGTGACGCGCCATCTCCAGGCGTGCTTGAGACTTGATTTCGTAGAACTTGCGCACGCCGCCCAAGCGACGAAAAGTCTCGTCATACACGCTCGACAAGCGCACGCGAAGTGAGCGAATCCACTCCGCTTCCTTGATGGTCTTGTCGGCTTTGATCTGTTCTTCCAAAGTAGCGGCTACTTGAGGCCAGTACTCGTCAATCAGTTTCCAGCCTGCCTTGGCATCGTCTTCCAAAATGCCGCGATCCAGCGTGAGGTGGGCATCACTGATGAGCAAGTTTTCGCGGGTTTCAGGCTTGCGAACTTCTGCGCCCCAGTCTTTATAGATGGGCTCGTCGGCAAAGCCTTCGCCTTGGCGGAAGTTGTTGAACATCAACTGTCGGGTTGCTTGCTCCGCAAAGCCGTACGCCAGATATTCCTTGATTTCATGTTCGGGCACTACGACGCGCTTGATACCAAAGCTCATAAACAGCTTGGCACGCGCGGCTTGGCCGTCATCCATTTCAATGAAATTGGTGTCGTTTTCGCCCTTCTCGATGCGGTCCAAGGCTTCCCAGCGCTTGTTTAGCGTTTTTTGGTACAGAAACTCCGCAATGATGTGAGGCACATCATCTTGTACGCCAAAGCGAACGCGGTTTTCATTGATGTTATTCACCAAGTAACAGCCGTTGAAGTACTTAGACCCGCTCATGCGTGAGCCGTCCAGTACGTTGATCGGGTGGTAGCGGCGTGCAGCCATGGCGTTGAGCTCGGAAATAGCTGCATAGCCATTGGCGTAGTACGTGCCAAAGCCCGAGACGGATTTGACCCAGGTCGAGCCCTCGTCAGGCAACAGTGCGTACACAAGGATGCGGAAGTCCGCATCATTGGGGCGCAGGCGACGCAATTGTGCGACGGTGTCTGCCACAAAGCCGCTTCCTGTGCCGCCAGCCAAACCGCAGATGATGTGGATAGTGGCTTGCGCAGTTTTGCTGCTGCTTTCCAGGGATTGCAGGCGCTCTTCCAGCAGCTGCGAAATCATGCGGGCGTTTTGGGCAAACACCAAGCGACCAAGCTTGCGCTTTTGTGCAGCCCCTGCTGTGCCAGCATCAATGAAATCAAAAACCTTGCGCGGTTCAATCCACTCCTTCATGCCGGGATAGGAGTCTGGATCTTGCAAGATTGGGCGTACGCCGCTGGCGGTATAGATGCCAATCTGAGCGCGCGCTAGTGAGCAGTCTTGCCCCAGCACTGTCCATTGATCGGTTTCGTGGAGCAGGCCTTCTGAGGTGTCTAAATAGACGTATTCAAAGTTAGCTTCCGAGGGACTGACGCCATTTCCATCGGTATGGGTCTTGACGATTTTGCGTAGTGCGCGAACGACTTTGCCGCCGGTGCCGCCCAAGCCAACGATGAGGTGATTGTTTGACATGTGATTTCAACAAATGTGCCCCACAGCAGAAGGGGGCGTTAAATGCATGGGGGTATCTAGCGCTGCTCAGTGGTGAGCGAGCTGAATTTTCAGCAGCAGGGGCTCTTGTCCCTTGGTGCCTTCGGGCTTGACCACATAGCTGGCCACTTGCTGGCCTGCCGTCGGTTGTGGGTCATCGGCAAAAACAATGGCCTTTGAGGCAAATGCTGGCGTGGTATTCACTTGGCAGTCATTCGCTGTAGCAGCGATATGGGGCTCTTCAGTGAACACAATGGCTTTGCTGGCAAAGTTGCCCGCATCTGCCACGGTGTAGCTGCAGTTGTTCTGTGCTGGCGCTGACGTTCTTATTGCCAAAGCATTGGCGTGGGCAGGTGACGGCTGGGAGGGCGGAGGCAACACCGTGCGGGTGACAAGGTCGGGCTTCATTTTCTGCAAAACCGTATTGGGCTGGAAGACCTCGTCGGGAGACATCAGAACCAGCAGCTTTTCCGTGCCGGGAGGTCCATCAAATTGGAAGCTGCCGTTGCCTGGCAGAAAAACCGTGCCCATGGCGTCAATCGCGGCACTTTTACCGGGACGCGGATGCAGCATGGTGATCTGGCCATCGGGCGCTTCGTTGAAAATGTAAACAAAGCTGGGCCGGTTGACCTTCAAACCCACTTGAAATTTGTCACCAGTTTGGAACGCGTGCGTTGCCAAGACATCTTGTGGCGCAGCGTTATTGCGCTTCAGGCGCACAAAGTAAGCTGCTCCAATGGGCTGGGCTTTCGTGGAATTTTTCGCAACGACTTTTTTCCGCTCAACTTGCTTTTTCTCTGTGGTTGAAACGACCATGGTTTTGCCCTCTTTCGAGGCAACCGCATTGGGTGCGCTTTCAACCTTGCTGGTTGCAACAGCCTGGACATTGCCATCTTCGCCAAAGAACAAAGATTTGGCCGCAAATGCAGGCTCTTGTGCTTGTGCACCCATGCAGGCCGCCATGGTCGCAATGGCCAGCGCTTGTTTAATGAATTTTTTAGACATGAATTTCTCTGATGTTAATTGGAAACGATGTTGTCCAAATTGACTGCGATAGTGCTGAAGCGCTGAGGTGTTTGCTTGAGGTTCTGTGTGAGGACCTTGGAAGAAGTGAAATGGCGAGAGGATTCAAAGGCCTTGGAAATATCCCCTGAGTAATTTTTCAGGTAAGCCATGAACGATTGAGTGAAAAAAGAGCCCCGTAGCGCATCTGATTGATTCAGTGGGCTATTAAAGGTACCAATACTTGGTGATGGGCCATAAGAAAGTTCCCCCGCACTGGTTGCAGTAATAAATGTGTAATTTTTGCGAGAAGAAAAATCGCCGGTATTTGCTGAGGAAACTTTTGGTTTTTCTGAATCTTCAATAAAAGAAATACCTTTGCTTGTAAATTTTTCTCCACTCCAAGAAGCAATTGAAACGGACTCTTTTTCAAATTTTCCAGAGCTTATAAAGTTCTGGTAATTGGAACCAATGGAGGGGGTGTTTTTGAGGATTTCTCCGCTATAGCAGGTATCCACAATCACACGCGTTACAGCGGTTGGCTTTTGAGCCAAGTTTTGAATAAGTGAGTCTTTGACTGACGTCTTTTGCAGATTTAGCAAATAAGAAGTTTTATCTTGTCCAACAGACTGGCTTGGATGCGTGTTGCCGGAGTCATAAGCCGCGATTGACATTCTCCGATCATCCTTGCCTTCTGGTGTCGGTGTTGGGGGATTCCCGTGACTTGAGACATAAATGAAAAGACTGTCATTTGGCTGCAAAGAAGCATTGACCTTTGCAATCTGTGTCTCAATATTGGTCTTGGTTGCTTTCTCTCCCAAGACAGAAATAACTTCATAGCCATAATTGGCCAATATGATGCCCATCAGGCGGGCATCATCTTCACCTTGAATATCGGTCAAATGAGCGCTATCCAAAAATTTATTAATGCCAATAACGATGGCTTTTTTCTTTCCAGGTGGTAAATCTTTTTGTAATTTTTTATTTTTGAAAAAATTAGATACAGCAGTAGCTGATTCACGATTCCAAGCGGATTTCTGAACTCCTTCAGGGTAGAAGGGAGAAGTCGATTTAATGCCAACAATCGATTGAGCGATGATGAAGGCTTTTTCTACTTCGTCATCATTCTGATAGTTACCGACTAAGCGCAGGCGGCCAACAGAATCTCGAGCAACCTTTGCGCTGGTAAGTCCTTCTGCTTTGAAGCGGGCTTGCACGCTTTGCATCAGGGTATCTGGGATTTGGTAGCTTTGATAGACCTGCTGGTAGCCTGGCATCGACTGGTTTGCGCAGCCGGTCAACGCGGCGACCACCAAACCGATCAGAGTAAATTTAGTGGTCTTCAGCATTTACTTGACTACCGTAATGCCGCTGGCGGAATTAGCGGGCAGACCCTTGACAGAGACACTGTAGGAAAAACGGAATTTTGAACCTGCAGGAACATCAACTCCCATGGGAATGTGGATCAACTCTTCATGCTCACCATTCTCGAGCACGCGATCAGTTGTACTGTGACCAGGGAAGGGGACTTCGGTTTCTTTGTCGCCTTCAACAACAAAAAGCTTCCGAGTGATTCGAGCCTGAGCTTCGCCGCCATCCGGTGTCAGGACCACAAATTTTGCTGGGAATTCAAGATTTTGGCCTTGCGAGATAGTTGCAGGCATTTGCAGAGGGCGAACGGTAAAGATATCTCCTTGGGATGGCTTATATTTGAACTCCTTAACAATGGCTTTGTAGTTACCTTTGCGTTCGATGTTGGACTCTGGTATCCAAGCTGGGTTTTTCTTCATGCAAGTTGCAACTGCGTTGTAGTAGGCACTTGCATAGCCTGCAATGCCGCCGACTGCTGCACCAGCCAAAGCCAATTGAGCTGCCTTATCTTGCTTGCCTGAAGCAAGAGCACCAAGAAACCCTGTCACGGCACCAATTGCAGCACCTTTTGCAGTGGAGCTCATTTTTTCGGAGCTGATGCAGCTATCCAAATCTGCAGTCACAGCTTCTTGTGCTTGAACCGATATCGCACCAAGGAGAATAGAGATTGTGAGCGCTTGCTTAGCGAGTCTTTTCATTTTGGAAATCTAGCTTAAAATTAAAACAAGTAGTTTCTAAATGATACATTTTATTTCTGACGATGTTGTGGCATATATCCGGATTAAAGCGAACGTGCCAAAGTCCACGTGGCGTTATGCAATGACTGCCGTCTGGGTTGGCTTATTTCGCTGAGCTCGTTGAGGATGGCCACATGAAGTTGACTTGGCATCAAGTGTGCGAGGTCTCACCTGTCTCGAGTCGCATGACGAGGTTCATCGTGGTGTTCTCCAGGCCACGCATGTCTTATTCGCTTTGACTTTTGCTGAAAATTTGTTTCAGTCTCGAGCATCTGGCGATAGTCACATTCGCGGGGCAGTTTGCGTGGAAATCAACACTCGAGGGGAAATGACGCTTATGCCAAGAAGAATGCTTGCGGTGTTCTTCCGGAGATTTTTTGATGCTCAAATCGGTCAGGTGAGTGATGTGTGCGAGCAAGCACTTATCTAGTAATAGAAAAAGGATATGTGACCGGAAAATGTCCGGTTTTTGGCTGGGAGACGAGGTTGTTTTCCTGTTCCAAATGGGTGCCAATTGCTCGTGTGGGGTGAACTCTTTTGCGGCCTTGGGTTGTGACTCTTGTATGTCTTCCATGACACTTGGCAGATAGATGTCTGGTCTGAATCCTTCCCCCTGGGGTTCAAAAAATTGAAAATCCTTGTGTCGGCGGTTCGATTCCGTCCCAGGCCACCAAATTGAAAGCCCTGGATCAGCAATGATCCAGGGCTTTTCTCATTGCCGCCTCGAATGTTCGCAAGCCCAGAGCGGAAGTCTGGGTCGTGGGCAGCAAAAAGCAGAGCTGCTTGCGCTTGCTTTGGCTTGATTTCAAGGTGTTTCAGCCCCAGTTCGCTTTGTTGGTGTGCGCAACCAGCTTTTCTTTTGATAGCGAATCTGTGACACCTCCCGTCAGTCGCCAGCCGTTAAGCTTGCAGCTTCATCGGCACAGACAAGCACAGGAGCGTGTGTGGCAGCACAGCAGCAATCAATAGCGCCGCAATCGGCAAGTCACTGGCAGCCGGGCCTGATCGCCCTGCACGGCAATCGAACCGAGACGCTGGCTGACACGGTCATGGCTTGGCTGGCTGCCCACCCGCTGCAGGCGCTCGAGTCCGAAATCGTGCTGGTGCAGAGCAACGGCATGGCCGAGTGGTTCAAGATGCGCATGGCCGAAGAGCAGGGCGTGTGCGCAGCTGCGCAGGTGGAGCTTCCCGCGCGTTTTGTGTGGCGCAGCTACCGGCAGATTCTGGGCAAGCACGAGGTGCCCCGTGAATCGCCGCTGGACAAGACGCCCATGATCTGGCGGTTGATGCGACTGCTGCCACTGTGTCTGGAAGAGGCTGAATTCACCCCCATCGCCAATTTTCTGCGCCCTGGTGAGCCGCAGCGCTTGCTGCAGCTGGCCGAAAAGCTGGCCGACTTATTTGACCAGTATCAGATCTACCGCGCTGACTGGTTGGCCGCCTGGGAGCGAGGGAACAATGTACTGTGCACCCCCGGTCGCCCCGATTTGCCGGTGCCAGAAGGCCAGTTGTGGCAGCCCTCGCTGTGGCGCAAGGTGCTGGCTGAGCTGAATGACACCGAGCGCGCAGCCACCCGCCCCGCCTTGTTGGCGCGCATTCTGGGCGCGCTGCAAAGCGGCCAGCCGCCGGTGACGCCGCTGGCGCGCCGCGTGGTGGTGTTTGGCATGAGCCAGATGCCGCTGTCGCTGATGCAATTTTTGAGCGGCATTGCCCAGCACAGTCAGGTGCTGATTGCTGTGCCCAACCCCTGCCGTTTTCACTGGGCCGATGCCATTGACGGTCGTGAGCTGCTGCGCCAGCAGCGCCGTCGCCATGCCAACAAAGGTGGGCGGGACCTGGCGCAGATTTCGCTCGAAGCCATGCACGCCCATGCCCACCCGCTGCTGGCCGCCTGGGGCCGGCAGAGTCGCGATTACGTGCGCCAGCTGGATGCCTTCGACACCACCAGCGATACCGCCGTGCAATGGAACTGGCCGCGCGTGGATGTGTATGACGAGTCCGATGCCAACGATCTGGCCGACGCGCCGCTGCTGGTGCAGGTGCAGCAGCGCATTCGCGACCTGGTGCCCATGGCTGAACATCCGCCATGGGAGATTCCGGCGGACGACCAGTCCATCGTCTTCCACCAGACCCATGGCTTGGTGCGTGAGCTGGAAGTGCTGCACGACCAGTTACTGCACTGGCTGGCCCAGCCAGTCACGCAGGGCCAGACCGCGCTGGCGCCGCGCGATGTCGTGGTGATGCTGCCCTCCATTGAAGAGGCCGCACCCGCCATCCGTGCTGTGTTTGGTCAGTACGGCCGTCATGATGCGCGTCATATCCCGTTCGACATTGCCGACGTGGGGGCGCGCGCCAGTAGCCCGTTGGTGACGGCGCTGCAATGGCTGCTGAAGCTGCCGCAGCAGCGCTGCCGCTTGAGCGAGCTGTGCGACCTGCTGGATGTGCCCGCCGTGGCGGCGCGTGTAGGGCTCGATGCCCATGATTTGCCCCAGCTCACGCACTGGATGGTGGGTGCGGGCATTCGCTGGGGGCTCAACCATGGTCAACGTGCGCAGCTGGGTCTGGCCGCTTGTGGCGACCCGAACAGCGCCTGGTTTGGCCTGCGCCGCATGCTGCTGGGTTACGCCAGCGGCCCGGCGGTGGGTGTCGACGGCGAGGCCGGTGGGCAGACCTTTGCGGGCATGGAGCCGTACGACGAAGTGGGTGGCCTGACGGCTGATTTGGCGGGCTCATTGGCCAGCCTGCTGGCGCGCATGCTGCAGTGGTGGCAAGCGGCGGGCGTTGCTGCGGTACCGGATGTGTGGGCACAGCGCTTTCGTGCGCTGCTGGACGATTTCTTTGTGGCTCAGACCGATGAAGACCAGGCGCTGGTGTCTGCACTGGATGCGGCTTTGGTCAGCTGGCAGACCGCCTGCGAGCAAGCCGGGTTTGATGCAGCTATTCCGCTGGAAGTGGCGCAAGAAGCCTGGCTGCAAGCGCTGTCCGAGCCAGCGCTCAACCAGCGTTTCCGTGCCGGGGGGGTAACCTTTTGCACGCTGATGCCCATGCGCGCCATTCCGTTTGAGGTGGTCTGCTTGCTGGGCATGAACGACGGGGACTACCCGCGCCGTGCCACACGTGTGGACTTTGACCTGATGGCGCAACCGGGCCAGCAGCGTCCCGGTGACCGCGCGCGCCGAGACGATGACCGCCAGCTGATGCTGGATGCGCTGCTATCCGCGCGTCGCAGGCTCTATATCAGCTGGGCTGGCCGTCATGTGCGCGACAACAGCGTGCAGCCACCTTCGGTGCTGGTCTCGCAGCTGCGTGACTATCTGGCGCAGGGCTGGCAGGGGGAGGGTGGTGGCAGCTTGCTTGACCAGCGCACGCAGCAGCACCCGCTTCAGCCTTTCAGCCGCCGTTATTTCGAACAGGCCTCGGGCCTTTCGACCTTCGCCCGTGAATGGTATGGGGCCTACGCGCAGAGCGAAGCGCAGGCCGTGCCCGTCGTGCCCGCGTTCGAGCCCGACCCCGACGTCCCGCTGACACTGGCGCGCCTGACCGACTTTTTGCGCAACCCCGCCCGCAGCTTTTTGCGCAATCGCCTGCTGGTGCGTTTTGAGCAAGAGGACGAGGTAGTGGAAGACGACGAGTTGTTCAGCGTCGATGGACTGACGGCATACGCCTTGATTCAGCAACTGCAGCAAGGCGTGCGCACGCAGCTGGCCCAAAGCATGCAGGTCGATGTGAGCGCGCAAGTGCACAGCCAGGTGCAGCGCCTGGCCCGCGCTGGCGCGCTGCCGTTGGCGGGGCTGGGTGTGCGTGAGGCCGAGGCCTTGCAGGCGCAGACCACGCCATCGCTGCTGGGTTGGCAGCAACAGATGCAACGGTGGCCACAGGCTGCGCCGCGCCAGCGTTTGCGGATGGAGCAAGGCGGGCTTTTGCTGGATGACTGGATTGATGGCCTGCAAGAGCGCGGCGAGTCTGCGGCAGACGACCAGTGCGACAGCTTTGCCCGCTGCTGGCTGGCGCTGGAGCCACGCACTTTGCTCAACCGCAAGGGGGAGTTGCAGGCCGCCAAGCTGCTGCCCGTGTATGTGCGCAGTCTGGCTCTGTCCGCTACCGGCCAAGACACGCTGATGGGGGTGGTGGCACGCGACACCATTGTCTGGGTGCAGCCGCTGGAGGCCGAAGAGGCCCGCACCCGCTTGCTGGCGCTGATGGCCTTGTGGCTGGAAGGACAGAGCGCCCCGCTGCCACTGCCGTTGAAAAGCGCGATGGCAGCAGGCAAGGATGACTTGCTGGCTGCCATGCAAGCCTATGAAGGCGGCTATATGGTGGCGGGTGAACGCGAAGACCCCAGCTGGGCGCGCTGCTACCCGGGCTGGGAAGCGCTGACGGCAGATTTGCGCTTTCATGGGCTGGCCAAGGCGGTCTATGGCCCGCTGCATGACTGGCTGGCCAGCCAGGTGCACACCGAGACCTTGCCTGCCTTCACCACGAACGAAAACGCAGGAGAGCAGGCATGAGCGCCCATCCATCGAGCGGCCATGTGCTGCAGCCGTTGCATTTCCCGCTCTGGGGATCGCGCCTGATCGAGGCGAGTGCGGGCACGGGCAAGACCTGGACCATTGCCGCGCTCTACCTGAGGCTGGTGTTGGGCCACGGCGATGCAGAAGGCTTTACCCGACCGCTGATGCCACCCGATATTCTGGTCATGACCTTCACCCGTGCGGCTACGCGTGAGCTTTCAGACCGTATTCGCGCCCGTTTGATTGAGGCCGTGCTGTGTTTTCGTGGCGAGGCTGAACCGGCTGTGCACGATACCTTTTTGCGTGACCTGCGCGATGCTTACCCCGAAGGCAATGCGCGCAACACTGCCGCATGGCGGCTCGATATGGCTGCGCAGTGCATGGATGATGCCTCCATCCACACCATTGATGCCTGGTGCCAGCGCATGCTGCGCGAACACGCTTTTGACAGCGGCAACCTGTTCGATGAAGCGCTGGAGGCCGATGAAAGCCAGCGCCAGACCGAGGCCGCACAGGACTACTGGCGCCAGCAGTGCTACCCACTGTCTGGCGAAGTGCTGGAAGCTGCGCTGAACGTATGGCCCGACGTGCATGCGCTGGTCAAAGACATGCAGGCGCTGCTGCGCGAAACCGTACCGGCTGCGGCAGGTGCCGGATCGCTGGCCGATTGCATTGCGCAGGCGCAAGCAGTGCGGATCCAGACGTTGCAAGGCTTAGCCGATGGCTGGGTGGGCAAGGCCGAGCGACTGCTGCACTGGGTGGAAGGCGAGCTGGATGGCCGCGGCGCGCTATGGGACAAGCGCAAGCTGCAGGCGCGCTACTACACAGACTGGTTCGCCCGCATTACTGCGTGGGCACAAGACCCGCTGAACCAGCCGCTGGAGCTGAGCGATTCCGCCCGCAAGCGCCTGTGCCCCGAAGGCATGGCCGAGGCCTTCAAGGGCTCGACCATGGACTTGCTGCTGCCCACCGAATTTGCGGAGCTGGCGCAGTTGCTGCAAGCACTGGATGCCTTGCCTGCCCCTGGCGTGGCGCTGCGCCTGCATGCCGCTGTCCATGTGCAGCAGCGCCTGCTGTGGCTCAAGCGCCAGGCCGGTACCTTTGGCTTTGCCGACATGCTGCAGCGGCTGGACGCCGCGCTGGCAGGCGACAACGGCCCCGCCCTGCGCGCCAGCATCCTGGCCCAGTATCCGGTGGCATTGATTGACGAGTTTCAAGATACCTCGCCGCTGCAATACCGCTTGTTTGACCAGATTTATCAAACGGCATACAACAGCCCGGAAAGTGCCTTGCTGTTGATTGGCGACCCCAAGCAATCCATCTACGGCTTTCGCGGTGCGGACATTTATAGCTACCTGCAGGCCCGCACGGCGACCGAGGGCCGCCACTATGTGCTGGACACCAACTTCCGCTCGACACAGGCGCTGGTCGATGCCGTCAACCAGTGGTTTGTGCAGGCCGAAACGCGGGATGGAGAAGGCGCCTTCATGTTCCGCGCAGGAGCATCGAGTCCGCTGCCGTTTGACCCAGTCAAAGCCAATGGTCGCCGTGAAATACTGGTGCAAGGCAGCCAGCCCATGGCCGCGCTGACGGTGGCGTGGGACGAAGGCGCCGATGAACCCAGAGCACCACTCAGCAACGACGACATCCGCCGCCGTGGGGCGGAGTTTTGCGCCAGCCAGATCGTGCAGTGGCTGATGGACGAAGGCACAGGCTTTGCAGAAGACGGTAAGCCGCTGCAGCCCATGCGCCCGGCCGATATCGCCGTGCTGGTGCGCACCGGCAAAGAAGCTGCCGCCGTGCGCCGCGCACTGGCCAGACGCAATGTGGCATCGGTCTATCTGTCCGACCAGGACTCGGTGTTTGCCAGCGACGAAGCGCAAGACTTGCTGCTGTGGTTGCGCGCCGTGGCCACGCCGCTGGATGGGCTGGCCGCACGCGCTGGTTTGGCGACACAGATGATGGGCTTGTCGTTTGACGAACTGGCTTGGCTGGCCAGCGACGATGAGGCCTTTGATGCGCGCAGCGAGCAGTTGAAAGAGCTGCACAGCCTCTGGTTGCGGCTGGGCGTGCTGGCTATGTTGCGCCAGACGCTGTACCGCTTTGAATTGCCCGCGCGCTGGCTGGTTGACATGGGGGGCGAGCGTCGCCTGACCAACTACCTGCACCTGGCCGAACTGCTGCAAAGCGCCAGCGCCCAGCTGGAGGGCGAGCAGGCGCTGATCCGCTGGCTGGCCACGCAGATCGAAACGCCGGGGGCGACGGGCGATGCGCAAATTGTGCGGCTCGAATCGGACGCCGATCTGGTCAAGGTCGTCACCGTGCACAAGAGCAAGGGGCTGGAATATCCGGTGGTTTGCCTGCCGTTCGGGGGCAGCTTTCGACCGGTGGACGGCAAGGCGGCTTACCTGTCGCTGCCCGTGCTGGTGGACGGCGCGCCGGCGCGTGAGCTGGTGCTGGATTACAGCGATGCGCAGCTGGAGCAGGCCGACAAGGAGCGTCTGCGCGAAGACCTGCGCCTGCTGTACGTGGCATTGACCCGCCCGCGCCATGCGTTGTGGATGGGGCTGGCTCCGATGAAGCGCGGTAGCAGCAAGAGTTGTGTGAACCAACAGGGTGCAGCGGGCTACCTGCTTGCGGGTGGTGCTTCACAATCCGTAGCAGGCTGGCGGACCAGCGTGCAGCAGTTGAGCGACAGCTGCCCGCACATTACGGTGATTGATCTGCCGGCCGATTTGCCCGTTCCCAGCCGCTATGTGCCAGCGCGCGCATTGCCTGCATTAATCGATGCCCCCTTGTACAACGCCCAGTTTGACCGCCGCTGGGGCATCGGCAGTTTCTCGTCGCTGACCCGCGCCATGGCCGCGCCCAGCTTGCCGGTGCTGCCTGTGGCCGCACAAAACCCGGCCGAAGATGAGCGCGCCTTGCAGGCCGACAGCGCAGGCGACGGCGTGCTGGATTTGAGCGCCATCACCGCCATGCCCTTGGCTGGGGGTGCCCGCAGCGATGCAGCCGTGTGGCACCGTTTTATGCGTGGCCCCGTGGTGGGAAATTTTCTGCATGACCAGATGGAATGGCTGGCGGGCGAAGACTTTGCACTGCAAGCCGAGGGGGACCCCGAGGCCAGCGAACCCTTGGCCGCGCGCCTGCTGCGCCGCTGTGAACGCGCAGGTCGCAAAGAGCAGGCGGCAGACACCTTGCAGTGGCTGCGCGCTGCGGTGCACCAGCGGTTGGCACCGATTGACGTATCGCTGGCTCAGCTGGGGCAGGGCGACGCCTTGCTGCCCGAGATGGAGTTCTGGCTGCCTGCGCAGCGCCTGTCGGCCCAGCGCATCGATGCTCTGTGTCGCCAGCACATCTTGCCGGGCCAGCCTCGCCCTTCTCTGCCCGAGCGTGAGCTGCACGGCATGCTGATGGGCTTTGCCGACCTGGTCTTCAGCCACGGTGGGCGCTACTGGGTGCTGGATTACAAAACCAACCATCTGGGCACAGAAGCGGCGGCCTATACGCCCGATGCACTGGCCCACGCCATGCTGGAGCATCGTTACGACGTGCAGGCCGCACTCTACCTGCTGGCGCTGCACCGCCTGCTGCAAAGCCGTTTGGGTGATGGCTACGACCCCACCCAGCAGTTGGGCGGCGCGCTCTACTATTTCATGCGTGGGCTGGACGGCGACGCCGCCGGCATGCATGTGCTGGCACCGCCGCTGGCGCTGCTCGATGGCTTGAACGCGTTGCTCAGTGACGAGACCCTACACCCCGAGGAGGTGCAGCCATGAAGGGCCGCCGCAAAGCCGATCTGCAAACGCTGGACCTGTTTGCCACCGCCGCATCAACGGCCGCCACCGAAGACGGCGACACGATCACCCTGACGACCGCTGACCTGCTGGCAGTGCTGGAGCGCCTGGCCGATGCCGGCTTGCTGCGCCGGCTGGACAGCGCCCTGGCCGCCTTTGTGGCCGAGCAAGATGCAGACGCCGAACCTGCGCTGCTGATCGCCACTGCCGTGCTGGCGCAGATGGAAGGGCGGGGCCACAGCTGCCTGCCGCTGCAGGCGCTGGCGCACAATCCCAATGAAATCCTGGGCTGGCCCAAAGAAGCTATGCCTGTGCAGCTATCACTGTGGGAGCAGTTGCCTTCCAGGCTGGGGAATTGGTTGCAGGCCCTGCGTCGCAGCCCGGTGGTGCGGGTGGTGACGCCGGGCGAATCGTCCGAGGGTCAAGGCCAGCCGCTGGTGCTGCTCGATGGTGCTGCGCCGCTGCTCTATTTGCGCCGCTACTGGGACTACGAGCGCCATGTGGCAGCGCACATCGCCCAGCGCACGGCAATGGCTGGCTCCGACGTGAACGAGCCACTGGTGCGCAACTGGTTGAACCGTCTTTTTCACGCTTCTGCTGACGGGGTGGACTGGCAAAAACTGGCCTGCGCGCTGGCGCTGCGCGGGCGGCTGTCCGTCATCACCGGCGGGCCGGGCACGGGAAAAACTTATACCGCCGCCCGCTTGCTGGCGCTGCTGTTTGCTACCGCGCCGGATGCGGGTCAGCTGCGCGTGGCGCTGGCCGCGCCCACGGGCAAGGCGGCGGCGCGGCTCAAGCAATCCATCGACAGCTCGCTGCTGGAGCTGAAGGGCGCGGTGGGCCAAGACCTGGATCTGGAAGCACTGGTCAAACGCATGGGCGCGGCACGCACGCTGCACTCTTTGCTGGGGGCGCGGCCCGATACGCGGCGCTTTGCCCACCATGCGGGCAACCCGCTGGATGTGGACGTGCTCATCGTCGATGAGGCATCCATGATCCATCTCGAAATGATGGCCGCGCTGCTGCAAGCCCTGCCGTCCACGGCGCGGTTGATTCTGCTGGGAGACAAAGACCAGCTCGCCTCGGTCGAGGCCGGTGCCGTGCTGGGTGACCTGTGCCGCGATGCGCAGCAAGGCCACTACACCGCCGACACGCTGGCTTATGCCGAACGCGTAGCGGGCCAAGTCCTGCCCGATTCATTCAAGGCGCGTGCAGCGGCGCTGCCGCTGGCCCAGCACACCGTCATGCTGCGTGAAAGCCGGCGCTTTGGCGGCCCCATCGGCCAGTTGGCACTGGCTGTGAATGCGGGCGATGCCCCCGGTGCGTCGGCGTTGCTGAATGCGCAAACCCAATCGGGTCTGAACGCCGAGCTATGGGCGCGCGAAGGCGGCGCGGTGGATGCGGTGGTGCGCAGCGCCGTGCAAGGCCGTGGCAACACTGCCAGCTATGCGCTGTATACCGAAGTGCTGGCACAGGGCCGGGGCCAGCGCTTTGCTGCGGAAGCGGAACACCAGAATTGGGTAAAGGCGGTGCTGACCGCCTTTGACCGCTATCGCCTGTTGTGCGCCGTGCGCGAGGGTGACTGGGGCGTGGCCGGCCTGAACCGCGCCATAGAGGCGCAATTGCATCAACGCGGCGCCATTCGTAAAGAAGGCGAGTGGTACATGGGACGGCCGGTGATGGTGACGCGCAACGATGCCCAACTGGGCGTGTTCAACGGCGATATCGGCATGGCCCTGCCCAGCTTTGCTGACCCGGCGCGGTTGCGCGTGTACTTTTTGCAGGGCGAGCAGCTGCACCACGTCAGCACCGCACGCCTGGCGCATGTGGAAACCGCGTTTGCGCTGACGGTGCATAAAAGCCAGGGTTCGGAGTTTGAACACACGGCGCTGGTGCTGTCCAAGCAAGGCGGCAGCGTGCTCAGCCGCGAGCTGGTCTACACCGGCATCACACGGGCGCGCAAGGCGTTTTCGCTATGGTCCGAAGTGCCGGGCTTGCTGGGCTCGGCCATGGGCAGCCCTACGCAGCGCAGCAGCGGTTTGCTGGGGTTTTTGGAGGGCACTGCGTCTCATTGATGCGAGGACAGAATCAGCTTCCGTTCGCATTTTCTGCCCGCTACAGCTTGATGATTTTCACCATCTGAATGGCATCAAACGGGCAGCGTACGGCACGCAGCGCGCAACCTGTGCAGCCTGGTTCATCGTGCAGGGTGGACCGCTTGGGGCCGAAGCCGGTAGGCGTTTGAGTCTGCAGCGACAGCACATGCGGCGGGCATACGCCTATGCACCAGCCGCAACCCGTGCAGCGCTGCGGATCAATGTCTGGAAGTGCCTTGCGGGGAGCGGCCATGGGTTTCAGCGCTTGCGTGAGGGTTTGTTCCTGCGCATGTGCTTGCTGCAAGCTTTGTCATTTTGAGAGAAAGACTTTGGCGCGGTGATGTGCCATATATGACTGGTGGGCATCTTGCAGCGGTACTTTCATGTCCGCAGAGATACCAAGCTTTTCAGGCTCCATGAGCAGCGGTGAGATCAAGATCAAGCCATCAGGTTTGAAAGAAATCAACCCGCGGTCAAATGCGCGATCAAGGTTCGGTATCAACAGAAGGCCGTTGAAGGGGTCAAGGCGCTCCCCATTAGAGGAGGTGTTCCAAGGCTTGATATGCGAGGCAACAAGCATTCGCAGCTCTGTGTACTGAGTGACCGCGCAGGCTTTCCAGTGAAGTATGAGTTTTTGCCTAAACTTGCCTTGGCCGATACGGGCGTTGACCAGCTCTAGCTTTTCCGTCGGACTGATGTTGGGATCGCTTAAAACGACGGCGATATCAGTTTCGACATTCTGTTGTAAGACCTCGTGCAGGAAGTTGGCATACTTTTCTAAAGCGCTGGCGTACATGCCGTGTCCACGTTGATTGCGCTCTTGAAAAATAGGCAGTTTCACGATTTTTTCGTGTGCTGCCTTGTAATCTGCAGCGGACTCCATCGCAATCAATGGTCTTTGCAGTACTCCACTGCGCAAGCCCCAATCGGTTAGCGGACCCGTGACTGCTCCAGCATACTTTTCTGCCGTTGATGTGGAGAGCCCTTGGCTCAGCATCCAAGCTTTGAAGTTCATTGTGTGCGCAAATGTACTCAGTGCTCGTACACCGCTTCCCAGTTTGCAAAGCCCTTGACCTCAATCGGATTGCCGCTGGGGTCGGTAAAGAACATGGTCCATTGCTCGCCCGGATCACCCTCAAAGCGAACCTGCGGCGCCAGAATGAATTCGGTGTTGGCGGCCTTCAGGCGCTCGGCCAGTGCCAGCCAGTCGGGCTTGAGCAGAATCACGCCCAGGTGGGGCATGGGCACCATGTGGTTGCCGACCTTGCCGGTGTTGGCCACGGCGAAGGGCTGGCCCAGGTGCAGGGAGATCTGGTGACCGAAGAAGTCGAAATCGACCCAGGTGTCGGTGCTGCGGCCTTCGCGGCAGCCGAGGATGCCGCCGTAGAAGCGGCGGGCCTCGTCCAGGTCGGTGACGTGATAGGCGAGATGAAACAGGCTTTGCATAATGCTTGCAAGCGTAGCATTGCCTGCTTCAGATTCTCGGCAATCAGCGTGCCGACTGTGCCTTGACGCGCTCCATCAGCTCGATCGTGTTGGCTTTGCGATCGGCGTTGACTTTTTGCACCGTGGGGCGTTCGCTCATACGGGCCAGGTAGTCGGCTACAGGCAGCTCGGCCAGCAGGTCGGTGCCGCCCATGATTTTGCTGGCGTTGCTGATGAGGGGCAGGTGCACGATGGCGCTGCAGTCGGCAATGCTGAAGGTGTCGCCAGCGATAAAGGGCGTATCAAAGCGGGCCAGCTGGGCAAATCCGGCAATGTTCTTTTTCAGCTGTTCCAGCGTCTTGTCGCGCGTGGCATCACTGATCTTGCCGCCGAAGAAGGCCTGCGGGTAGAGGTTGCGGGCGACAAGCTCCAGGTGCAGGTTCAGGTACACGCTCAGTTCGCGCACCTTGGCGGCGGCAAAGGGGTCTGCGGGTATCAGCGGCACGTTGGAGGACAGTGTCTCCACATATTCAATGATGGCATCGGATTCGCTGATGGCTCCATGTTGGGTGCGCAGATATGGCACCTTGCCCAGCGGCGATTCAGCGGGGTTGGTCTTGCCCAGCCAGGCCAGTTCTTCGGCAAAGGGAATCTGCTTTTCCATCAAGGCCAGCTTGACTTTGTTGTAGTAGTTGCTGGCCGAAAAGCCGCAGAGAGTCAGCATGCTTGTCTCCTGAAATAGGTGGTTGGAAGCCTCATGGTAGAGGCAAGTGCCGCCAGACTAGCGTCACCAAGCGGATACCGGGACGGCTTCTACAATCGCAGCATGCATTGGCGCACCTCCCATCATCCGCAGAACGCTGCGGGGCCGCTCACCCGCTGGGTGCTGGCGGCTTGGCTGTGCGTGCTGCTGACCAGTGTGGCGGCACCGTTTGCCAGAACCGCGCCGCCGGCGGGCTGGGAGGCGCTATGCAGCGCCACAGGTGCCACGCACTGGGTTCCCAGCCCTGCCAGCGACGAAGCATCGGCCTTGCCGCATGGTCTCGATTGCGCGCTGTGCCTGCCGCTGCTGGCCCCGCCACCTGCGCGCCAGCAGCGTCTGAGCTGGCTCGGTGCGAGCTTGACTGCGCCGCAGTGGGCGCCAGCCGTCAGCCGGGTCTTTGTCCGCCTTTTGCCGCCCGTGCGTGCACCGCCGTTTGAAACTCTCAGAACCATAGCTTCAAGCGCTTTATTGATAAGCGCTGAGGCCTGATTTGATCTTGAATTTGAATGGAGAAGATTTCATGAATATGCGTCGTTTTACCGTGCTGGCTCTGGGTTCCCTCGTGGGTTCGTTGATGGTTTCCGGGGCGGCCATCGCCCATGCCGATGCCGCCCATGTCAAGGCTGACAACGTCTGGGCTCGCGCCAGCGTGCAGGGGCAGCAGGCTTCGGGTGTCTTCATGCGGCTGACGGCCGAAGAGCCGCTCAAGCTGGTGGGTGTGGAAACGCCTGCCGCCGCTGTGGCCGAGGTGCATGAGATGAAGATGGACGGCGATGTGATGCGCATGCGTGCCATTGAGGCTCTGGAATTGCCCAAGGGCGTGGCGGTGGACCTCAAGCCCGGTGGCTACCACCTGATGCTGCAGCAGCTGAAGGCGCCGCTGGTCAAAGATACGCAAGTGCCCATCACGCTGGTGTTCAAAGATGCCAAGGGCGCTGTCTCACGCCTGAGCCTGCAGGTGCCGGTGCGCATGGCCGCACCAGCCGGTGCTGCGGGCGCTGGTGGGCATTCGCACGCCGGGCATGGTGACCATCAGCATTGATGTCTGGATTGGGGAGCAGCCTGCTCCTTTGTTTGCAGCAAACAGTGCAAGTGCAGTAAGCTAGTCCCGTATCCAGAGCGGTCTGGATACGGAGACTGGTACCCATCCCTGCAGTGGAGAGCACTATGAGCGGCGACGCATCGGCATTTGGTTTTGGCAAGTTCATTCCTGGCTTTGATTTTCTGCAGGGGCTGGCGCAAAGCGCTGGCACTGCATCCAGTCCCATGGGCCGCGTGCCGCAATGGGTGGCTCCCACCGTGAGCGTGGAAGAGGTGGACAAACGCATTGCCGAGCTGAAAGCGGTGCAGTTCTGGCTTGAGCAAAACGGCCGTGCGCTCAATGCCACCATCCAGGCGCTGGAAGTCCAGCGCATGACGCTTTCCACCCTGAAGGACATGAACGTCAGCATGAGCGAGCTGGCCAAGTCCTTTCCCTTCCCGGGCGCGGCGGCTGCTGAGGCCGCTAAGACCGCCAGCGCAACCAGCCATGGCGGCTGGCCCATGTGGGGCGGTAGCGCCAAGGCAGAGCCAGAGCCCGCCCCCAAGGTCGAGCCGCAGCCCGAACCTGAACCTCAGGCCACACCGCAATATGAACAAAAGGCACAGACCGCTGATGAGCCAGCCAGCGGCCAGACTGAAAAAGCCTCTCAGGCTGCCATTGGTCAGGCCATGCAATGGTGGGGTGCGCTGACGCAGCAGTTTCAGCAGATCGCCGCCAAGG
The DNA here is from genome assembly GCF_002754475.1 of Comamonas sp. 26. Classification (NCBI taxonomy): domain Bacteria; kingdom Pseudomonadati; phylum Pseudomonadota; class Betaproteobacteria; order Burkholderiales; family Comamonadaceae; genus Comamonas; species Comamonas sp. 26. The sequence continues at coordinate 647,921 of NZ_PEFL01000003.1, forward strand.
CCATGGCCGAGCCTGTGGCGCCCCAGACCATGGCCGCCGCACAGCGCGCGACCGAGGCGGCCAGCGGCTTTGCCAAGACCGCCATGGACAAGGTAATGGCGCAGGCCAGCCAGTTTGGCGCGGGCGCTGCAACAGCTTCAGCAGGTGGCGCAGAGGCTGCCGCCAAGCCAGATGTCGCAGCTGCGAAAAAACCGGCAACCAAGAGCGCTGCGCGTAAAACAACGGCCGCAGCCCCGGTGGCTAAAAAGACGGCCACCAAAACAGCTGCATCCAAGAGCTCCGCAGCCAAAAAAACGGCAGCAAAAGCCTCTGCATCACCGCGTAAGTCTTGACCCGTTAAAGGCCAAGAGGGGTGAAAATCGTGGTGCCAGCGCATCCACGCCAGCAAGGACAGGAGGGCTTATGTCATTGTTTCCCGTCGGTCATGCCAGTGACCCGAACTGGCGCTCTGCCGTAGAGCAAGTCGTGCAGCAGCTGCGTGGCCAGTTGTTGCGCCTGTCGCCTCAGCAAAAGCAGCAGCCTTACCGGCTGGGGCTGGCGTATGTTTCGCAAAAGCTGGCGCCTCACGCCCAGCAGTTGCTGGCGCTGCTGGCACGCGAGTTGCCGCAGGTCACGGACTGGGCGGGTGGTTCGGGCCACGCGGTGCTGGCCATGGAGCATGAATACACCGAGGACTCATCGCTGGCTGTCATGCTGCTGGATGTGCCTGCCGCGCATTTCCGCGTTTACTCCGGCGTGGCTCCGCTAGCCATGCTGGGAGCGGAAGCGGGGTTTGAGGCGCATTCGGCGCTGGTGCATTCCAGCATCGACCAGACCGATCTGGCCGAGCTGCTGCTTGAGCTGTCTGAGCGTACGACCTCAGGCAATTTGTTTGGCGCATTGGGTGCAGAAGATGGTGTGCAGTTCGCCTGCCGTGCCGAAGACCTGCCGCGCCTGCGTGCAGAAGCGGCAGCAGGCGTCTTTCATGCAGGCTTCTCTGGCGTGGCTTTTGATAGCGATGTGGGCTGCTTTTCGCGCATGGCGCAGGGCTGCGCACCACTGGGTGCCGGAATCGAGATTACAGAGGCCAGGGGCCCGATGCTGCTGGAGCTGGAGGGCGAACCCGCCCTGCCGCGCTTGCTGCAATTGTTGGATGTCGAAGCTCGCTCCAGCGCTGGTGGTGGCTGGCAGGCGGCGTTGTCAGAGCTGCGCAAAACGCTGGCCGCTATTGCCCCGCTGGGGCGAGGGCTGGAGCGCGGCGCGCTGACCGATGAGGCCCAAGTGTTGCATATCGTGGGGCTGGATCCGGTACGCCAGGGGGTGGCGCTGTCCGCATCGGTAGAGTCGGATAACACGGTGATCTTCTGCCAGCGCCAGCGCCATGCGGCCCGCCACGAACTGATGCAGATGGGCGCGGCCCTGAAAGATGCACTGCAACCCGATTTTGCCGATGCCGGCCCCGAAACTGTGACCGAGCAGCAAGCGCCGCTGCACATACGCGGCGCGATTTACATGAGCAGCAAAGGCCGAGGCAGTGAGTTGTTTGGTAGCGACGATGCCGAGCTGAAACTGCTGCGCCACGCACTAGGCCCCGTGCCGTTGATTGGCCTGGTGACAGAGGCGCAACTGATGGATGCGCGTGTGCATCAACTGGCTGGAGTGCTAACGGTATTTACCGGAAAGCAGCCTTGAATTTGATAGCTGATAGTGCTCGATTTCAAAGAGTTTCAGCGCATATTTGCCATTAACTCAAGGCTTTAAAAGGGCAAGCAGCTATCAAAAAAGAAAGCGTCAGCTAAAAACTGGCGCCCTCCAAGCAAGGGACAGCGCGTAGAGCGAGGGGGAGGCGGCAAAGCCGCTCAGGCGGAGATGTAAATCTCTACGCCCAGGTTCAGCATCAAACGGTTAGCCCAGCCAAACAGCGCTGCCGAGTGCAGCATGTCCAGAATTTCCAGATCGCTCAGACCCGCATCGCGCAGCGGCTGTACGTTCTGTACGCCAAAGCTGCCGGGCGCACGGGTCAGCACCAGTGACGACTGAATGATGGCGCGCTCGCGGGCGTTGGTGCCAGCGGTGTCGGGGTCGTCAAACATCTGAGCCATCACATCATTGCGCTTGGCCAGCTGCTCAAAGCGTTGAGCGTGGACAGATGCGCAATACACGCAGCCGTTGGAGCGCGAAACGGCAGTAGCCGCCACTTCGCGTTCGGCGCGCGAAAGGCCGCCGGGCGCATACATGATGGCGTTGAAGGCCTTTGAGCGCTCCAGCAGCACCTGTGGCTGGCGGGCCAGCAGCAGGTAAAAGTCCATGGTCTTGGCCTTGGGGTGGCTGACCTCCAGCACATGCTGCTGCTCGGGCGTGGCGGTGTCGGGGGTGAGCACTTCCAGCCAGGCCTTCCAGTCCAGCGTTTCGCTGGTAAAGCCGTTGCGGCGCAGCGGCTCGCCAGGGGGCGGCAGATTGGCAGGGTGCACAAAGGGTGCTGCGGCTGCGGGTTCGGCTGCAGGGGTATCGGCCACACCACCCATATCGCTCATGGCTTTGACGCCGACCAGCAAGCGGACCTGATAGGCCACAAAGCCAATCAGCTGAGCCAGCAGCACGGTGTCGTTGAGTGACAGGCCTGCGGCAGGAATGGCCAGCAGCGCGGCCTGATCGCTTTCGGCGGGGTTCAGGGCCAGCGTGCGCACAAAGTGCAGCATGGCATCCATGCGGGCGTTGCCGGTCCGGGCACCTTGCTGGTCGAGGATGGTGCGCAGCTCGGGGGAGATGGCATCGCTCAGCGCCTCGGCACGGGCGCGGTAGTCGGCTTCCAGCGCGGCCACGCCGCTGACGCGGGCTTGCTCTGCGGCCAGCACCAGACGCTCGGCTTGGGTCAGTACGCTGTCCAGCTGATTGCCCAGCAGCAGGTCTTCGCAGGCCTGCGTGGCCAGAGCCACTTTTTCGCGTTCGTGGCGGGTGGTGAAGCTGGGGTTGCCTTGGGCAAGGCCAGCCAGACGGTCGATCGTGTCTGTGGTGGTGTCTGTCATGTGCGGTCTCTTATTTATTGTTGAAGTTGGCGAATGCGCGCGGCGCTGTCGGCGGCAGTCCATTCGGTGCCGTCCAGCTCGGGCTCTGCATAAGCTTGCAGCTTGGCAAAGTGCTGCTCAATATCGTCGCGGTAGATAACGGAGGCCAGACCCTGGGCCAGCTTGCGCGCGCCATCGCTGATGGCGGGAATATCGCCAGACACCGTGCCGTGCGAGAGCGCAGCGGGGTAGCAGAAGCAGTGAATGTGGTCGAGACCGGGCAGTTCGCCCTGAAACTCGAACAGCGCACCCAGATCGGGTGAGGCCGACAGCTCGGCATCTTCGTCCCCTGCTTCGGGGGTGAAGCGGCTATTCCACAGCTTTACATGCGGGGCGATGTCGGAAAACTCGGGACGCAGCTTCCAGTCCACGGCAAAGCCGGTGGAGATGATGAGAAAGTCCAGCACAAACACGCCGCTGCTTGTCTGCACATGCAGCTTGCTGCCCACTTGCTCAACGCCTTGCACGGCTGTGCCCAAGTTGAAGAAGGCATTGCTGTGGCGCGAGACGCGCAGCGTGCTGCCGTGGGGCGGCGGCACTTGCTGGGCGTTGATGTAGTGGCGAATGCGCCATTTCCACACATCGGGCAGCAGGTACTGGCCGTGAGTCAGGCCGGGCACGCCGGAGCCTTTGGATTTGTTGATTTGCGGCAGCTGGCTGCGGCGAATCAGCATGTCAACGCTGGTTGCACCGCTCTCAAGCGCCGTCGCAGCACTGTCCATGGCCGATGCACCGGCACCCACCACGCCCACATGCTTGCCGGCCAGCGTGGCGTAGTCCATCTCGTCGGATGAATGCGCCCAGAACTGTTTGTTCACACCCCGCATAAAGGCGGGAATGGTGGCTCCGCCCAGACCATCGCGGCCGGTGGCCAGCACGAGGCGGCGGGCTTGCCAGGTGGCGACGACGTTGTTGGCCTTGACATCGACTTCCACCACGCCATCGGCTTGCGGGCGCACGGCGACGACTGGGTGGCCGTTGCGTACATCGGCATTCGTCACGCGGCGGTACCAGCGGAGGTAGTCCATCCACTGCAGGCGGGGAATCTTGTCCAGCGCCGTCCATGCATCCCTGCCGAACTGGGCGACGAACCACGCGCGGAAGGACAGGGATGGAATGCCCATGGCCGGACCTGTCAGCTCCTTGGGTGAGCGCAGCGTCTCCATGCGCGCTGTGGTGGCCCACGGGCCTTCAAAGTCCAGAGGGGATTTGTCCAGCAGCACCGGCTTGATACCGACTTGCTGCAGCGCCATGCTGAGAGCCAGCCCGGCTTGCCCTGCGCCAATGACGATCACGTCATGCACGGGGCGGTCATTGCGGGTGGCGGGAGAAATCCAGGCCTTTGCAGGCCAGCCCAGCGTGAGCAGATCATCGCGCAGGCGTTCTTCCAGCGCTGCAAGTCCCGCAGCGGAGGCCGCCGTAGAAGGAGAAATTGACATAGCTAAAACCCAAAAGCGCCTGCGGCTTGGGGCAGCAGGCGCATCAAACGAATACCAAGAAATTAACACCGAAACAAACTGTACCTAAAACTGTTTCGGCTTAAAACTGGCGCACTACAAGCCAGAGCACCGAGCAAGAGCCGCCTCGCGGCGAAGGTGAGGTCCCCTCCCGTAGAGAGATGGAAGGCGCGCAGCGCCTCAGGGAGTCTTAATCAATCGTTATTTTGGCGTCCTTGACGACCTTGGCCCACTTGATGCGGTCGTCGTGCACGGTCTTCTTGAACTGTTCGGGCGTTTCCTCGCGGATGGTGTTGCCCTGAGAGACAAAGCGCTCGCGCACTTCGGGCTGGCTCAGCACATCGTTGATGGCATGGTTGAGCTTTTTGATGATGACCGGGTCTGTGCCCTTGGGCGCGAAGATGCCGAACCAGATGGAGCTGTTAAAGCCCTTGGTGCCGGGCAGACCGCTGGCGGCAATGGTGGGCACTTCCTTGACGGCTTCCACGGGCTTGGCCGTGGTCACGCCCAACAGACGGACCTTGCCAGCCTTGTAGTGGCTCAGCACGGTCTGCACCTGATTCATGATGCAGCAGGTCTCGCCGCGCAGCACGGAGGTAATGGCTTCGGGGCCGCCCTTGTAGGGCACATGCACCATGTTCAGGCCCAGGCGGGAGTTGAACTCGGCAAACGCCATATGCGTGCCTGCGCCGTTGCCGGTAGAGGCGTAGTTGTACTTGCCGGGGTTGGCCTTGATCTCGTCAACAAACTCTTTGAGGTTCTTGACGTTGATGACATTGGGGTTGATGGTCAGCACGTTGGCCACGTCCACCAGCGGGGCGACGGGCACAAAGTCGGCTTCCACATCAAAGGGCAGCTTTTTGTACAGCGATGCATTGCTGCCGTGAGTGGCGGCGGTGCCGAAGTAGATGGTGTAGCCATCTGGCTTGGCGCGGGCCACGTACTCGCTGCCGATATTGCCGGCAGCGCCGGTCTTGTAGTCAATGATGATGGGCTGGCCCAGCAGCTTGCCCAGCGGCTCTTGCGCCACGCGGCCAATCACGTCCACACCCGAGCCGGCGTTAAAGCCCATGATCATGGTGATGGGCTGGTGCGGATAGTTTGCTGCGCCGTGGTCTGCCGCTTGGCTGGCCAGAGGAATCAGGGCGCAGGCGGCAGCGGTTGCCAGAACGCGAGAAGCAGTAAAAGAGCGAGGCAGCAAGCGCATGGTGAGTGATGACCAAATGAACGATGGAATGCGCTTATTGTGAATGTTGTTTAATGCCTCGCCTGTATATGCTTATGCGGCATGAAGCCTGTGTGGGTAAACGAAAAAAAGCCTGTACCAAGGCGGTACAGGCCTTAAATCCGCTGACACCAGATGACTCGAATCCGGGGGCATCAGCAGAGGAGGGATGGAGCCAATTTAGCGGCGATGAGGGTTGTTGGGGTTGCGGTCATGGCGGTTGGGCACGCCGTCGCCATCACGGTCCCAGCGGCTGCCCTGGTAATCCCAGCGGTTGCCGTGATGCTTCCAGGTCGGCTGGCGGTACACATAGCCGGGGCGTGATTGCACCCAGTGGCCTGCACGCCAGACATGGCGGTGGCCGCGTGGCTCCCAGTAACCGGGTGCCCAGACATAACCGCGGCGGGGTGCGGGAACGGCTTCATAGCGGGGAGCGGGCGGTGCATTGAATTGCACGTTGACATAAGAGCCCTGGCTGGCAGGAGCCCAGTGAGGGCTCTGGGCCTGTGCCGTGCCGACCAGACCCAGCAGGGCCATTGCGCCGGCGCCTAGGATGGTTTGAACAGTGGTGTGAATTGACAGCATGCTTGCCTCCTTCATGGGTAGTTGGGGTGCCGGTTCAGGCATCCCTTGTGCTCAATGATGGAAGGCCAGCGTCAAGCGCCGGTTGCCGCTGTGCGAAGTCTTGCAATCTTGTGTGTCTGCTCGGTGAAGTTTGTATGTAATTGGCCTTAAGCGCTTTGTTTGTAAGCGCTGGTAGCTATGAAATCAGTAGTTTTTGCGTCTGCTGCTTAGCGGCGCAGCGTGGCAAAGGCGGGCAGCTCCCATTTGCGCATGCCCAGCACCAGCGTGTAGCCATCCAGCTTGTTGGGCCCAAGGCGCTGGTCTTGCAGGTGCTGCTGAGAGAAGTCCTGACCGATGCGCTGTATGCGCTCCACAAATGCGGGGGCGTTGCCGGGGGTGATGGAGCCGTGTACCAGCAGCATGGTTTCGTCCTCGCCCGCAAACTGGCCGCCAAAGTAGTCGAGCACGGCGTTTTCGCGGAAGAAGTCCATCACGGGGCCATTGGTCTGCCAGCGGAAGGTCTTGGCCAGGCGCAGCTTGTAGCGGTTGCCGGGGCGCAGCTCGATGATGCCGATGCGGTCCAACTGCGCCAGGTAGCCAATGCCTTCGGGCTCGCTGATGCGGTAGGTGGCGATGATCTGCTCCAGCGTCCACTGGCTGAGCACGCAGATGGCGGTTAGCAGCAGCTTGCGATCGGCCACTACGGCAATCTCCTGCTCACGCGTGATTTGCTGCAGCAGCGGACGGCTGTCGGCCACGCTGCGCGCCAGATCGGCAAAGTCCAGATGCAGGGCGCGGCAGATTTCATCGATGCGAGAGAGCGGCATATCGCCCTTGGCCAGCATGCGCTTGACGCTGGACTCGGCCATGTCGATGGCCTTGGCCAGATCGGCATAGGTCATCTGGGCGGCCTTGAGTTCCTTTTTGATGGCGGTAACGAGGTCAGCAGTCGTGCTCATAGTATCGATTGGTAGTACTGCTGGTGCAGCGGTGTAGGGCGAGTGTAGAAGATTGATGCCGTTTGGGGGACTGATTTTCATACTGCGCGGCAGTCAACACGAACAAGGAGCCGCGCCATGCGCCTGCACCCCTCAACCGCCGCCGTGGTGGAGATCACCGCCTCTGAAGCCTCAGGCACGCTGGAGCAGCGCTTTGCGCTGTTTGGCGGCATGGCCTTTTTGCTCACGCTCGCGCTGCTCATGCCCGGCATGGCCCAGTCAGAGAGTTACCACGCGTTTGCCGATCAACGCGGCTGGGCGGGCCTGCCCCATGCGGCGGATGTACTGAGTAATCTGGGTTTTCTGGCGGCGGGGCTAGCCGGTTTTGCCGCGCTGTGGCGTGCCGACTATCAGTGTCTGAACGGCACGGCTCGCGCCCTGTGTGCGTTGTTTTTTGCGGGGCTGCTGTGCTCTAGCGCAGGCTCGGCGCTTTATCACTGGGCACCGCAGAACGCGACGCTGGTCTGGGACCGACTGGGGATGAGCGTGGCCTTTGCGGGTCTGCTGGGTCTGGCGGTGCAGACCCGGGTGGACGACATCAGCGCCCGCATCACGGCGGTGCTGATGCTGCTGGCCGCACCTATCAGTGTGGCAGTCTGGGCGCAAACTAGTAATCTCTTGCCATGGGTGCTGGTGCAGGCAGGCGGCATGCTCATTATTTTTGGGCTGGCCTTTATGGCTCCGCGCCGCAATGCGCTGCCGGTTGAGCTGGGCTGGGTGATTGGGTTATATGCCGTGGCCAAGCTGCTGGAGATGTCGGATGGCGATGTGTTTGATGTCACGGCGCACTGGGTGTCGGGCCACAGCCTCAAGCACTGGGTGGCGGCTGCAGCGGCACTGCCGGTGCTGCGTGCTTTGCACCTGTGGCGTGAGAGCATTCGTTGAGGCAATGATTTTCATAGCTGCGTGCGCATGTTCATCAAGCGCTTGCGGCATAAAACCTACAAAAAAATCTGAGCAAATAGGCACAATGCCTGCAGCGCAAAAGGGAGAGATGCATGAATTCCACGCCGACCGGTGAGCAGGCCGCCACCGCAGATCAACACTCAGACCCGCAGGCACACCCCAATCAGTTTGCCTTGCTGGGTCAGCGCCGCTTTGCGCCGTTTTTCTGGACGCAGTTTGCCGGGGCGGGCAATGACAATCTGTTCAAGTTCGCCTTCACGGTGATGGTGACCTACCAGCTCAGCGTCTCCTGGCTGCCGCCCGCCATGGCGGGGCTGGTGATTGGTGCGCTGTTCACGCTGCCGTACTTGCTGTTCTCTGCCACCTCGGGGCAACTGACCGACAAGTGGGACAAGACGCGCATGTTCCGCCTGGTCAAAAACCTTGAGATCGGCATCATGCTGATAGCAGCCTGGGGCTTTGTCGAAGCGAATGTGCCAGTACTGCTGCTGTGCGTGTTTCTGATGGGCCTGCACTCCACGTTGTTTGGCCCCGTCAAATTTGCCTATCTGCCGCAGGTGCTGAACGACCGCGAGCTGACTGGCGGCAATGGCATGGTGGAGATGGGCACTTTCGTCGCCATCTTGCTGGGGCAAGTCGCTGGTGGCTTGCTGATTGCCGTGCCTGAAGTGGGGCATATGCAGGTAGCCATAGCCTGCGTGGCCCTGGCCGTGGTGGGCCGCATCTGCGCGCAGTTCATCCCCCATGCGCCAGCCACCGATCCTGGTCTGGTCATCAACTGGAACCCCATTACCGAGACATGGCGCAACCTCAAGCTGGCGCATGGCAATGTGGTGGTGTTTCGATCGCTGCTGGGCATCAGCTGGATGTGGTTCTTTGGCGCGGTGTTTCTCTCGCAGTTCCCCAGCTTTGCCAAGGAAGTGCTGCATGGCGACGAGCATGTGGCATCGCTGCTGCTGGTGATTTTTTCGGTAGGCATCGGCATTGGTTCGCTGCTGTGCGAGGTATTCAGCCGCCGTCAGGTCGAGATTGGTCTGGTGCCATTGGGTGCGATTGGCATGAGCGTGTTTGCCATTGATTTGTACTTTGCCACCCGCGCGCTGCCGCCCTCAGAGCTGATGGGGGTGGGTGCCTTTTTTGCCCAGCATAAAAACTGGCGCGTGATGGCGGACCTGGGCATGCTGGCACTGTCTGCCGGCATTTACAGCGTGCCCATGTATGCACTGATTCAGATGCGCAGCCTGCCCACGCACCGTGCACGCATCATTGCGGCCAATAACATCCTGAACGCGCTGTTCATGATTGCCTCTGCCGTGCTGGCAGGTGGGTTGCTGGCAGCGGGCTGCACCATTCCGCAGGTGTTCCTGATGACTGGCATTGCCAATGCCATCGTGGCGCTTTATGTGTTCTTGCTGGTACCTGAATATCTGCTGCGCTTTGTGGCCTGGGTCATCACGCACTTTGTCTATCGCTTCAAGGTGCGTGGCGAGCAGAATATTCCACGTGAAGGCGCGGCCCTGCTGGTCTGCAACCATGTGAGCTTTGTCGATGCCATCTTGCTCATGGCGGCCAGCCCGCGCCCCATTCACTTTGTGATGGATCACCGAATCTTTCAGGCACCCGTGCTGGGCTGGTTGTTCAAGCTGGCTAAGGCCATTCCTATTGCGCCGCACAAGGAAGACCCGGCCACCTATGAAGCCGCGTTTGCCCGCGCTGCCGAGGTGCTGCGCGAGGGTGATTTGCTGGCCATCTTCCCAGAGGGCGGTATCACCTCCAATGGCGAGCTGCAGCCCTTCAAGGGCGGCATCATGAAGATTCTGGAACACGCCAAGGCTGAAGGTCTGGATGTGCCCATCGTCCCCATGGCACTGACCAACCTCTGGGGTTCGTACTTCAGCCGTATTGAGCTGCGCGGCGGCAAAAACGTGGCCATGGTCAAACCCATGCGCCGTGGCCTGTTCAACCGCGTGGGGCTGGAGGTGGGCGAGCCGGTGCCTGCCGCCGGTGTCACCCCCGGTTTGCTGCAGCAGCGCGTGGCCGATTTGCTGCAGCGCGGCTGATCAGGGGCTAAATCAGGGACGCAGACGGATATCACCCATGTACGCGAGTCCCTCGCTATGGGTGTTGTCCGAGTCGGCCGAGACGGTGATGCCAATCACCATGGGCATGGCCTGTGATTCATCGCCAAAGGCCTGCTGGTAATCAGCCTCAAGGTGGCGCTGTTCCGTCATCCATTGGCCCTTATGGGCGCTGCCACTTTGCAGCACGATAAAGCGCATGCGGTGGGTAAAGGCGTTATGCAACACCGTGCCCACAGGCTGCTTGTTGTCCCAGATATAGCAGAGCGTTTCGGCCGGGATGTCCTCGCCGGTACTGATCTTGCCCAGCCTCAGCTTGGAGCGTTCGCCAAAGCTCAGCTGGGATTTGTCGAAGTCGAATGACACGCACAGCTTGAGCGCGGCGTCGTCACCCGATCGGGTTTTGATATCGGCCTTGTCGATGAGTTGATCCACGCGCCAGCGCCACTGCAACTGCAGGTTGGGTGTCGGTGTCTGGTGCAAAGTGTGCACCATATTGCCGTAGGCATCATGGGTGCTGATGCGCAGCACATGCTCTCCATCCTTTTCCACCACGCTGTATTCCGTGGGGCTCTTGTTGGGGAGTGTGGCAAAGTGCCAGGGGGCACCCAAAGGGCCGATGGGCGTCTGCGAGAAAGCGGCGATGGTATCGCCCTGAGCATGGCCGATGCCCGGCAGTGCAAGCGCAGCCGAGCAAAGTGCGGCCAGATAGCTTGGCTTGAGCCAAAAACTGCGCACTGCGCATTGTCTGGAGTCCATTCGCATGATGTGCCTGATGATTTTTAAAAGTTGTGGGCGCGGGAACAAGGCAAGATGCAGTGCCGGATTCGGTCACATGGGCTGAATGCGGGAAGAAGTATCGATTGGCGATGCTGCCAGATCTGCAACACGCTTATTTTGACAAATTGGCCAGAGAATTCTGTCGGCCTAGAGATGATTCATCCGTCGCAGCAAAAAAGCGGCGACATATTGCAACAACACTCAGGAGCCCTCTGTGATCAACGCCTTGACCTTTATCCGTCCTCTTCGCAACAGCCTCTGCGCACTGGGCGCCGCCTTTGCTTTGTTGGGCGGTGGTGTGGTCCACGCCCAGAGCGAAGCCTCTCTGGTGCTGTCGGCCCTGCCTGTGGCATCGGTGGTTGCAGCGGTATCCGGTGGTGCTTCGGAGGAAATCGTGGCTATTCCCCTGTTTCTGTCGGCAGCCGGTGCATCCGTGGTGATTGAGGCGGTAGAGAGCAGCGCCACCGGCGTGACCTATGTGCTCAAAAATGTGGCGGACGGCACTTCAGCCGTGGTCAAGGTCTCGGGGCAGGCTGCCGGCGCGCTGTCGGTAGGTGTGGGTACGGTGGTGCAGACCAGTGCCACGGCTGCAGGCGTGATCTTGTCTGCCGCTGGCAAGGTGCTGGCCTTTATCCCCAATGAAATCGGCAAGTCGCTGATGCACAACGAGCGTCTGTAAACCAGCCTGAGCGGAGACTCGCATGACAGAAGAAAACACCAGCATCGTGCAGGCCATGGCCCCCATGCAGAGCACCAGCTCGCATACCTCTATCCCGCTGGTACTGGCGTTGGGAGTGGCGCTCATCGCATGGGCAGGCTCGGCAGAGGCTGGACGCAGCTGTGAAAGTCGTCCGCTGACGCCCGAGGTCATGGCCAAAGGCCTCAATCTGGCGGCGCGCACATACAAGGCGCTGGATGCCGAGTTTCAGAAAAACGGCACGCAGGTGGTGCTGCTGGCCAGGCAGGGGCAGGACTTGAGCAAATACGACCTCAAGTACTCGCACTATGGCTGGGCCTACAAAACGCCCGCAGGTCCATGGCGTGTGGCGCATAAGCTCAACGAATGCGGTACGGCGGGCGGGCATGTTTACCGGCAGGGGCTGGGTGAGTTCTTCCTTGACGATATGTGGCGTTATGAAGCCGTCATTCAGGTGCCTGTGCCTGAGGTGCAGCAGGCTTTGCTCAATTTTTTGACGGCGCCCTCAGTGCTGCGCTTGCAAACTGAGCCTTACAGCATGGTCAGCTATGCCTGGGGTATGAAGTACCAGCAGTCCAACCAGTGGGCGACAGAGACATTGGCCGCGGCTATGGATCCCAGTGCCATTCAAAACCGTGCGCAGGCGCAGGGATGGCTGCAAGCCAAGGGCTATGAGCCCAGCTCGCTCATCATCCGCGCTATTTCGCGACTGGGTGGCCGCATGACGGCCGCCAATATCGCGTTCGATGATCACCCGAATGACAAGCGCTATGCCAGCCGGATCGAGACGGTCACGGTGGATTCCGTCACCCAGTGGCTGCAGCGCACGCATATGGCTGCTGCAGTTCGTGTGGTGCAATAAATTCAAGGTAAATGGACTGCTAGCCCTTGTTTGTATTGCGTTAGCAGCTATTGATTGAGGAGTGACTGGTCATGAGTAAATCTCTGCGTTTGCCCGAAAAATGGTTTCGACGCGGCCTGTGGCTGGTAGCGCTGGCTTTTGCCTTTTTTCTGATTGGCCTTGGCGGACTGGTGGTCGGCAATTTGCCGCAACCCAATCACTCGCTGGAAGTTGAATCCTTTATTGCGCAGGCCGATGCGCAGCGGGTGCAAGCTGAAATCGACAAGGCGCAAAAGCTGTCCAGCGAGGCGTCCAAAGCGCAGGATAAGGCTCAGCTCAAATACGACGCAGAGCGCTCACGCTATCAATCGGCGCGCGAGACATTTGACAACTGGATCGCCACTCGCCGAGCTACTGAGCGCCCTGAGCAAGATGCCGAACTGATTGCACGCACCAAGGCACTGGATGAGCTCAAGCAAAGCGAGAGCAAGGCCCGCCAGGTGCTTGAGCAGGAATCGATGAAAAGTCTGGAGGCCTCGCAGGCGCTCTCGGCTGCCGAGTCTGAAATGAGCGGCCTGCGCGAGCAGGCCTATCCGCAATATCAGGCCGCTGCCCGCGCTAGCGAGCTGCGCGTTTTCCTCTTCCGTCTGGCCATTACCTTGCCCTTGCTGGTGCTGGCGGGCTGGCTGTTTGCCAAAAAGCGCAAGAGCACCTGGTGGCCGTTTGTCTGGGGCTTTATCTTTTTTGCGCTGTTTGCCTTCTTTGTCGAGCTGGTGCCTTATCTGCCCGACTACGGCGGCTATGTGCGCTACATCGTGGGGATTCTGGTCACGGTGCTGCTGGGGCGCTATGCCATCGTGGCGCTGAATCGCTACCTTGAAAAGCAAAAGCTGCAGGAAGCCTTGCCCGAAGTGCAGCGCCGCGAGGAGCTGAGCTACGACGTGGCGCTGGAGCGACTGGCCAAGAGCGTGTGTCCGGGCTGTGAGCGCCCTGTGGACCTCAAGAACACCGAAATCGACTTCTGCCCCCATTGCGGCATTGGCTTGTTTGATCACTGTGGCAACTGCCATACCCGCAAGAGCGCATTTGCCCGCTTTTGCCATAGCTGTGGCAGCTCTGCTAGCAAGATGTTTACGGATTTGACTGCGCAGCCTGTCGTTGAAACTCAGGTGAGCACTGATAGCAAACCTGGCGGTGCCGCTTCAAGGGCTGGCTGAAAGAAAGAGTGAGAGCGCGGCTTACAAGAGTCGCGCCTCGACACGATCACGGCCTGCGGCCTTGGCGTCATACAGAGCCTGATCGGCGTGCTGCAGCAGCATGTCCAGATCCTGGTGCTCTCCCGGCTTGGCGATATGCACCAGCCCAATGCTGACGGTGGCGGTGATGGCCTGGTCGCCAGAGGGCAAGCGCAGCTCTCTGGTGGCTTGATTGATGCGCTCGGCAATTTCCAGCGCTGCCTTGCTGTCCACATGGGGCAGAACCACGGCAAATTCCTCTCCGCCCATGCGGCCCACAATGTCCTGCGCGCGCAGCACCTGAGTCAGCGTGTGGCTGAAGCTGCGCAGCAACTGGTCACCACCGGCGTGGCCGTAGCTGTCGTTGATCTGCTTGAAGTGATCAAGGTCCAGCATGAGGACGGCGACGGACTGGTGGTCATGTTTGCAGCGCTCCAGAATACGCTGGCCTTGCTTCAAGAAGGCACCACGTGCCAGCATGTCCGTCAGAGAGTCGTGATTGGCAGCATGGCGTAGCTGGCGCATCAGCTCAGTGCGCGCCATGTGTGAACCGGCTACGGCCAGCGGGCCCAGCACCAGCATGCTCAGCCCCATGCGGAACGACACAGTCTCCAGAAAGTGCGCAGGCGTAAAGTCAAACGAGCCCAGCGAGATGGCCACGATCTTGCTCAGGCATAGCGCGGCGGTAATCACCGTCACGGTGAAGATTCGGTAGCTCAGCGCGCACCACAGCAGTGCGGGCAGAGAAAAAGCCAGAGCGCCAGGGCCGCCCAGCCAGTAGCTGGTGAGTTCCAGCGCAATGACCGCTAGAAACGGCATGGCGCGCAGCAGCGGATGTCGTCTGTCTGAGTCAGGACTGTTCAGCTTGCGGGTGGGCCAGCTCAGAATCATGGGCAGAAAAATCATGTAGTTCAGCCACTCTCCGCCAAACCACATCGAAAACGCCTGCAGGGGCGGAGTGTTGAAGAAGGCCGCCAGTACCGGCCCGCCAATGGCAGCAGAGGTCAGCGCGCTCAGCCCCGTGCCCATGAACAGCAGCAGAGCCGAGGACTGGCGCTGCATGAACAAGGTGGCAAAGGCCTGCTTGTGCATCAACATCCATGCAGCACCGACACCTGCCATATTGGCGAGGCTGAGCAGCACTGCAACGTCAAGGCGGCTGCCTGTGATCAGGTCGGCGGATATGTAACCGATGGCGACGGCCACAGCAGAGCCAGCACGCACCCAGTCGGGCTTTTGCAGCAACAGTCCCAGCAGCAAGGCGTTGGCCGGCCAGATGGCGGAGAGAAAACCCATGGGCCGGCCCCAGATGCCCAGCCAGGCCGCCACAAAAACCATGCCACCCAGAGAGAAGGCAGCAGTCCAAGCGCTTGTTTTTGGGGCTTCTGGCTGCGTCATGGTCTGCGGCGGAGATGAAGAGGCGTCAGTCATACAAATCCAGCGGGTGGGCTATCTGAAATCTATGGGTAAGGTCTGCATTCGGGCCTTGTGACTGGCCATGGGCACGATTTAGTTGGACGGAGTGTGACCTGTTTCAATAAAAATCATGTCGGTCTGCAGGCTTTAATGGAGCATTTGACGGTTTTATTGACGATTGATTTCAATTGGTAGCAGTAATGACGCTTAAAGCGGGTAGAAGCCTTAAGGCGAAAAAAAGCCAGAGACTTGCTCTGGCTTTTTGGAGAGTGTTGCAGCAGATAGCGGGCTGACGCCCATAAACCTTTAGACCCCGCGAGCGCGGTCTGCCTTGAATTGGGCGCGGAACTGGGCAAACGTGCCTGCGTCCAGTGCGTTGCGCACTTCCTGCATCAGGTTCAGGTAGTAATGCAGGTTGTGGATAGTGGTCAGCATGGGGCCGAGCATTTCGCCGCAGCGGTCCAGGTGGTGCAGGTAGGCGCGGCTGAAGCCTTCGCGGCCGCCATCGTTCCAGCTCACGCCGCTGGTGCCCGCGCAGGCGTGGCAGGTGCAGGTGGTGTCGATGGGCTGATGATCGGTCTTGTGGCGGGCGTTGCGCATCTTCAGATCGCCGTAGCGGGTGAAGATGGTGCCGTTGCGCGCGTTGCGGGTCGGCATCACGCAGTCAAACATGTCCACGCCATCGGCCACGCCCTGCACCAGATCTTCTGGCGTACCTACGCCCATCAGGTAGCGGGGCTTGTTGGCGGGCAGCAGGTGTGGCGTGTGGGCCATGATCTCCAGCATCTCGTCCTTGGGCTCACCCACGGAGACGCCACCGACGGCATAGCCGGGAAAGTCGAGTTCCAGCAAGCCTTGCAGCGATTCTTCACGCAGGTTGAGGAACATGCCGCCTTGCACGATACCGAACAGTGCGTTGGGGTTCTCAAGGCGCTGAAACTCTTCTTTGGAGCGCTTGGCCCAGCGGCGGCTCATCTCCATGGACTTGCGCGCTTCGGCTTCGGTGGTCTTTTTGCCGTTGGTTTCGTAGGGCGTGCATTCGTCCAGCTGCATGACGATGTCCGAATTCAGAATCGTCTGAATCTGCATGCTGACTTCGGGCGACATGAACAGCTTGTCGCCGTTGACGGGGCTCTGAAAGTGCACACCTTCTTCGGTGATCTTGCGCATGGAGCCCAGCGACCAGACCTGAAAGCCGCCCGAGTCGGTGAGGATGGGCTTGTCCCACTTCTCAAAGCCGTGCAGGCCGCCAAAGCTCTTCATGATGTCGAGGCCGGGGCGCATCCACAGGTGGAAGGTGTTGCCCAGAATGATCTGAGCGCCCATTTCTTCCAGGCTGCGCGGCATCACGCCCTTGACGGTGCCATAGGTGCCCACGGGCATGAAGATGGGGGTCTGCACCTTGCCGTGGTTGAGGGTGAGGGTGCCGCGGCGCGCATGGCTGCTCGGGTCGGTCTTGAGGAGGTCAAACTGCAACATAGCCTGCTATTTTCCCAGATGCCCGGGCGGGCTGCTGCAATAGCCGCTGCTTGCCCCAGATTCGCAACCCGTCTTTGTTGCCTGCGCCTACACTGGGGCTCACTTCGAACAGGAGAAAGCCATGCTCAAAATTATGATTGCGGTTGATGGGTCGGATGTTTCGATTGAGGCGGTACGCCAGGGCATCAAGCTTTTGAAGAATGGTCTGGATGCTCACTTTGTCATAGCTCACGTGCAAAAAGAGGCAACGCTGCTGGAGCTGGCGACGACGGACTCTGACCTGATTGCCAATGCAAGCATCGATGCAGGCATGGACTTGGTAGCACCCGCTCAGGAGTTGCTCAGAGCGGCTGGAGCCTCTTATGAAGTCGAGATCAGCCTGGGTGAAGAGGCCAACACCCTGATCGACATTGCCACGAGTACCGAGTGCGAGATGATTCTTATCGGCGCCACGGGCAAGGGAGGGCTGGGCAGCATTCTGATTGGCTCGGTCTCACGCGAGGTCGCGCGCCATAGCGGCTTGCCGGTGATGATCGTCAAAATGCCGGAAGAGCAGGATTCCTTGGAAGACGCCGGGGAAGATGAAGTCCTGATTTGATAGCTGTCTGCGCTTTATGAATAAGCGCTTGAGGCCTTTTTTGTGCTAAATCAGGCGGCGCGGCGCTGCTGGCTGGATTCGCGTCTTTGCCAGCTGCTGCGGCCGGCGTTACGGTGGGCATTCAACTTGCCATGCGGCATGCTGGCAAGGCGCATCAGCATCCAGCGGCAGTAGCCCTGCACGCGCAGGCATTTGTTGATTTCTTCTTCGGGCAGTGGGCCCGACACTACAACCAGCCGGTCTGCGGCTTCCCAGTCGCCCGCCATGCGCAGGCGGCGTTGTGCCCCCATGGCCCATGAATTGATCCGGGTGGGCGGGCCGTGCTGGTGCACGCGGCCAGTGATGCGATCAAAAGCAATGGCGACCAGCTCGGTCTTGAGGCGGTAAGGGCGCTCACCCGTGATGGCGTTGGGCGCATCACGCATGTCGTACAGATAGTAGTGCCCGGATCTGAGCTGATACATCAGATGCAGTAAATCCATGAAGCATGCCCTCAAGCCTGTGGCGCGCAAGACTGCGTGCAGGGATTCTCTACGAAATCGCCTGAAAGAGGGCGTTTTTCGGCCTTGGTGCGAGTTTCAGCTGTTTTCCGGGACGCTCAGTACCTGCCTTAAGCGCCCCAGCTGCTCGTACAGCGCATGGGTGTTTTTGCCACCCAGCGGGGCCAGCAACTGCTCAAGCCATTGCTCATGGGCGGCGGCCATGGTTTTGAACTGCTTTTTCCCTGTCCGCGTCAGCCGCACCGTCATGGAGCGGCGATCTTCTTCATCGGCCACGCGTTCCACCCAGCCTTCGGCGACCAGCTGATCGGTCAGTCCCGTCACATTGCCGCCAGTCACCATCAGGTATTCAGACAGCGTTTTCATGCGCAGTCCTTTGGGGAAGCGGCTGAGCTGCGCCAAATAGTCAAAGCGCGGCAAGGTGGTGCCGAACTCATTGCGCAGCTGCGTGCGAATGAGTTGTTCGATCTGTGTGCTGCAAGTCAGCAGGCGCAGCCACAGGCGAACGGCCTGATGGTCGTCATGTGACAGACCGGCTTCGCGCCCCAAGGCTTCTGGCGTGGGGGTGGGTGTATCCAAGTTTTTCTGGGCCATGGATGGCATGGTGCTCATGCTGAGATTTTTGTGATTCAGGGTTTGGCCTGATTTTAGTGAAAAATTCAAACATCAATAATTTAGACATAAAGTAATTTTTTAACGTGTCTGGAGCGGATGGCTGTCATGAAAATTGTCTGCATAGGTGGTGGCCCCGCTGGCCTTTACTTCGCACTGCTGATGAAGCAGATGAACCCGGCTCATGATGTGACGGTGGTGGAGCGCAACAAGCCCTATGACACTTTTGGCTGGGGCGTGGTTTTCTCTGATGCCACCATGGACAATATGCGCGACTGGGACCCGGTCACCGCTGCGCAGGTGGAGCAGGCGTTCAACCACTGGGATGACATTGAGCTGTTGTTCAAGGGGCGCAAGATTCGCTCTGGCGGCCATGGTTTTGTAGGCATTGGGCGCAAGCACCTGCTCAACATCCTGCAAGCGCGCTGTGAACAGCTTGACGTCAAGCTCGTCTTCGAGACGGATGCACAAAGCGACGAAGACTATGCGGATGCCGACCTCATCATCGCCAGCGATGGTGTGAACTCCCGTATCCGCACGCTGCACGCCGACATTTTCAAGCCCGATATCGTCACCCGCCCCAACCGCTTTATCTGGCTGGGAACCAAGAAGGTATACGAGGCGTTCACGTTTGACTTTGTACGCACCGAGCACGGCTGGTTTCAGGCCCATATCTACAAGTTTGACGACGAGACATCGACTTTCATCGTCGAAACCACGGAAGAAACCTGGAAGGCCAGCGGCCTTGATACCGCTGACCAGGAGCAGTCCATCGCCTTCTGCGAAAAGCTGTTTGAGGGCAACCTGCAGGGCGAAAAGCTGATGACCAATGCTCGCCATTTGCGTGGCTCGGCGTGGATCAATTTTCAGCGCGTGGTGTGCGATCAATGGTGGCTGCGCAATGCCAAGGGCAGCCATGTGGTGCTGATGGGCGATGCGGTACACACGGCGCACTTTGCGATTGGCTCTGGCACCAAACTGGCGATTGAAGATGCGATTGAGCTGGCGCGCCAGTTCAAGCAGATGGGCGATGTACCTGCACAAATCCCTGCGGTGCTGACTGCTTACCAGGAGGCGCGCCGTGTGGAGACGTTGCGCATCCAGAACGCGGCCTGGAATGCAATGGAATGGTTTGAGGTCTGCGGCAAGCGCTATTGCGACCAGCTGGAGCCTGAGCAGTTCATGTACTCCATGCTCACGCGCAGCCAGCGCATCAGCCACGAGAACCTCCGTCTGCGCGATGCGGCGTGGCTGGGTGGCTACGAGCAATGGCTGGCTGAAAAGAATGGCGTGCAGACGCAAGGCAAAGCGCCGCCGCCCATGTTTTTGCCCTACCGGCTGCGCAGCCTCACGCTCAAGAACCGCATCGTGGTCTCGCCCATGGCGCAGTACTCAGCGGTAGATGGCGTGCCCGGCGATTTCCATTTGGTGCACTTAGGGGCGCGGGCCATGGGCGGGGCCGGACTGGTGTTTGCCGAGATGGCCTGCGTCAGCCCCGAGGGCCGTATCACCCCCGGCTGCCCCGGCACCTATTCCGACGAGCAAAAGCAAGCTTGGAAGCGCATCAGCGACTGGATTCATGCCAATACCGATGCCAAGTTCGCCATGCAAATCGGCCATGCCGGCGCCAAGGCATCGACCCGGCTGGCGTGGGATGGCACCGACTTGCCGCTGGAGCAGGGCAACTTGCCGATCATGGCCGCGTCAGAGCAGCAATATCTGCAAGGCGTAAGCCAGATATCCAAAGCCATGACCCGCACCGACATGGATGAAGTGCTGCAGCAGTTTGTGCACGCCGCGCAGATGGCGGCTGATATTGGCGTGGACTGGCTGGAGCTGCACTGCGCGCACGGCTATCTGCTGTCTGGCTTTATCTCGCCGCTGACCAATCACCGAAGCGATGAATACGGCGGAAGTCTGGCAAACCGCTTGAGTTACCCGCTGGAGGTGTTCAAGGCTGTGCGAGCCGTGTGGCCGGAAGATAAGCCCATGTCCGTGCGCATCTCGGCCCATGATTGGGTGCCGGGTGGCACCACTCCGGAAGATGCGGTGGAGATCGCCAAGGCCTTCAAGGCTGCGGGCGCAGACTTGATCGACTGCTCGTCCGGTCAGGTCAGCAAGCTCGAAAAGCCCGTGTTTGGCCGTATGTACCAGACCCCTTTTGCCGACCGTGTGCGGCAAGAAGCTGGTATTGCCACCATGGCCGTGGGCGCGATCAGCGAGGCTGATCATGCGAACAGCATCATCGCCGCAGGCCGAGCCGATTTGTGCGCCGTGGCGCGCCCGCATCTCGCCAACCCGGCGTGGACGCTGACCGAGGCCGCCAAGATTGGCTACACCGCCATCGCCTGGCCCAAGCAGTACTATGCGGGCAAGCGCCAGATGGAAAGCCTGTTCGAACGTGAGAAGGCTCAGAAATGACGTGCGATTTGAACGATCAACACGCTTTGGTGACCGGCGCTGGTCAAGGCATTGGCGAGGCCATCGCCCGCCAGCTGCTGGCCAGCGGTGCACGCGTCACGGTGCTGGGGCGGCGTGCCCATCCGCTGCAAAAACTGGTGGATGAGCACCCCGGTCGTTGCCAGATGGTGCTGGCCGATGTGGCGAATGAATCAGAGGTCAATGCGGCGTTTGCGCAGGCGGTAAGCGCGCAAGGTGCTATCAATATCTTGGTCAACAACGCAGGCCAAGCCAGCAGCACACCGTTCATGAAGATGGATGCTGCGCATTGGCAGCAGATGCTGGCCGTCAATCTCACCGGCACCATGTATTGCATGCAACAAGTGCTGCCCGCTATGGCGGCTGCTGGCTGGGGCCGCATCGTTAACGTGGCCAGCACAGCGGGGCTGGTGGGCTATGCCTATGTGGCGGCTTATGTAGCAGCCAAGCATGGGGTGGTGGGGCTGACGCGAGCGCTGGCGCTGGAGTACGCCAAAAAAGGAATCACCGTGAATGCGGTGTGCCCCGGCTATACCGAAACGGACATTGTCAAAACCAGCATCGAACGCGTGGTGGAGAAAACAGGCCGCAGCGCCGATGAGGCAATGGCCGAGTTCGTCAAAAGCAACCCGCAAGGTCGACTGGTGCAGCCGCAAGAGGTGGCTGATGCGGTGCTGTGGCTTTGCGGTAAAGGTGCAGCAAGTATGACGGGCCAGTCCATAGCCGTTGCCGGTGGCGAAGTGATGTAGTCGTGAATGGGTGGAGAAACGCATGAGTGAATATCAAATCGATCCGGCGCTGGTCGCTGGCAACCACAAGCCGCTGGCTGGCTATCAGGCCACGCACTTCCAGTGGCAAGTGACAGATGGCGTAGCGACGATCACGCTGAATCGGCCTGAGCGAAAGAACCCGCTGACGTTTGAGTCATACGCCGAGCTACGCGACCTTTTTCACAACCTCAAGTGGGCGACCGATGTGAAGGCGGTGGTGCTGGTCGGCTCGGGTGGCAATTTCTGCTCGGGCGGCGATGTGCATGAAATCATCGGTCCGCTGGTGGCGCTGAAGGCACCTGAGTTGCTGATGTTCACCCGCATGACCGGTGAGCTGGTCAAGATGATGCGGGCCTGCCCGCAGCCCATCATCGCAGCAGTAGATGGTGTGTGCGCCGGTGCGGGTGCCATCATGGCCATGGCGTCAGACATGCGCTTGGGAACGGCGCGCAGCAAGACGGCGTTCTTGTTCAACCGCGTGGGACTGGCGGGCTGCGACATGGGGGCCTGCGCATTTTTGCCACGCATCATTGGGCAGGGGCGGGCCAGCGAGCTGCTCTACACCGGTCGCAGTCTGGGTGGTGAAGAGGGCGAACGCTGGGGATTTTTTAACCGTCTGTGCGAGCCTGAAGCCGTGCTGGCTGAGGCGCAGAAGCTGGCCGCCGATCTGGCCGCAGGTCCGAGCTTCGCCAATGGCATCACCAAGACCATGCTGCACCAGGAGTGGGCCATGACGATTGAGCAAGCCATTGAGGCCGAGGCGCAGGCGCAGGCCATCTGCATGCTGACCGAAGATTTCTCGCGGGCGTATCACGCCTTTGTGGCCAAGCAAAAGCCTCAGTTCGAAGGGAATTGACATGGCAGACACCAGCTATCTGAAATGGCCTTTTTTCGAACCGCACCACGCCCGGCTGGCGCAGTCGCTTGATGCCTGGGCTACGCAGAATATTGCGCATATACATGGCACTGATGTGGATGCCGAATGCAAGCAACTGGTCAAGGCGCTGGGTGAGGCCGGCTGGCTCAGACATGCCGTGGCAGGCCCGGCCTATGGCGGCGCTAGCGAGCAGATTGATACGCGCGCTATTTGTCTGATTCGCGAGACGCTGGCGCGGCACAGCGGGCTGGCCGACTTTGCGTTTGCCATGCAGGGGCTGGGTTCTGGCGCAATCTCGCTGGCGGGCACAGAAGAGCAGAAAAAACGCTACCTGACACGCGTTGCCAAAGGCGATGCGATTGCAGCCTTTGCATTGTCAGAGCCTGATGCAGGGTCGGATGTCGCCGCCATGGCCTGCGAGGCCACGCTGGATGGTGATCAATACGTCATCAATGGCGAGAAGACATGGATATCCAACGGCGGCATTGCCGATATCTACGTCGTCTTTGTACGCACGGGCGAGGCACCAGGCGCGCGCGGCATCTCAGCGCTGATTGTGGAGGCAGGCACGTCCGGGTTTGAGATTGCCGAGCGCATCAATGTGATTGCGCCGCACCCGCTGGCGCGGCTCAAGTTCAGCAACTGCCGCGTGCCAGTGAGCCAGCGTGTGGGCGTGGCGGGTGAAGGATTCAAGGTCGCAATGCGCACGCTGGATGTATTTCGCACCTCAGTCGCCGCCGCATCGCTGGGCTTTGCGCGCAGGGCGATGGACGAGGCCTTGTACCGCGTGACCACGCGCAAGATGTTCAATGGCGTGCTGGCGGACTTTCAGCTGACGCAGGCCAAGATTGCGCAGATGGCGACGCAGATTGACAGCGCCGCGCTGCTGACCTATCGCGCCGCATGGATGCGCGACCAGGGCGAGAACGTGACGCGCGAAGCGGCGATGGCCAAGATGACGGCGACGGAAAACGCCCAGCAGGTGATTGATGCGGCCGTGCAGATCTGGGGTGGGCTGGGCGTGGTCAGCGAGCAGCCGGTAGAGCGCCTGTACCGCGAGATTCGCGCCCTGCGCATCTACGAAGGTGCGACCGAGGTGCAGCAGCTCATTATTGGGCGCGATGTCATCAAAAACCATAGCTGATACCGCTCATTGCTAAAGCGATAGAGCCTGTTTTTGCTTGAAAGGTCGGAGTCATGTCGAACACCGTGTCGTACACCGCGCATATCGATACCTTTGCGGCTGACCACCTGCCGCCGCCCGAGCTGCAGCCCGAGTTCATCTTCGAGCTGCCTGCGCTGCAATTCCCCGAGCGATTGAACTGCGCGGTGGAATTACTCGACAAGCATGTGCGCGAAGGGCGAGGTGAGCGCCTCTGCATTCAGGCCGCAGGCCTGCGCTGGACTTATGCCGACCTGCAGGAAAAGGCCAACCGCATTGCCAATGTGCTGGTGCAGCAAGGCCTGGTGCCCGGTAACCGCGTGCTGCTGTGCGCGCCCAACAACCCGATGATGGTGGCCAGCTGGTTTGGCGTCATTAAAGCCGGTGGTGTGGCCGTGGCTGCCATGCCGTTGCTGCGGGCCAAAGAACTGTCCACCATTGTCGATATTGCGCAGGTCAGCCATGCGCTGTGCGATGAGGCTTTGCGCACCGAGGTAGTGGGTGCCAAAGACAAATGCGCGGTGCTGCAGCATGTGCTGTTCTTCAATAGCAATAACGCTGCCGATGCGCTGGAGCCCTTGATGCAGGCAGCATCAACACAGTTCAACGCAGTCGATACGGCTGCGACGGACACTTGCCTGCTGGGCTTTACCTCGGGCACCACGGGCATTCCCAAAGCCACCATGCACTTTCACCGCGATGTGATGGCGGTGTGCGCCTGCTGGCCGGTGAGCACGTTGCGCGCCAATGCCGACGATGTGTTTATTGGCACCCCGCCGCTGGCGTTTACCTTTGGGCTGGGCGGGCAAGTGCTGTTTCCCATGGCCATTGGCGCGAGCATGGCCTTGCTGGAAAAAGCCGGCCCCATGCAACTGGTGGATGGGCTGGAAAAATTTGGTGCCACGGTGATGTTTACCGCACCCACTTCGTACCGCGTAATGGCACAACAAAGCGAGCGTCTGCGCAGAACCAAGCTGCGCAAATGCGTATCAGCGGGCGAGGCATTGACGGCATCGACACGCGCCCTGTGGAAGGCCGCCACGGGCATTGAAATCATCGACGGCCTTGGGTCGACCGAGATGCTGCACATCTTCATCTCGCACCGCGAAGAAGATGCGCGCCCCGGTGCCACCGGTAAGGCGGTGCCTGGCTACCATGCCAAGGTGGTGGGTGACGATGGCCATGAGCTTCCCGCAGGCACCGTGGGAAAGCTGGCCGTGCAAGGGCCTACGGGCTGCCGTTACCTGAATGACAGCCGCCAGACCAAATACGTAAGCCGGGGCTGGAACCTGACAGGCGATGCGTATTTGATGGACGAAGACGGCTACTTCATCTACCAGGCGCGCACGGACGACATGATCATCTCGGCGGGCTACAACATCGCCGCACCCGAGGTGGAAGAGGCGCTGATGCAGCACGCCGCAGTGGCTGAATGCGCCGTGATTGGCGTGCCAGACAGCGAGCGCGGCCAGATCGTCAAAGCCTTTGTGGTGCTGCGTGCAGGCTATGCCGCAAGCGATGCCATGGGCATGGAGCTGCAGGACTTTGTGAAGAGCACGGTGGCCCCCTACAAATATCCGCGCGCGGTGCAATTTGTGGCCCAGCTGCCGCGCACGGCCACGGGCAAGCTGCAGCGCTTTCGCCTGCATGAAACCTGATTGCTATGTTTTTAAAAGCTGCATGCGCTTGACTGGTGAGGTCTACAGGCTGTTTTGATGGAAAGAGCTGATTTTTATGAATGACGTGGTGGATAGTTCAAAGCGCTTTGCGGTGCAGGTGCCGATTCGATTTGCGCACTGCGATCCGGCTGGAATCATCTTCTTTCCGCAGTATCTGGTGCTGTTTAACGGGCTGGTGGAAGACTGGTTCGATCAGGCGCTGGGCGTGAGCTATGCGCACATGCTGCAGGTCGACAGAGTGGGCCTGCCCATCGTTCATCTGGAGTGCGATTTTCGCGCTGTCACCCGCATGGGTGAGAGGGTGAATATGGGCCTGACCATCAGCAAGCTGGGCAACCGTTCATTGACGCTGGCGCTGGACTGCACCGGGCCTGATGGTCAGCTGCGTGTAGCCGCGCAGAAGGTGC
Source organism: Comamonas sp. 26 (assembly GCF_002754475.1). NCBI lineage: Bacteria > Pseudomonadati > Pseudomonadota > Betaproteobacteria > Burkholderiales > Comamonadaceae > Comamonas > Comamonas sp. 26. The sequence continues at coordinate 673,685 of NZ_PEFL01000003.1, forward strand.
TGGTCTTCACCAGTCTGCAGACGCATCAGGCCATTACTGTCCCCTCTCATATACGCCAGGCCATGGAGCGCTGGTTGAGTTCATCCAATCCATCAGAAAACAGGAGTTGAACATGCAAGTACTGCTGCCACCGGGCTGGCCCCGGCCCAAGGGATATGCGAATGGCGTTGCCGTGAGTGGTCGCCAGATTTATGTGGCCGGCATGATCGGCTGGGATGCACATGGGCAGTTCCACACCGATGATCTGGCGGGGCAGGCCCGGCAGGCCATGCAGAACATTGTGGAGGTGCTGGCGGCAGGCGGGGCCAAGCCCGAGCACATCGTGCGCATGACCTGGTACATCACAGACAAGAAGGAATATCTGGCCCAGCAGGCCGAAATCGGCAAGGCATACCGCGAGCTGATTGGCTCCTTCAGCGTGGCAATGACTGCGGTGCAGGTGGCCGCACTGATTGAAGACCGGGCAAAGGTAGAAATTGAAGTGACGGCGGTGGTGCCGGACTGATCCCCCGTCTGATCTTGCATAGCCGCTGGGCTTTGGCTGCAGCGGCTTTTTTATGGCTGATGAACGGCTGTTTTTCTGTTGTGCAGAAATGCATGCTCTGGAGTGCGGGGACTGGGCTATTCTCGGCGAGAAGGGGCTTACCCAGTCGCTGCCATTCCATTGTTTTGAGAGATGTCATGAAGCCGATATTTGACCCATACCGACGCCATGTTCTTAAAGGTTTTCGTGCCGCTGCCGTAGTGGCTGGCAGCACTATGCTGCTGACGGCCTGCGGTAAAAAAGTGCCTAAAGCAGTGGCCATTTCCGCAGGTTCAACCGTGCTGGCGCTGGGCGATTCTTTGACGCAAGGCGTGGGTGCCAGTGCGGATGCGGCCTACCCCAGCGTGCTGGCTGAGCGCACGGGCTGGAAGGTGGTGAATGCCGGTATCTCGGGCGAGACCAGCAGCCAGATTGCAGCGCGGCTGCCCGGTTTGCTTGATGAGCATCAGCCCGCCTTGGTGATCTTGTGTGCCGGTGGCAATGACTGGCTTCAGCGCAAGAGCGCGCAAGCGGTGCAGGCCGATATCAACGGCATGCTGCAGTTGTGCAAAAGCAAAGCCATTCCCGTTCTGCTGGTGGCGGTGCCTGAACTGAGTCTGAGCGCTGCGCTGACAGGGCGCATGAAGGATCACGTTATCTACAAAACATTGGCCGAAGACAAGAAGGTGCCTCTGCTGGCCGATGCATGGAGCCATGTACTCAGCGATAGCACGCTGCGCGCTGATCAGGTGCATGCCAATGCCGCTGGCTATGCCCGGTTCACGGACCTGCTCGTGACCCAGGTCAAGGTTTCAGGTTTTCTGGCCTGAAGCCGATTGCTGCGCTTAAAAGTCCAGCAGGCTCAGGCCTACGCTCAAGACCGTACGTTTTTTGTTGTAGTCGATCAGGCTGTCGCCATAGCCGCTGAACAGCTGGACATGCAGGCGCAGATTGCTCTTGCCGCCGTTCCAGCCTTCGCCCAGCGTGCGCAGCCATTCAACGCGCCCCGAGCCCTTGCCTTGGCCTAGTGAGCCGCGTGCGGTCACGCTGAGGTAGTTTTGCTGATTTACGTTCCAGCCCAGCTTGATTTCTCCGCGGCCTATGTAGTCCTGGATGTAGGGATTGTCGTCTTCCAGAGCGCTTTCTTTTATGCGCTTCCAGATCTTGGCGTTGACCTGCCAACGGTTGCCCAGCTCGGCCCCGGTCATCAGGTACCAGCGGTTCCAGCTGCGTGAGAGCGGATTGCTCTGGCCGTTGGACTGGTGCACCAGCCCAATGCCGGAATAGCGCCAGCGCCAGCCAAAGGGCAGCTTGGCGTCTGTGGGGTAGACGTAAAAGACTTCGGGCTCATGGTCCGTGGTGCGGAAGGGGCGCGAGATGTCGCTGTTGAACAGCTGCCAGTAAGACTGCTGAGAATAGCCAAACCACAGCGAGTCCTTGCCGGTCGATGTAGGACCGGTCAGCAGGCCGGAGGCAATCTTGGTACGTGCCGAGAGCTGCAGTCGCATCTCATGCTTCTGATAGGGCTGTTCGGTGGCCAAGCCACGGCTTGGCGAGTAAGGCTGTTGGTTGACCTCATCACCTACGGCCACGGAGACGGACATGGGCCGGTAGCCACGGAAGTTGAAGGTGCCGCAGTCAGAGCCGGGCTCCAGCTCAAAGTAGCGCGACATTTCGCTGTAGCGCGGGTCGCGGCAGCCGCCGTTGGTGGGCGTCAGGGCCAGGCCGGTCTCGGTCACGGCGATCACGGGTGCGGCATTGCTGGGGGGAGCTTGCGCAGCGGGGTCCTGCGCGCTGGCTACGGGCGCAATCCAGGTTGTTGCCGGCGGTGGGGTTTGCGGGTTTTGTTTGAGTGCCCAGGCATCAAAGCAGGCCAGGCGATCGGTATTGCTGGTGGTGGCGGCGCATTGCTGCCAGCTTTCTGGGGCCGGTGTTTCAGCGCTGCGGGCTAGGGATGGAGTCAGGCCGGTCATCAGCGCAAGGCTGATGCTCAGAGTCAAAGGGTGCAGTGCGAGGGGGCGTTGGCTCATGGGTCAAAGGGTTTTCAGGCGGGTTGCCAAGGGCAGCATCGGGAGCCGTTCAAGGCTTGGCCTTGCGCATGATGAACGCATGAGGTGGAACATTTTCTCCCTCTAGGTAACTGCCGTGAATTTCTGTGCCGCAGCTGCCTTCAGCGACCTCTCCGAGCCAGGTGCCGGTGATGCGTGAGCCATCTGCGCTTTCTTCCAGCGTAACAGAGCCCTGGTTCACATCGCCCACCATGGGGTGGTTGCTGCCGGGGCGGCTGACACTGCCTTTGACATTGCCTTCCCACTCAGGGTGCGGGCCCAGAACGATGCGAATGCTTTCGTCACTGTCTTTGATTGAGCCTAGCCATTCGCCCTGCAGTTGCTTGTCGGACATCTGCCAGTCTTGCGGGCAAGGGCTGGTGATGCTTGAGTCGAATTGCGCCCAAGCGCCCGTTGCACAAGCGCTTGCAGCTATGAAAAGCAGAGTTTTCAGAGTCATGTTGGGTATCAGTTGGCGGCACCCGGTGCGGCCGGGTTTTTGCGTGCGGCAAATTCTTCGCGCAGTTTGCGCAGCTTTTCGCGCGGGTCTTCCTTGGCGGTGGCTGCATCCAGCCCCATCTCTTTGATGAAGCGGCTGGGCATGCAGGCCACCATTTCACGACCTTTTTTGCGGCGTTTGGTCCAGCTTACGGCCAGCGTGCGCTGGGCGCGGGTGATGCCCACGTACATCAGGCGGCGCTCTTCCTGTAGGCGGGCCGCTGTTTCATCACTGACCTTTAGCTGCTTGCCATTGTCATCGTCGAGCTTGAAGGGCAGCATGCCCTCGGTCACGCCGACCTGCATGACATGCGGCCACTCCAGACCTTTGGACGCGTGCAGGGTGGAGAGCACGACCATGTCCTGCTCTTTCTCCCGTTCACTGATGGTCGAAAGCAGGGCGATATTCTGCGAGACCTCCAGCAGGCTTTTGACCTCGGTCTCTGTGGTCGTGCCTGCGGCATCTTCAATCTTGCCGCCTGCGCGCTGTGCCATCCAGTCGCAGAACTCCAGCACATTGCTCCAGCGTGCAGCGGCTACGGATTCACTGTCTTCGCTGTCGTACAGATACTGTTCGTAGCCAATTTCCTTGAGCCAGTCCATCAAAAAGGCACGAGAAGCATCAACTCCCAAAGTATTGCGAGCGCGATACTCCAGGTCGTTGATATAGCGTCCAAACTCCAGCAGGCTCTCGAAGGCCTTCTTGGGCAGTGCGTCCTCCAGCATGGCGTTGAAAAGCGCGCCAAACATGCTCAGTTTGTGTGCGCCTGAGAATTCGCCCAGCTTGCCTAAGGTGGTGTGGCCAATGCCGCGCTTGGGTGTGCCGATGGAGCGCAGAAATGCGGGGTCATCATCGTTGTTGATCCAGAGGCGGAACCAGGCGCACAGGTCCTTGATTTCAGCCCGGTCAAAGAAGCTGGTGCCGCCTGAGACCTTGTACGGAATGCTGGCCTTGCGCAGCGCCTTTTCAAACGGTTTGGCCTGGTGATTGGCGCGGTAGAGGATGGCGAAATCCTTCCATGCAGGCTGTGGGTTCATGCTGGCGCGCAGGCTCTGAATGCGGGCCACGGCACGCTCGGCTTCATGCTCTTCGGTGTCGCAGTCGACGATGCGTACGGGCTCGCCTTCACCCAGTTCCGAGAACAGGGTCTTGGGAAACAGCTTGGGGTTGGGGCCGATTACATTGTTGGCTGCCCGCAAAATGGCGCTGGTGGAGCGATAGTTCTGCTCCAGCTTGATGATCTTGAGCTGCGGAAAATCGACCGGCAGTTTCTTCAGATTGTCCAGCGTGGCACCGCGCCAGCCGTAGATGCTCTGGTCATCGTCACCCACAGCGGTAAAGTGGCCGCGCTCGCCCACCAGCATCTTCAGCAAATCGTATTGCGTGGCGTTGGTGTCTTGGTATTCATCGACCAGCACATGGCCCAGCAGTCGTTGCCATTTCTCGCGTACTTCCGGGTGGCCTTTGAGCAGTCGCATGGGCATGCCGATCAGGTCGTCAAAGTCCACGCTCTGGTAGGCGGTCAGGCGTTCTTCATAGCGCTGCATTATGAGGGCCGTGCTGCGCTCGTTGTCGTCCTGGGCCATTGCCAGCGCCTTGCGGCTATCCCAGCCGTTGTTTTTCCAGCCGCTGATAGTCCACTGCCACTGGCGCGCGGTGGCCACATCGGTGGTGCCCCCGGCGCAGTCTTTCAAAATGCCGGTCACATCATCAGTATCCAGAATGCTGAACTTGGGCTTGAGGCCGAGGATGTGACCATCCTCGCGCACCATGCGCACGCCAAGTGAGTGGAAGGTGCAGATCAGCACTTCCTTGGCCTGACGGCCAATGAGCCCGGCAGCGCGTTCGCGCATTTCAGCAGCAGCCTTGTTGGTAAAGGTAATGGCCGCAATGCGGCGGGGTGCTAGACCCGTCTCGATCAGGCGACCAATCTTGTGCGTAATCACACGGGTCTTGCCCGAGCCGGCTCCGGCCAGAACAAGGCAGGGGCCTTCGGTGTAATGCACGGCCTGAAGCTGAGCGAGATTGAGACCAACGGACATGACGCAGAGTGACCCATCATCAAAAACAAGGACTGGCAGCATACCGCCTCACTGCGAACAGCTCTGATCGCGCTTCTCACAACTGACAAAAAGGAGGGACACAGTAAGCGTTTTGCCTACATTGGCGGTTACGCAAAGCTTCAATAATTAGTTGTAAGAAGGTGTTATTTTTGTAGTGTGAAAGATTGTGTAATGCCTGCCTGAATATGCCGAGTATCAAGTGAATTTGCTATGGTTTGATATGGGCTATTTATTTTTTCTATAACAGTTAGGGTACTTTGCATGGCGAGAACCATTGGTGAAGTGAGCTTGGCTGCAGAGCTCTGGACGCCAGCTGTACAGCAGCGCTTTGAGTCTCTGTTTGCTGTGGCTGCACGCAAGTCACTGTCTGGTTGGCGTCAGGTGCCCAGGCATTCGGCTGAAGTGCTGGTACTTGAAGGCTTTGCGCCTCTGATTTCGAAGGACGAGACAAAGGCTCCCTGTGTGGTTTACGTGGGCGGCGAAGCCTCTACGCAGCCGCTGGGGCGCTCTTCGCAGGGCTGGGCCGCGCATCTGGATGTGGACTTCACGCTATCCGATCTGATTGACATGCTCGATCGTGCGGCGGTCTTTCTCATGGACTGGAGAGCACGCCAGAAAGCCAGCGTCACGCTGACTTTGCAGCGGGCTCTGGAAGAGCTTCAGCAGCAAGGCCTTGACTGCATGCACCGCTTTCAGCTGCGCTCGTGGGTCGCGTTGCCCGGCAGTGCGAACACGGCGCAGAACATGCGGGTGCTGGCACTGTTGTCGCGCGGACCGATTGATGCCAAGTCCATCAGCGATCATTCGGGCATTGAGATGCCTCAATTGTTTACCCTGATGTCCCTACCTCAGGTTCAGGCAGTATTGCGTTGCAGCTTGCGTAGCTCTCAGGAGCCCTCTGCAGCGCCCATATCAACAAAAACGCAGCCAGCTACGTCGGTTACGCGCCAATGGGTGAGCAAGTTGACGGGCTGGATTGCGCGCGGAGGACGTTCATGACACCTTTTATGCCCCAGCCTGGTCAAGGCTTGATGCGGGTAAGCCTTTTAGGCCCGATGGGCATAGGCAAGACCACGGCTTTGCGCAGTCTTTGCGGACAGCTCATGGCGGGCAGCGATGTTCGTAATCTGGACAAAGGGGCGCACGCCAAAGAGTTCACCACAGTTGGTGCCGAGTTTGGCGAAATTGACCTTGGCTCTGGCGAACGTCTGCAGCTTGTAGGCAGCCCTGGCCAAGACCGTTTTGACTTTGTGCGACGCTGGGTGCTTTCTGCATCGGTGGGTGCACTGCTGATGGTTGATGTCAATGATGCGGATGCTGTGGAATACGCCTCCGAGATGTTGACCGGTGCGGCGGAGCTGGACTCTGCGCCTTTGATGATTCTCCTCAGCTGCCGCACAGCCAATGGTGCGCAGCTGGAAGCTTTCAGTGCGGCCTTGATGGCCAAGGGCCATGACGTTGTGCCCGTTGTCGAGGCTGATCCCCGTGATCGCCAGCAGATGCTGGACGCCCTCGGTGTGCTGGCATCTCTGCTGTCCCTGCAAAGTCAGACCCTATGAAGAACCATACTCCTTTTGTGATCCCGGCTCATGTCATTGAGGCCGGCCAAGAAATTCTGACGCGTGTGGTGGCCCCGGTGCCTGGCGTGCATATTGCGTTGCTTTGCACCCCCGATGGGTTCGAAATTACGGCGCTGCGCATTCGCAGTGAGTTGCCTACTGAGCGACTGTCCGCCATGGCGGGATCGCTCATGGCCATGGCCAAGGCCGTGGCCAATGAAATAAGTCACAAGGATTGCAGGCGCCTGACGTTTGAGACGGAGTCGGGCACGGTGGTTTTCCAGGCGGTAAACGGGTCATTTCCGGCGGTTCTCTGTCTGGTTGTCGATCAGAACGCCTTGCTGGGTCGCGCACTCTGGGCGGCTGGTGAGGTTTCAACCGGGTTCCTGCCCTGAAAACAGGCGCACCGGGGTTCTGTGTTTGAAAGTATGCGCAGTGGTTGCGTAGGTTCCTTGTCTTGCTTTTTATAAGGTGGATTTATGCCCTCTATTCAAGATTCTCTGAACGCTCTGATGACTTCTGACGGCTCCATTTGTGGTGCACTGGTCGACAGTACCAGTGGCATGCTGATGGGGAGCGTGGGCGGTGGGGTGGACATGGAACTGGCCGCTGCTGGCAACACCGAAGTGGTGCGCGCCAAGCTCAAGACCATGCGCATGCTGAACCTGAACGATCAGATCGATGACATCCTGATTACGCTGGGAAAGCAATATCACATCATCCGTCCGGTGTCTGCCAATGACGGCGTGTTCTTTTACCTGGTGCTGGACAAGTCTCGTGCCAACCTGGCTCTGGCTCGCCGCAAGGTGGCCGAAGTGGAAAAAGAGCTCAAGATCTGAGGCGTTCAGCTGCGCCGTTTACAAAAGCCTGCCTTGTGCAGGCTTTGTTTTTGGGTATGGCTTTGGCTGAATTTTTTTCATGGCGCAGGTGCAGGAGCGAAACCTGAGCGCTGTCACAATTTGTGCGTGCTGTCCGTACTACTCATTACCTTCCCCTTCTTTGCGCTGGTGGCCTGCGGCTTCATTGCCACCTGGCGCGGCGTACTGCCTCAGGCAGCGATTCCCGGCCTGAACGCCTTTGTGCTGTTCTTTGCGCTGCCCTGCATGCTGTATCGCTTTGGCGCGCAGACGCCCATTCATCAACTGCTGGATATCAACGTCACCCTGGTCTATCTGCTGTGCGCCGCTGTGATGGTGGGTGCCACGGTCTTGCTGACCCGCAGGCGCATGGGCTGGAACGATGCGGCCTTTGGCGCGCTGGTTGCCGCCTTTCCCAACACCGGCTTCATGGGTGTGCCCATGCTGGCAGCCCTGTTGGGCGCGCAAAGTGCGGGGCCGATCATTGTCACTATGGCCATAGACATGATCATCACCACCTCCGTCTGCATCGCGCTGTCGCGGCTGGATCTGGCGGGTGGCCAAGGTGTCTGGACTGCAGTGCGCAACTCGCTCAGGGGCATGGCTGCCAACCCCATGCCCTGGTCCATATTGCTGGGCGGTCTGGCATCGGTCATGGGCTGGGTGCTGCCCGGCCCTGTGGATAAAACCGTGGCCATGCTGGCGGGGGCTGCCTCTCCCGTCGCCCTGTTCACCATCGGCGCGGTGCTGGCTCGCTCTCAAATGAATAGCCACGAAAACGTGGCCGCACGTGACTATGTGCCGATTGCACTGGCCAAACTCATCATCCACCCCCTGCTGGTCTGTGCTGTGGGCATGAGCGCCATGGCCATGGGCCTGTCGCTGAGCCATGAAAAACTGGTTGTGCTTGTGCTGCTGGCTGCACTGCCATCCGCCAGCAATGTCTCCTTGCTGACCGAGCGCTACGGCGCTCACAGCGGCCGCATCGCCAGAATCATCTTGGTCTCGACCAGCTTGGCTTTTCTGACCTTTTCTGCCGCTGTGGCCTTGATGATCTAGCAAAAACAATAGCGGCTTGCGCAAGTAACACCTGCGCAAGCCGCTGTTTTGACCTTTAACCTGAAATAACGCATGGCCCAGCAAAGAGGCAGCCAGCAAGAGCCGCCTCGCGGCAAAGGCTGCCGTCCCCTTGAGGGGGAGGCGCGCTAGCGCCTCAGGGGTGGGCTCAATACTCCCAGAACATCCGCTGCAGTTCCTGGGTGCTCGCGCCCTTGGTCAGCGCCAGCATGGTCAGCAGGCGGGCCTTTTCGGGGCGCATATCGTGGGCGACGACCCAGTCGTACTTGTCATCAGGCTGCTCGGCGTTGCGCAGTACAAAGCCATAAGGCACGCGCGATGAGCGAACGATGAGCGTGCCCTTGGCGCGCGCATCCTGCAGGGGCTTGACCATGCGGTCAGCCACCGAGCCATTGCCGGTACCTGCGTGAACAATGGCCTTGGAGCCTGCGGCCACCAGCGCATTCACCGCCGTGGGCTGCACGCTGCCGTAGGCGTAGACGATGTCGACCTGAGGCAGTTTGTCGATGTTGTCGATGTTGAACTCGGAGTTATTGGTGTGGCGCTTGACGGGCGCGCGGAACCAGTAGTTCTTGCCCTCGACTACCATGCCCAGCGGGCCCCACTGGCTCTTGAAGGCACCGGTCTGGATATTGATGTCCTTGTTCACATCGCGGGCGGTGTTGATCTCGTCATTCATGGTGACAAAGACGCCCTTTCCCTTGGCATCTTTGGAGCCCGCTATGCTGACGGCGTTGAGCAGATTCAGCGCACCGTCTGCAGACAGGGCCGTGCCCGGGCGCATGCTGCCGACTACGGCGATGGGTTTGTCGGTGTGCACGGTCAGGCTCAGGAAGTAGGCGGTCTCGGCCAGCGTGTCCGTGCCGTGGGTGATGACGATGCCGTCTACATCGGCCTGCTTGGAAAGCTGCGAGACGCGCTTGGCCAGGGTCAGCAGGTTGTCGTTGGTAAAGCTTTCAGAGGCGATCTGGAAGACCTGCTCGCCGCGCACATTGGCGACTTGCGCCAGCTCTGGCAGGCCGGCCAGCAACTTGTCCACAGGTACCTTGGCAGCGGTATAGGTGGCGCTGTTGACGGTGGAAGCACCTGCTCCTGCAATGGTGCCGCCTGTGGCCAGCACTACCACATTGGGCTTGGCTGTCTGGGCTTTGGCGGCCTGCATGGCTGCAGGAGAGGCATCCTGGGCCAGCGCTGCGCCGGGTGCAGACAGAACGCCGAGAACGGCAATGGTGGCGGCCAGCAGTGTCTGGCGGAAGGCTTGTTTTTGCATGAAGTAGTGCTCCGTGATTGAATGAAACGGCCTCTTGTGGAGCCGAGCTTCACACCATGCAATAGCCATACCGGCTTGCCCATTCGCGCAAATCCCGATGGATTTGCCAAGCACCTGTAATTTATATAAATTGATAGCTGTAAGTGCTTATAGGTAAAGGGCTTAAGACTTAAAACCCTTAAATTTCTAGAGGCATTTAAATGCTGAGCGGATCCACATCCACCAGCCAGCGTACCAGCGGCCTGTGCTCTGGCAGTCCGCGCAGCCAGTGCATATATTGCTGCCATGCGTTCAGAAAGCGCAGCAGGGCGCTGCGGTTGGTGGCTTCCAGCAACATCTGGGCGCGCTCCACATTGGCCACACGCTGCACGGCCATGGGGATGGGGGGTAGATGAAAACTTCGTCCAGATAGGGCAGGTTTGCATCGCGTGCCACCTGCGTGGCGGCCAGCAGAAAGGCCTGCGCAGCTTCCTGCGTGCGGGCGTCGGCGCGCACTATGGCTTGAAAGGCATAGGGCGGCATGCCGGCATCCAGCCGCTCTTGGAGCTGCTGCTTGGCAAAGGCCGGGTAGTCGTGTTTGCGCAGCGCGGCGTAGACGGCGTTTTGCGCGTCGTGGCTTTGAATCCACATCTCAGGGTGGCTGTCCTGCGCCGTCACATATTGCGCATCGCGCCCGGCGCGGCCAGCAGCTTGCATGAGCAGGCAAAACAGCCGCTCTGGCGCGCGGTAGTCGCTTGAGTACAGGGCGCTGTCGGGCTGCACGGCGGCGACCAGTGTGATGCGCCTGAAGTCATGGCCCTTGGCCACCATTTGCGTGCCGACCAGTACATCCACATCGCCGGCATGTACCTGGGCCAGTTGCTGTTCCAGGCTGCCCTTGGCCTTGGTGGTGTCGGCATCAATGCGGCCCACGCGGGCAGGGTTGCCATCGGGGCGCTGCACATTGCGCAGCAGGCGTTCCAGCTCTTCCTGAAGCTGCTCCGTGCCTTTGCCCAGCGGCATGATGTCAGGGTTGCCGCAGCTGGGGCAGGCAAAGGGTACGCGCTGCGTAAAGCCGCAGTGGTGGCAACGCAGGGTGCGGTCGCCTTTGTGAAAGACCTGATGCGCGCTGCAATGCGGGCAGTCGCTCTTCCAGCTGCAGTCTGCGCAAAACAGCACGGGCGCAAAGCCACGGCGGTTGAGCAGAATCAGGCTTTGTTCGCCGCGCTTCACGCGCTCGGTAATCGCGTCCAGCAGCGGTGGGGAGAACACCGCACGCTTGGGCTGCTGGGTCATGTCAACCATGCGCACCCTGGGCAGGCTGGCCGAGCCAATGCGGCTTGGCATATTGAGACGCAGGTAGCGGCCCACTTCGGGCGTGCTGGCATGCCAGCTCTCAAGCGATGGCGTGGCGCTGCCCAGAATTACCTTGGCACCCACCGCGCGACCACGCCACAGGGCCAAGTCGCGGGCGGAGTAACGCGCGCCTTCTTGTTGCTTGTAGCTGGCGTCATGCTCCTCATCGACGACGATCAATGCCAGCTGCGGTACGCTGGCAAAGATGGCCATACGCGTGCCCAGCACAATGCGCGCGCGGCCGGTGTGGGCGGCCAGCCAGCTTTTCAGGCGCTGCGGGTTGGTCATGCCGCTGTGCATGCTGACCACGGCATCTTTGCCATATTGCGGCGTGAAGCGGGCGACAAAGCGCTCTTCCAGCTGGGGCGTGAGATTGATCTCGGGCACCATCACCAGCGCCTGCGCTTGGGGGTTGGCATCCAGAACGGCCTGCACGGCGCGCAGGTAGACCTCGGTCTTGCCACTGCCGGTGCTGCCGTAGAGCAAAAATGGGCCAGATTGCTGCTCGATTTGCTCAAAAACCAAGGCCTGCTCGGCGCTAAGTGCTACCAAAGAGATAGTGGCTGTTGTGGCGACCACCTCGGCAACGGCCACGGTGGTTTCTTCTATGGTTTCGGCCTGCGCCTTTTGGTTGCGGCTTTTGGGGTTTGTGGCTTTGGTTTTTGCGGCCTTGGGCGGAGCCAGCCGCCGCGCCAGCTGCTCGGGCGTCATGTCGCGCAAATGGGGCGGCAGGGCGGATACGGCAATCTCGCCCACGCTGCGCTGGTAGTAGTGGGCGGCAAAGGCCACCAGCCGTCGCCAGTCCTGGCTCAGCGGTGCAATGCCTTCCAGCACCCCGGCAATGCCGCGCAGCTCAATGCCTTCGGGAATGGGCTCTGCGCTAGCGGGCTGATCCCAGACTACGCCCAGCATCTCTCGCTTGCCCAGCGGCACGCGCACCAGCGTGCCGGGTGTCAGCTCCTCATCGCTGCGGTAGCTGAGCAGATCGCCAACGGCACTGTGGGCAGGAGTCTGGACGGCGACGTGAACGATGTGGGACATGGGCGGGAAGAAGGGTTGGGGGTCACCGGTCTGGCCGATGTTCTCAGAGCTATAGCAGATTTTGAGGCCTGCAAAGGCTTTTCAGTCTGTGGATAACTTTGTGAGGAAAAATAGGCCGAAGGCGATGCTCAGAACTTAGAAGTCGGAATTTAGTCAATCTGCAACAAATCCGGTGAATTTAAAAATATATATAAAACAAACACTTATGTTGATTTTTGGCGTTGCTTAAATCTTTGGTGGGCCAAGCGCTTACAAGAAGTCTGCTTTGCCACATCTGTGCATAAATCAGGCTTGGCGCTGCTGTCAACCGAGAAGCTCCCTAAACCTAAATGTGTGCAAACTCCTGCGCAAAGTCTGCAACTCCTTAATAAATAGCACTAATCCAAGCCCTTGCAAGGGGTCGTACCGCTTTTTGCGCGATGCGTGTGGATAACTTTTATCTATCAAGCAAGAGCTACAAGAAAAAATAAAAAAGCGCCAAACCTTGTTGGCGCTTCATTTTTCAGGGTTTGAAATTTAATTCTTTTAAATCAAAGACTTGCTTGGATTTTGTTGTGTTGGGAGCAGGTGATTGTCGCGCAATAACCTTTTGGCTGACTGCGTCGTTAGTCCGGGAAAATCGGGCCAATAGCTCAGAAAGTTAGCAACAAGTGTCATTTCGCGATACACGTAGGCACTTGTTGCTGGTTGGGTTTAGCCCTGTGTGCGCAGCAGGCGCGAGTGGCTATGCACTGCCTCGACCAGTGCGGCCACATGCTCAGGCGGGGTGAACTGGCTGATGCCATGACCCAGATTGAAGATGTGGGTGGGGCCGGTAGTGCTGCGGTCTGTGTGGGGCTTGCCAAAGCTATCGAGCACGGCGCGGGCCTGCGCGGCGACTTGCTCTGGGGCTGCAAACAGCACGTTGGGGTCGATATTGCCCTGCAGTGCCTTGCCGGGGCCGCCGACCTGGCCGCCGACGATGGCGCGGGCCTTGCCCAGATTGGCAGTCCAGTCCAGACCCAGCACTTCGCAGTCCAGATCCTTCATGTCATCCAGCCAGATGCCGCCGCCCTTGGTGAAGACCAGACGGGGCACATCTGTGCCGTCAACGCCAGTGCGCTTGAGCTGGGCCAGCACGCGCTTGGTGTAAGTCAGGCTGAATTCCTGGAAGGCGCCGTCGGCCAGCACGCCGCCCCAGCTGTCAAAAATCATCACGGCCTGAGCGCCTGCGTCGATCTGGGCATTCAGGTACTGGGCCACGCTGTCGGCGTTGACTTCCAGAATGCGGTGCATCAGGTCGGGGCGCGAGTACATCATGGACTTGACGGTGCGGTAGTCGTCGCTGCCTTTGCCTTCGGTCATATAGCAGGCCAGAGTCCAGGGGCTGCCCGAGAAACCGATCAGTGGAACGCGGCCATTCAGCGCCTTGCGGATGCTGGTGACGGCATCGAACACATAGCGCAGCTTGTCCATATCGGGCACGGCCAGTGCGGCCACGGCGGCCTCGTCGCGCACGACCTTGGCAAAGCGCGGGCCTTCGCCTTCGGCAAACGTCAGGCCCAGGCCCATGGCGTCAGGCACCGTGAGGATGTCGCTGAACAGAATGGCGGCATCAAGCGGGAAGCGCTCCAGCGGCTGCAGCGTCACTTCAGTGGCGTAGTCCACATTGGTGGCCAGGCCCATGAAGCTGCCTGCCTTGGCTCTGGTGGCCTTGTACTCGGGCAGGTAACGTCCCGCCTGGCGCATCAGCCACAGGGGCGTGTAGTCAGTAGCCTGGCGACGGCATGCGCGCAGGAAGGTGTCATTGGTCAGGGGGGCGAAGCTCATGACTCGATTGTCGCCCACTCTGGCTTTTCTATTCACCACATTCCCGAGCAGCAATCCTCACCTCTGGGTGATGCAGCGTTTTCAGACCCGCGAACACAAGCCTTGATTCGTCGTTGCTTCGCCTGCCCGTACTTTTGTACTGTCTGCGGCTTCACGGATCTCAGGAGTTTTCACGCAAACGTCATGCAACTGCCATGCAGGCTTCATCTGCGTTTTTCACAATGAGGGCACGCAGACATACCGTGTGGCACAGGCAGGCCGCCGACTGCGTCCAACATTGAGAGGTAAGCAGGCATGAGGCATCCCGAGATACTTGAGGCGATTACCACATCCCAGGCTTCGGCATCGAGATCGCCGCTTGCTTCTCTGCCCAGTCCCGCGAATGCTGCAGCGCCCGCTTTGCGCTTGCAGGTGCGCTGGGCTAGACATCTGGATGAAGTGAGGCAGGCCCAGCGCCTGCGCTACCAGGTCTTTGCCGAGGAAATGGGCGCTGTGCTGCAGACGCCTGTGGCTGGCCACGATGTCGATTTTTACGACGACTTTTGCGAGCACCTGATGATCTGCGATGAAGTGCAGAACAAGGTGATTGGCACTTACCGGCTGCTGACGCCCGCTCAGGCCCGACGTGCCGGTGGTCTGTACAGCGATCAGGAATTCGATCTGACCCCCATCAACGCTTGGCGTGACCAGATGGTGGAACTGGGCCGCAGCTGCGTACATGCTGAGCACCGTCAGGGCGGCGTGATTCTGGCGTTGTGGGGGGCTCTGGCAGAGTTCATGCAGCGTAACCAGCTCGAAGCCATGGTGGGCTGTGCCAGCATTCCCATGCAGTACCCGGGCCTGGCCCATGGTGAAGGCCCGGCACGTATCTGGCAGCAACTGCGCCAGACCCATCTGGCCGAGGCTGGGCTACAGGTTCGCCCGCGTGTGGCCCTGCCTGAAGAGCTGGCGCACATCAGTGATGTGTCGGTCGATGCTTTGAAGGTTGAGCCGCCGGCGCTGATTCAAGGCTATCTGCGTACTGGCGCCAAGGTGCTGGGGGCTCCGGCCTGGGATTGCGACTTCAACACGGCAGACTTGCCCATCATGATGCGCATGCAGGATTTGCCATCGCGCTATCGCCGCCTGTTTGGCCGCAACCAGAACTGAGAGCAGTTTTGAATCAAAACAAGCCTGCGGAAGTCACCGCAGGCTTGTTGGTTCAGACGCCGTTGATTTCAGGCCGCAGGGCTTTTCTCATCCTCCATGCCTTCTGACAGCTGGCCTAGGGAGCTGATCACCAGCCCCAGCATCAGGAAGGCATAGGCCGCAATCGCCAGCAGCAGGCTCATGCTGAAGCCCCATTGCAGAACGGAACAGGCCCATTCCCATGACTCGTACAGTGTGGTGCACTGGTTGCTGGCGGGCATGTGTACGTACCAGGTGATGGCAATCCACATCAGCACCAGCATCAGCACCACGGTGCGCAGCTTGTGGCTAGGCGTCTGCTGCAGGCTGTGCAGCAAGACCAGAGGAATGGCTGCGCCCCAGACAAACATCATCAGCCAGCTGGTTGCAGGCATTTGTTCAAGCATCTGCTGCAGCCAGTGCATCTTGGGCATGCTGTTGATGGCGGCAAGAAAGTCCCAGACAAACGGCAAGGCGATGCCCGCGATGGCCAGACTCGCCAGCGCCAGAGCGCGCAGCAGGCATTGGCGTTGATGGGGCGACGAATGGAGCAGACTGAGATGCATGGCTGACCTCCTGTGCAGTTCAGGCGGGCCGCAGTGGACAAAGCATGCAGGGCTAGCAGAGGCTGGAAACTGCGGTTGAGCCTGGCTTGTGGGCAACTCCAGTCTAAAGCGTTTACCCTGTTTGTGCCATAGGGCTGCTGCGCTTGAGGCAGCCTGCAGCGTGCGGCCGATGTGCGCAGTCGTAAAGTTGATTGCACCCAGTTCATTCGCCGGGCTGGCTCTGGTGCCTGCGCAAAGCCGGGGCTAAGCTTGGCTTGCTCGGCTCAGGGCCATGATCCCGCAGCGCTGGGCAAAGGAGCATTTATGCTGAGCCATTCCGCTGTGACGACGATGCTGCCGGTCATCGATATGGTGCGCGCCCGCGCTTTTTACGAAGAGTGTCTGGGGCTGCAACCGGGGGCGCTGCGACCCGATGGGAAGTTTGTCTATCAGGTTGGCGGCAGTGCCCTGGCCCTGTTCCATAAGCCGGGCGGCACCAAGGCCGAGCACACGGCCATCAGCTTCCAAGTCCCCGATATCGCTGCGAGCATTGAGGCGCTGAAAGGCCGGGGTGTGGTCTTTGAGGACTACGACTTCCCGGATTTCAAGACCGTCAACCATGTTTGTGTGCTGGGGTCCGAGAAGGCAGCCTGGTTCAAGGACACGGAGGGAAATTATCTCTGCCTGCACGAGGAACTGGTGCAGGCCTGAGAAGGCCGGCTGGCTAGATTTTCTGCAGTGCGTCCAGCACCTCGCTCTTGGACAGAAGCTCGCTCATCACCACGGGCGGCTTGCCCGGTACATACAGCACATAGACCGGTACGCCGCTACGGCCCAGCGCATGCAGAGCCTGGGTAATGGCCGGGTCCTGTCGCGTCCAGTCGGCGCGCAGCAGCTGCACCTTGTGCTGCTCAAACGCGGCCAGTACATCCGCATGGCTGAGCGTGGTGCGCTTGTTGACCTGACAGGTCACGCACCATGCGGCGGTGAAGTCCACAAACACTGGCTGGCTGGCCGCTTGCAGAGACTGAAACTTGTCAGCCGACCACGGCTGCCATAGCTCCCCTTCGCCGCTTTGCGCCTGTGCTTGCTCGGTCTGCGGCGCGGTGATCAGCGGGGCTGCGTAATAGCCCACACCAGCCACCAGCAGCAAGGCGATGGCGCTGAGTGCCAGGCGACTTTTGCCGCTCAGGCCCAGTGCCCAGATCAGCGCGGCCAGCACCAGCAGCAGGGCCAGCAGGGCGGCTGCTGCGTCCATGCCGCTCTGGTGGCCCAGCACCCATACCAGCCAGACCACGGTCGCAAACATGGGGAAGGCCATGGCGCGGCGGAAAGTCTCCATCCACGCGCCGGGTCGGGGCAGCCAACTGACGACGGCGGGCGCAAAACTGGCTAGCAGGTAAGGCAGAGCCATGCCAACGCCCAGGGCGGCAAATACCGTCAGCGCCTGTGCGGCGGGCATATCAATCGCAAAACCCAGAGAGGCACCCATGAACGGGGCTGTGCAGGGCGATGCAATGGCCACGGCCAGCACGCCAGAGAGGAAAGAGTCCAGCACCGGGTTGCGTGCCTGCGCACTGGCGATATGGCTTGGCAGCAGGTTGCCGAACTCAAAAAGCCCTGCCAGATTCAGCCCCAGCACGGTGAACAGCGTCGCCAGCAGAGACACGACGATGGGCGACTGCAGCTGAAAGCCCCAGCCCAGCTGCTGGCCCGCAGCGCGCAGACCCAGCAGCAGCGCGCCCAGCGCCATAAATGACAGCACCACACCCGCGGTATAGGCCAGGCCGCTTATTTTTTGAGCACGGCGATTCTGGCCGTGGCCCGCAAAACCCAGCACCTTGATGGCCAGCACGGGAAACACGCAGGGCATGAGGTTGAGAATCAGCCCGCCAATCAAGCCGCCCAGCAGTGCGGCCCAGATACCGGTGTTGCTGGTAGAGGCCGGTGCAGAAGCCACATTTTTGTTGGCTTCAAGCGCTGCGGCCAGCGCGGGGGAGACGCTGGCCAGCGTGGCAGGCGTCCATTGCCCTGCTACATCCAGAGTGCTGCGCCAGGCAATGGGCTCGCCCTTGTCCATCGCTGTGGCGCGGTCCTTGTCGGCTAGCGCGATGACGATGGCCAGTTGCTTGGGCGTTTCGCCACGCATGTCAGACAGCGGCATACCCTCTGCCACCCACACATTGCCATCCCAGCGCTGCTGCCAGTCCTTGCCGGACTCGGCGGCGTGGTTGAAGGTTTCGGCGTTTTCGGGGTAGAACTCCAGCGCCTTGCCCTGAATGGCGGCTGGAAGGCCTGTGACGCGCAGGCTGATGCGGTCGTCCAGCACCGTGCTCTTGGCTGCATTGGCATCGGCTTGAATGCTGGCCTTGCCGCTATCGCTGAGCGCTACAGGTTGCTGGGCTTGCGCTTTGAAGAAGTCTTCACTATGGGTGGCGGTGGTGCCGCCCACGGGAATCTGCAGCGCGAACTCGCCGCTTTCGGGAATGCATTCCACGCGGCAGATCAGCCAGCTGGCGGACAGGCGTACCTCCACCATGCCGGATTCAGGGGCCTTGAAGTCGCTGGCAACCTTGACCGGGATGGGCAGCAGCACGGTGTTTTCATAGCCGTAATTGACCAGCGGGCCTACGCGCAGGGCATGGGGCGTGGGCCAGTCAATGGCTCCGGCGCTCAGGCCAGCGGGCAGTTGCCACTGCAGCTCGGTGGGCAAGCCGGAGTCACCAGCGTTCTTCCAGTAGGTATGCCAGTCGGGCTCATGCGCCAGCTTGAGGCCCAGCCAGAAGGTCTGGCCTGCGGCAATGCCATCGGGCGCTTGCGCCACTATTTCGGCGCGCACGCGTGGCGTCTGCACCACGGCGGCCGAGGTGCTGGTTTTGCTGCTGGATAAACCCAGGTTGATTTGTGCTTTGGCGCTTATGGGTAAAGCGCTGGCAGCTATCAAAATCAATGCAAAAAACCACAGTGCAAACGGGCTGAGTCTGGGGCTGAGATTGAGGCGGCGGAGGATTGGAAGAGACGACATGACCTGTGTTTGGAGCTGGGTTGCGCTATTTGGTTCCAGTCGGGCAGTATGCGCCGCCAAGGTGAAGGCTGTATGAGCAGATTAAGAGCGACTCATACAACCCTTGATACGTCGCTGCTTCGCCTTGTCTCATACGCAAACCTCTGGTTTGCTGGGTAGTGTTAGCCGCTTTAAGACTTCGCCTGATTGGCTACCGGCCCGGGCGGCTGGCCAGCGACCTCGGCAGGAATGGCCACGCTGTCGCTGGCGGGGGACTGCGCTAGCAGCGCATCGCAGTTCACGGCATGGGTTTCATCTGGCTGAGTTGCTGGCTGTGCAGTGGTCACCATTGCTGTACGAGGCAGCATCTCGGCTTTGCGCCAGTTGCCCCAGCGGTAGTAGGCCAGAATCATGATGACCGAAGCGGCTGAGCTGATGGGGAAGCTCCACCACAGTGCGTCCACACCCAGCACGGGCTGCAGAAACCGGGCCGCTGGCACGCGAATGCCCCACATGGCAATGCCCAGAATGAGCATGGGGGCCAGCACCGCACCCGTGGCACGCACCACGCCAGACAGCACAAAGGTCACGCCAAAGAACAGGAAAGAGCCGATCGCAATGTGGTTGAGGTGGCGCGCCACCTCCAGCGATGGACTGCCGGTGGGCAGAAACCAGCCCAGCACATAGCGATCCAGCAGCACGATGAGGACGATGAGCCCGCCCGTCAGCAGAATGTTGGTCAGCATGCCTGCGCG
This sequence comes from Comamonas sp. 26, assembly GCF_002754475.1. NCBI lineage: Bacteria > Pseudomonadati > Pseudomonadota > Betaproteobacteria > Burkholderiales > Comamonadaceae > Comamonas > Comamonas sp. 26. The sequence continues at coordinate 693,237 of NZ_PEFL01000003.1, forward strand.
AGCCGTGGCATCCACGCGCTTCCACAGGCCCGCACCCACGTTCTGCGCGGCCATGGATGAGCAGGCGGCGCCAATGGCCATGGCCGGCATTTGTACATAGGTCCACAGCTGCAGCGCGGCGCTGTAGGCTGAGGCCGTCTGCACGCCATGCTCGTTGACCATGGAAATCATGGCGATCATGGCCAACGAGATCATCACGATTTGCACGCCCATGGGCAGGCCCTTGACAACCAGAGTGCGCACGATCGTCAGGTCGGGCTTGAACAGGCCCAGCTGCCTGCGGCCTATCCACAGCGGGTGACGGCGAAAGCGCAGCCAGCCCAGCAGGGCAAAAAAGCTCACCCCGTTGGCAATCAGCGTGGCCACTGCCGAGCCCTGAATGCCCATGCGCGGTACGGGCCCCCAGCCAAAGATCAGCAGGGGGTTGAGAGCCATGTCCAGCACCACGACGATGAGCAGAAACCAGAACGGCGTCTTGGTGTCCCCCGCGCCGCGCAAAGCGGCCGTCACAAAGCTGAACATGAACAGCAGGGGAATTGCCAGAAAGATGACCTGCAGATAGGCCTCGGCCAGCGGCAGGGCGGCTTCGGGCGTGCTCATCCACTGCATGAGGTGGCGCGACAGCGGCCAGCCCAGCAAGGCGATCAGCAGCGAAACCACCCCGAAAAACGTAGCGCTGGTGCCCAGCACGCGCTTGGCCTGGCCGATGTTGTGGGCTCCCATGCTCTGGGCGATCAGGATGTTGGTCGCCATGCTGATGCCGAACACCGCACCGATCAGCGCGAACATCACATTGTTGGCATTGGCGGTGGCCGTCAGGGCGGCCTCGCCCAGATGGCCGCCGACCCAGATGGCATTGACCGAACCATTGAGCGACTGCAGCACATTGCCCGCGAGTATGGGCAGGGCAAAGACCAGCAAGGTGCTGGCAATGGGACCCTGGGTCAAATCACGGGTTTGCGGTCTGGCCGCTGCCCGGGATGTGTCTGTGGATGTGTTCTGGCGCTGCGCGCTGGTTGTGGCTTCAGGCATCGGATGATTGTGAAGGAGGTCGCCCCGCCGTGCTTGCCGGACTGCAGCCCGAGCGCTGACCCCGCCGTAAGCGGCTGGCGCAGCTACGATGGGGGTATGAGCAATATTCCGTCTTCTTCTGCACGCTGGCCCTCACGCTTTTGGGCGCAGGCATCTGCCTACGACTTTGCCCAGGCACAGACCAGCGGGCTGGCCGCAGACACCGTGGCCGTGCTGCCTGTGGGCGCGGTGGAGCAGCATGGCCCGCACCTGCCGCTGTCGGTGGATGCCAGCCTGATTGATGGCGTGATTGCCCATGCACTGCCGCTGTTGCCTGCAGACTTGCCCGTGCTGTTTTTGCCGCCGCAGAACATCGGTTTTTCCGTCGAGCACACCAATTACGCCGGCACTTTGACGCTGCAGCCCGCCACACTGATCGCGCTGTGGACGGAACTGGGCGCTTGCGTGGCACGCGCCGGGGTCAGAAAGCTTTTGCTGCTTAACGGCCATGGCGGGCAGGTCAGCGTGATGGATGTGGTGGCCCGCGAGCTGCGCATCAAGCACGGCCTGCTGGTCTACAGCGCCAGCTGGTTCGGGTTGGTGGACGATGCCGCCAACCAGCAGTTCTGCGCGCATGAGCATCGTTTTGGCGTTCATGGCGGCGAGGTGGAAACATCGATGATGCTGCACCTCGCGCCCGAGACCGTGCACATGGAGAGGGCGCAGAACTTTGCCTCCACCTCTGAAGTGCGGGCCGGAAAATATCACTTTATCGGCAATGGCCGCAGCGCCAAGCTGGGCTGGGCGATGGAGGATTACAACCCCGCCGGTGCCGCAGGCAACGCTATCGCCGCAACGGTAGAGCGCGGCGCGGCCATGGTGCAGTCATCGGCTGAGGGCTTGGTGAAGTTGTTGGGCGAGATTCACGATCTGCCCTTGAGCACGGTTGAAAACAAGCCGCAGCCCATTTAATAAATGAGTGCCTTACGTAAAAACAGCCTGCATTTGCAGGCTGTTTTGTATTGAAATTCCATTTATTCAGGCGCTAGCTGCTCCTGAAAGCATAGTTACTGCTTAGGGATACGAGCGGTAGTGATGACATCGCCCCAGCGTTTGATTTCGGATTGCAGCAGTTTGGCGGTCTGCTCGGGCGTGCTGGCCTGGGCCTGCACATTCAGCTCGCGCAGCTTTTTGCTCACTTCGGGGCTGTTCACCGCCGCTGTGATTTCTTTGCTCAGGCGCGCAATCACAGCGGCTGGAGTCTTGGAAGGCGCAGCCAGCGCATTCCATGAAGAAGCCACAAAGCCTTTGACGCCAGATTCTTGCGCCGTAGGCACGGATGGCAACAGGGGCGAGCGCTTCTCCCCTGTCACCGCCAGCAGATTCACGGCCTTGGAATTGATCTGGCCCATGATGGGCGTGAGGATTTCCACCGCCGCATCCACCTGCTTGCCGCGCAGGGCGGTCACGACCGCTGGTGTGCCGTTGAAGGGCACGATCTGCGCATCAATGCCGGCAGTGTTTTTGAACAGCTCGGCAGCCAGATTCTGGGTGCTGCCCACATTGATGCTGCCCAGGTTCAGTTTGCCGGGGTTGGCCTTGGCGTAGCTCACCAGCTCGCCCAGGTTTTTGAAGGGCGACTTGGCATCGGTAATCACGCCAATGTCAAAGTAGCCGAGGGTGGACACGGGCGTAAAGTCCTTGACCATGTCGAACGGCAAGTTGTTGAACAGATTGACCGTGACGGCGCTGCCGTTGGACATGAGGAACAGGGTGTGGCCGTCTGGCGCGGACTTGGCCACGGTATCCGCCGCCACAATGCCGCCCGCGCTGGGCTTGTTGTCAATTACCACCGGCTGGCCCAGCTGGGTAGAGAGCCGCTGCGCGACCACGCGGGCCGTCACATCGGCCACACCGCCTGCGCCAAAGGGCACAACGATGCGAATGGGGCGGTTGGAGAGGCCTTCGGCCTGGGTGCTGGCGGCAAACCCGGTCAGCAAGGCCGCCCCCGCTGCGGCGTTGATCAGGGATTGGGTAAAACTGCGGCGTTTCATGCTTGTCCTTCTGTCTGAAACTGGATGGACACAGTGTGCCGCTGAAACCTACCGTCAGGCAGTCACAAGCTGTTCTGCCTGCTATGCCGCAATGGAATGTGAGCTGTCTCAGAGGGGTTGAAAAGAGGGCAGAGCGGCTCAGCGGTTAAGCGCTGGTAATCCAGCTGCGATGCTCTGGGGTGTCCAGATGATTGAGCGTGTTGAAGGTTTGCAGCATCAGTCGCTTGGGGCTGATGGTGAACTCCGTCACGGCAATATTGCGCAGCCGCATATTCAGGGCAATCGTCACCTCGGGCGATGTGCCCAGCACCTGACCCACTGCCGTAGAGATGGGGCCGCCGCTGCTGACCAGCAGCACGTTCTGGCCGCTGTGCTCGTGGCGTATCTCTTCCAGCACCTGATGCACCCCGTCTGAAAAGCCGTTCCAGTCCGGCATGCTTTCTGGGCTGATGGTGCCGCCCATCCACTGCGCCAGTGCGTCGCACAGCAGGCGAAAGTGATGGCGGTACAGCTCGGGCGTATCTGGCCTGGGCAGCGGTGCGGGGTGAATGGCGCGCAGCAGGGCTTCGCTGTCGTATTCATTGAGGCCGGGCCTGCTCTGAGTCGCCGGGATGGCGCCGCCCAGCCCTTGCACAATACCGGCCAGCGTCTGCTGGTGGCGTTTGAGCGTGCCGGCATAGACGGCGTCAAACGTCAGACCTCGTTCGCGCCAGTACTCTCCAAGGCGCAGCGCTTGCGCCTGGCCTCGCTCGCTGAGCTGGTCGTAATCATTCGCGCCAAACGAGGCCTGGCCGTGGCGCACAAGGTAGAGGGTTCCCATGGGGCGGATGTTGGGCCTTGGCCGCTGGCGGCGCTGTCATGCCTGCGACCTGCTGGCGCTTGGGCGACAGCGCGTAGACGGAGTGGTGCGCATTACCGCATCAACCAACCGGGTTGAGAGGCAAGGGCGAAGCCTCCACTCGGTTAAGATGGATGCGAGCGATTCTCAAAAGCATAAAAACACGCTCCGCTTTCGGTACTGGTTCATGGCCCTCTTGCACTTAGCTGGCAGGAGGCCTTGGGGTTCTGAAGCGGAGCGTGTTTTTTTGTGTCTGCTGCTTTCACCCTCTGGAGCCTTCCATGTTTCGACGCCCCCTGTTTGCACTGGCCGCCGTTGCCAGCCTGTGCGCCCCTGCGCTGTCCGCTCATGCTGAGGACATCACGCTCTACACCACACGCGAGCCCGCGCTGATTCAGCCGCTGCTGGCTGCCTTCACCGCCCAGACCAAGGTGGGCGTGAAGACCGTTTTCGTCAAAGACGGCCTGCTGGAGCGGGTCAAGGCCGAGGGCGAGCGTTCGCCAGCCGATGTGCTGATGACGGTGGACATTGGCAATTTACTGGATCTGGTTGACGGCGGCGTGACCCAGCCCGTCAAGTCGGCTGCGCTGGAGTCGGCCATTCCCGCCCAGTTGCGCGATGCGGGCAACCAGTGGTTTGCGCTGTCCATGCGTGCCCGTGTGCTGTATGCCGACAAGGACATGAAGACCGGCAATTTCCGCTATGAAGATCTGGCCAAGCCTCAGTTCAAGGGCAAGGTCTGCTCGCGTGCCGGCCAGCACCCCTACAGCACCGCGCTGACGGCGGCCATGATTGCCCATGACGGCGAGGCCAAGACCGAGCAGTGGCTCAAGGGTGTCAAGGCCAATCTGGCACGCAAGGCCACAGGCGGCGATCGCGACATTGCCCGCGACATTCTGGGCGGCATCTGTGATGTGGGTCTGGGCAACACCTACTACGTTGGCCATATGAAGGCGGCGAAGGAAGGTACGGATGCACGCAAGTGGGGCGATTCCATCAAGGTCATCAAGCCTACTTTCAACGACCCCAAGAGCGGCACGCATGTCAATATCAGCGGTGCATCGGTAGCCAAGCATGCGCCTAACCGCGCCAATGCGGTGAAGCTGCTGGAGTTCCTGGTGTCTGAACCGGCGCAGAACATGTACGCACAGGCCAATTACGAGCACCCCGTGCGCAAGGGCGTGGCGCTGGACCCCGTCGTGGCCCAGAGCATTGGCGAGATCAAGATCGACCCGCTGCCATTGGCTGAAATTGCCAAGCACCGCAAGGCAGCTAGCTTGCTGGTCGACAAGGTCGGGTTTGATAAGTAATCACCCCTGAGCGGCGGAGCCGCTTCCCCCCTCTCTACGCGCTGCGCGCTAGGGGAGGGGGCGACAGCCTCGCTGCGGGGCGGCCCTTGCTGGCTGTCGCTTTGGCGGTGTGTGCTTCATCAAGTGCTGCGTCCTTTGCATGGGGCGCAGCCTTTTGGCTTTTTGGGTGCTGAAGTTCCTTCGTAATTGATGTTTTCTTTTCTTCGTTCAGGGCTGAGGCCCGTCGGGCCGGTGTGGCAGTGCGCAAGCTGGTTGATTGCGCTGGGGGTGTTCGCGCCCATTGCTTCGCTGGCGTGGCTGGCGCTGGGGGCTGATTTTGCGCACTGGCAGAACCTGCTGCGCTATGTGCTGCCCGATGCCGCCATCAACACGGCCTTGCTGCTGACGGGAGTGGGCCTGCTGGTGCTGCTGGTGGGCACGGGCTGCGCCTGGCTGGTGACGGCCTATGATTTTCCGGGGCGGCGCTGGCTGCACTGGGCGCTGCTGCTGCCGCTGGCCATGCCTGCGTATATCGTTGCGTTTTCTTACCTAGATTTGCTGCACCCCATCGGTCCGGTGCAGGGTGCGCTGCGCTGGGTGCTGGGCTATGACAGCCCGCGTCAATGGCGTCTGCCGGATCTGCGCTCCATGGGCGGCGCGATCTTTGTGCTGGGTTTCACGCTCTATCCCTATGTGTATATGACGGCGCGGGCCATGTTCATGACCCAGCCCGCGCATTTGATGGAAGCCGCACGTTCGCTGGGTGAAACCCGCTGGGGTGCTTTCTGGCGCGTAGCCCTGCCCATGGCGCGGCCTGCGCTGGCCGTGGGCCTGAGTCTGGCGCTGCTGGAGACGCTGAACGACATTGGTGCATCGGAATTTCTGGGCGTGCACACACTCACCGTGTCGGTCTATACGACCTGGATTACGCGCTCAGACCTGGCCGGCGCGGCGCAGATTGCCTGCTCCATGCTACTGGCCGTGGTGGCGCTGGTCTGGCTGGAGCGCAAAGGCCGCAGCCGCCAGCGTTTTGGTTCAGCCCAACGCATGCGCGGCATTGAATCGCATCGCCTGCCAGGCTACAGCGCATGGCTGGCCACGCTGGCCTGCAGCGTGCCTGTGCTGATTGGCTTTGTGGCCCCTGCAGCCTATCTGGCTTGGGAAAGCGGCAAGCGCTTTGCGCAGGGCAGCGGAATTTCTGACGGTCTGGTGTCCAGCCTGCTCAATACGCTGGGGCTGGCGCTGGGCGTGACCGTGATTGCCGTGGCTGCTGGTCTGGTGGTTGCATGGTCCACACGCACCGGCATCAGCACCCGTGCGCCATCGCGCTGGCCTGCGCAGGTGGCGGCTCTGGGCTATGCCGTGCCGGGCACCGTGCTGGCCATTGGCCTGCTGACGCCCGCACTGGCGCTGGATGCAGGGCTTGCCAGCCTGTTTGGCGCTGAAGGCCTGCCGCTGATGGGGCTGGGCGTGGTGCTGGTGGTGGCCTGCGTGATTCGATTTCTTGTCATGCCCGTGGGCGGCATTGAGGCCGGGCTGGCACGTATACCGCCCACGCTGGAGCAGGCCTCGCGCCTGCTAGGTGAAGGGCGGCTTGCCACATTGCGCCGCGTGCACCTGCCGCTGCTGCGCCCGGCCATGGCCACCAGCGCCATGCTGGTGTTTGTCGATGCCATGAAAGAGCTGCCTGCCACCTTGCTGCTGCGCCCGGCGGACTTTGACACCCTGGCCACCTGGCTCTATGCCGAGGCCGCACGCGGCACCTATGAGGAAGGCGCGATTGCGGCGCTGTGTATCGTGGTGGCGGGGCTGATCCCTGTCATGCTGCTGGCGCGCTCGCAGCTGTCGAATGTGCAGCGATGAATCTGCATGAAACTGGCCTCAAGCGCTTATGTAAATTGCGCAAGCAGCTATTGAAATTGAAGTAACAGCATGACCGCCTCACTACATATTGCACAGCTGCATCTGGGCTATGAAGCACCCAAGGGTCTGCACACCGTGCTGCAGGGCTTTGACCTGCAGGTGCCTGCCGGCCATATCGCCAGCCTGCTTGGCCCCTCGGGTTGCGGCAAGACATCGGTTCTGCGCGCCATTGCGGGGTTTGAACCCGTGCGTGCGGGCAGCATTCATCTGGGCGAGCGGCTGCTCTCCGGCCCCAGAACCCATCTGCCGCCCGAGCAGCGCCATGTAGGCATGATGTTTCAGGAGTACGGCCTGTTCCCTCACCTGAGCGCCGTGCAGAACGTGGGTTTTGGCCTGCGCCGCAGCAGCAAGGGCGAGCGCGAAAAGCGTGTGAATGAGTTGCTGGCCGTGGTGGGGCTGGCCGATGCCGGGGCCAAGTTCCCGCATGAGCTGTCTGGCGGTCAGCAGCAGCGCGTGGCCCTGGCAAGAGCCCTGGCACCGGCACCGGCCTTGCTGCTGCTCGATGAGCCATTTTCCAATCTCGACGCCGCCACGCGCGAGCGCCTGACGCTGGAGGTACGCGACATTCTGCGTGCCGCAGGCCAGACCGCCATTCTGGTCACACACAACGCGCAGGAGGCCGAAACCATGGCCGACCAGATCTGCGTGATGACGCCTTTTTCAAAAAGTTAGCAAATACTTCTGCTGAGCGGGCACGTACTGGGCTTCACTGGGGGAAGGTTCACCACACTTGTTCCGGTATCCACGCGATTCTGTAAAGAACCAAAAAATGCCATGCTACGCTGTCGGCCTTGCTGCACGGCTTCGCTGTGCGGCACCCTTACAAACTGCCATGGCGCCCTGCCGGTGCCGGTGCATTGCCCTCATGCCTTCTGGAAGGAATCGTCCCGTGTCCACCTCTGCCACCAAGTTCAAGCTGACTGCTTCAAGCCACCCACGCAGCGCCGAAGCGCGCGACAAGATTCTTGAGAAGCCGGGTTTTGGCCTGCACTTTACCGATCACATGGTTGCGGTGCGCTGGGAAAAGGAAGCCGGCTGGCATGATGCCGAAGTGATGCCCTATGGCCCCATCTCGCTGGATCCCGCCGCTGCCGTGCTCCACTACGGCCAGGAAATTTTTGAAGGAATCAAGGCCTACCGTCACGCCGACGGCTCCATCTGGACCTTCCGCCCCACGGCCAATGCCCAGCGCATGCAGCGTTCGGCCAAGCGTCTGGCGCTGCCTGAGCTGCCTGTGGATATCTTTGTCGAATCGCTCAAGCAAATCATTGCGGTGGACAAGGACTGGGTGCCCGGCGGTGAAGAAGCCAGCCTGTACCTGCGCCCCTTCATTATTGGCGACGAAGTCTTTCTGGGCGTACGCAGCGCGCACAAGGCCAGCTACTACGTCATCGCCAGCCCTGCAGGCCCTTACTTTGCCAAGGGAGTGGCCCCTGTGGCGATCTGGCTGTCGACCGACTTTGCCCGCGCGGCCAAGGGCGGCACGGGCGCGGCCAAGTGCGGCGGCAACTATGCCGCATCCTTGCTGCCCCAAGAGCAAGCCTATGAAAACGGCTGCTCGCAAGTGCTGTTCCTGGACCCTGCCGAAGGCAAGTATCTGGAAGAGCTGGGTGGCATGAACGTATTCCTGGTCTACGGCAAAGAGAACAAGCTGGTGACCCCTGCGCTGTCGGGCAGCATTCTGGAAGGCATCACACGCGACTCCATCCTGCAACTGGCGCGCGACCGCGGCATGATCGTGGAAGAGCGCAAGGTCTCGGCCGATGAATGGAAGCAAGGCGTGGCCAGCGGCGAGATCACCGAAGTGTTTGCCTGCGGCACGGCTGCCGTCATCACCCCCATCGGCCAACTCAAGGGCAAGGATTTCTCCGTGGGCGACTTGAATGCTCCCGCTGGCGAGATCACTCTGGCGCTGCGCAAGGAACTGACCGACATTCAATACGGCCGCGCCGCAGACCGCCACGGCTGGCTGGTGCGTCTGGACGCTTAATCAGTCCGCAACGCCAAAAAAGCCAGACACCCGAAAGGTGGCTGGCTTTTTCTTTGAGGGGTGCTGATCTCAGAGCAATACCGCGCCATTGACGACGGTGACCGTGTGGCCACCCACCCAGAGCTTGCCATTGCTGCCGGTCTGTACATGGACTTGGCCGTCACGACCTACGCACACGCCCTGGGCGGCGATATAGGGCGTTTGCAGCAGGCCCTCGCCCGTCAGCCACTGGGCCAGCGCAGCGTTCAGGCTGCCGGTCACCGGGTCTTCGCTGGTGGTTTCGCCAATCAGGGCGCGCACTTCCAGGCTGGGCGATATGGCTGAAGGCTTGCCCTGCGCTGCTTCTTCGGCTTGTTTGGCAAAAGCCCGCGCTTCGCGGCTGGAACGGCCGATCAGCGGGGCATCTTCTTCGGCTTCGTAGATCGCGGCCAGACCGGCTTTGGCATTCAGTTTCTTGAGTGCCGCAAAGTCTGGCTCCACACCCAGCACGGTGTCCGGGTGATCGAGCAGCAAGCCCAGCCACGGCGAGCCGTTATAGAGGCGGCGTGCCATCAGCAGCTGTTCGCGCGCCAGGCCCAGCGCCTGCAGTATGGGTGTCAGTTCTTCTTCGGAAACCGCTTGCGAGTCCAGCGAAGGTGCTTCAAAAAACAGAGCGCCTTGCGCGCTTGCAGTAATGGGTACAAGCCCTTTTTTGCATTCCTGTAACACCTGCTCAGGGTTGCGCGGCTGGCCGCCCTGGGCCAGCCAGGCGTGGCAGCTGCCCAGCGTGGGGTGGCCGGCAAACGCCAGCTCGCCCGCTGGCGTGAAGATGCGCAGCAGATAGTCCGCGCCAGCAGCTTGGCCTTCGGCGCTTGGCTGCATCACAAATGTGGTTTCGGACAGATTGGTCCAGCAGGCAAAAGCCTGCATCTGTGCATCGCTCAGTCCGTCCGCATTCAGCACCACGGCCACGGGATTGCCGAGCAGCGCGGTTTGCGTGAATACGTCCACAGTCATATAGGGACGCGAAGAAGGTGCAATAAGGGCTGGGGCAGACATGGACAGGGATTGTCAGCAAAAAGAAAAACCGGCGCAGGGCCGGTTGATGAGGCATTGCGCATGCCACGGGGTATCAGAGACAGCGAGCAAGAGCCGCCTCGCGGCGAAGCTGTCGTCCCCCTCCCAAAGAGAGAGGAGCGCCTCAGGGGGTGTTATGCATAAGCCTTGATCGCTTCAGCCAGGGCTGCAATGCCTTGGTTGATCTGCTCGGGCGACACGGTCACATAGGACAGGCGCAGCGTATTGGTCTGTGCATCATCCGCGTAGAAGGGGGCTCCTGGCACAAAGGCCATGTGGCGTTCCACGGCCTTGGCCAGCAGCACCTGCGCGTCCATGTTCTTGGGAAGGGTCAGCCACAGGAACATGCCGCCCACGGGGCGAGTCCACTTCACGCCCAAGCCGGCCATTTCGCGCTCCAGCGCCATCAGCATCACGTCGCGCTGCACCTTGTACATGGCACGGATGGTGGGCACATGGCGGTTCAGGAAGCCGTCTTTGATGACTTCGGCCACCACGCGCTGGTTAAAGCTGGGGGTGTGAAGGTCAGCGGCTTGCTTGGCTTGCGTGAGCTTGCCGTAGACGGACTTGGGCGCGACGATAAAGCCGATGCGCAGGCCGGGGGCCAGCACCTTGGAGAACGAACCCATGTAGATCACGCCCTCGGGGTTGCGTGCAGCCAGGGGCAAAGGGGGTTCTTCTTCGTACCAGAGGTCGCCGTAGGGGTTGTCCTCGACCAGGGGAATATTCAGCTCTTTGGCCTTTTCCACCAGTGCCTGACGGCGCGCGTCGCTCATGGTGCGGCCCGTGGGGTTCTGGAAGTTGGGCAGCACATAGGCCAGACGGGCCTTGTCCGCGCCGCTGCCCGCTTGCTTTTCGAAATTTGTAATCAGCATGCCTTCGTCATCGCTGTCCACGCCCACGGCCACAGGCTCCATGGGGGTGAAGGCTTGCAGAGCGCCCAGGTACGTGGGCTTTTCTACCAGCACGCGGCTGCCTTTGTCGAAGAAGATCTTGCCGATCAGGTCCAGCGCCTGCTGGCTGCCGGTGGTGATCAGCACTTGCTCGGGGTCCACATTCCAGGGCAGGAAGTCGGCAATCGCCTGGCGCAGTGGTGCAAAACCTTCGGTGGTGGAGTACTGCAGGGCGGCAGCGCCGTCACGCTGCATCACCGTCTGGCAGGCGACGGTGAAGGCATCCAGAGGGAAGGCCTTGGGGGAAGGCAGGCCGCCAGCCATGCTGATGATGCCGGGGCGGTCGGTCAGCTTCAGGATCTCGCGGATGGCGGAGGAATTCATCTTGGCAGTGCGTTCTGCCAGTGTCCATGTTGTCGTCATAAACAGGTCTCGATCTCTACGGTGCTAACCCCCTGCGGGGCTGGCCAGTGTGTGGTTTCACGCCGTGGTAGGGCATGTGCTGGCGGGAGCTTGGGGCTTTTTGCGCCACAGCGGGGGCGCGGGTAGCGCGGCCGCTGAGCACCAGCAGGTGGTTTTTTATGTCGCGCGACGCTTGCCTGTGGGGCTGGGCGGGCATTGCGACAGGGTAGCCATAGCCCTGTGTAGAGGGCGGCCAAGCAAAATTGATGAAATCAATATACGCCTGAGACCATTACAGTTCCAATACAGACAGCCCCGCAATTATTGCTTCTGTATTGGTGTTTGCATCAATACAGTCCACCGCCTTAAAACCATGTCCATTTCCTTGTCGCGCCAAGCAGCGCTGACCCTGACCCAGCAACTGGCCGAGCGCCTGGCTGAGCGAATCCGCATGCGCCTGCTGCCTGCGGGCGCGCGTCTGCCATCGGTGCGCGAGTGTGCGCGCCAGCAGAATGTGAGCCCCTATACCGTGGTGGCCGCCTATGACTTGCTGCAGGCGCAAGGCCTGGTAGAGGCCAGACCGCAGCGCGGCTTCTTTGTTCGAGACTTTGCGCAAAATCCGCTTCAAACCCAGGAGAGGCAAGCGCTGGAAGCTATCAATGGAAGAGCGCTAGACACCCCGGTCGGTATTGCCTCCGGTACCCGCATCAATGCCACCATGCTGATACGCGGCATGTTTGTGGAAAGCGTGGCCGGCAAACCCCAGCCCGGCGCAGGTGTGCTGCCGGCTGAATGGCTGGATGCAGGCTTTCTGGTGGCAGCCATGCGCAAGGTCACCAGTGGGCCGGCGCTGCGCGAATCTCTGGTGCGCTATGGCGACCCCATGGGCGACAGCAGCCTGCGTGAAGCCTTGGCACGGCGCATGCAGCGCATAGGCATTGCGGCTGCGCCTAGCCAGATTATCACTACCATGGGCGCCACCCAGGCGCTCGACATCGTCAGCCGCGCCCTGCTGCAGCCGGGCGACCCGGTGATGGTGGAAGAGCCCGGTTGGGCCGTGGAATATGCGCGCCTGGCTGCCATGGGTATGCGCGTGCTTCCCGTGCCGCGCGGGCCGGAGGGGCCGGACATGGCGGTCATGCAGCGCTATTGCGAAACCATGGCGCCCAAGCTCTATGTCAGCGTCAGTGTGCTGCACAACCCCACGGGTTACAGCCTGAGCGCCGCCAGCGCTCACGAGGTGTTGCAGATGTCCCAGCGTTACGGCTTTTATGTGGTGGAAGACGATAGCTACTGCCACATCGCCCCAGACCATGCCTCGCGCGTGACGGTGCTGGACCGCCTGCAGCGCAGCATTTATATCAGCGGCTTTGCCAAGGTGCTGGTGCCCAACTGGCGTCTGGGCTATCTGGCCGCGCCGCCTGATCTGGTGGAGAGGTTGCTGGATACCAAGCTGCTCTCCACCTTATCGACTCCTACCCCCATGGAGCAAGCTCTGGCCCTGTGCATGGAGCAAGGCCAACTGCGCCGCCATGCCGAGCGGCTGCGCCAGCATCTGGCCAAGGCCCGCACCCGCAGCGTTGCGCTGGCCCAAGCAGCCGGTTGTCGCTTTGTGGCCGAGCCCGCTGGCATGTTTGGCTGGGTCGATACCGGGGTCGATACCGAAGTGCTGACCCAGCACCTGCTGGATGAGGGCTACATGATTGCGCCGGGCGCCATGTTTCACGCCAGCCGGGGATCGAGTACCTGCATGCGCATCAATTTTGCGACCACGCAGGATGCCGCCTTCTGGCGTGTGTTTGAGCGGGTGGTGGCAAAGATGCGCCAGCAGATTTAAAAAGCTTTTAGAGCGCTTTTACAGGGCCTTGGTGAATACGGCAGTCATTGCGCTGCAGCAGCGCGCCAAAGGCGTCGGACATCAGGTATTCAAATTCCACGGGGCGCTGCTGGCCAATGGCATCGCCTTCGACGATTCCGCTGGCCGGGTGGCACATCAGCAAGCCGCCTTCGGCCATGTGCGGTAGCCAGTTGGCCATTTGCGCGCCATAGGTGGTGGCATCGGGGGCGTCAAAGCCGTAAACACCGCCAAAACCCTTGTTGATGGGAACGCCTGCCTTGCGCAGCCGCCGGGTTGCGGCCCAGCCGCCCAGCAGCGCAATGATGGCGGCTTTGGGGCTGCGCCATAGCCCGGCGGCGGGCGCGGTGGAGCGCACCCATGGCATCTCGTTTGTCGCGTAGCGGGACTGCATTTCTTCAAGCATGGCGTTGCGCAGGCCCGGTAACTGGTGCACATGCTGGTGGCCGTCGATAAAGTCCGGCGGTGTGCCCATGCCTTGCTCAAAGGCATCCAGCTGCTCGCGCCATGCCGCACGCATTTGCACTGGCGACATTTGATGGCAATAGGCCTGGCGGATGACCTGGCCCAGCGCCTGCGCCGTGTGCTGGCCGCCATGATCTTCGGTCAGGTTGAAGTGCAGACCGACAGAGAGCATGGGGCGCATGGGCTTCAAGGCCGGGGCGGCTTGCTGCCAGTGCGGTGATGTGGTCATGCAACTGGTGGCAGACAGGCGGCCCGCGCGGGCCAGTTGCTGCACGGCGTCATCAACCAGCGGGTGCAGGGCGTAATCATCCGCGCACAGCAAGATGGCGCGAAAGTTAGAGGGCGTGTGGCTCATGTGCTGCTGCGTGCCCGGAAGGCCCAGAATTTACTCATGACAAACGTGCCGATGGCGACCAGTACCAGCACGACGGCCAGGCTCCAGAAGTAATGCCAGTGCAGCCAGTGCAGGGCGATGTAGTAGAGCAACTCATTGGCGGCAAAAGACAGGCAGGCCACGGCAAAGAATTTGGCCACGACCGCCCAGCCTCTCACTTGTGCTGATGAAAAAGTGAGCAGTGCGTGGCCGTTGTAGCTGACCACAAAGGCAATCAGAAAGGCCAGCACATTGGCATGCAGCGGTGCCAACCCTGCGAACGCAACAAGCAAGCCGACCACGGCCAGATGCGTGGCCGCCGCTGCGCCGCCCACCAGTACAAACTGAATCAGCTGCGGCAGGCTGCGCAGCTTCTGGAGCAAGGCATTCATCAGGGTTTTTCGCGCAGCGGGCTGCGGTCTTCGTCGTGGGCCACCAGATAGATGGGGCGGCGTTTGACCTCTTCATAGATGCGCCCAATGTATTCGCCCAGAATGCCAATAGACAGCAGTTGCACGCCTGAGAACAGCATGATGCTGGCGGCCAGTGTGGGCCAGCCCCTTAAAGGGTTGCCAAAGAACAGCGCCTCTACAGCAATCCACAGACCATAGGCCAGTGCCAGCAGCGAAATGCTGGCACCCACCATACTCCAGATGCGCAGGGGCAGGGTGGTGAACGAGGTCAGTCCTAGCAGAGCCAGCGAGCCAAGGCGGCGCAGATTGAAGCTGGAATTGCCAGCGGCACGGTCTTTAGGCACAAAAGGCAGGGCCACAGTCTTAAAGCCAACCCAGGCGTACAGACCTTTCATGAAGCGGTTGTTTTCAGGCAAGGCCTTGAGGGCGTCGACCACCTTGCGGTCCATCCAGCGGAAGTCGCCCGCATTGGGCGGCAGCTTGACCGCGCTGCCCGAGTTCATCACGCTGTAGAACAGATTGGTGCCTATGCGCTTGGCACCACTTTCTGCGCCACGGTCGGCAATCACACCATAGACCATCTCGTAGCCGGCTTGCCACAGTGCGTGCATCTCGCTCAGCATCTCAAGCGGGTGTTGAAAGTCGGCGTCAATCAGCAGCACGGCATTGCCGCGTGCGTGGTCGATGCCGGCAGACAAAGCGGCTTCTTTGCCAAAGTTGCGCGACAGGGCCAGATAGCGCAGCGGCAGCTCCTGCGACAGGCGCATGGACAGCTCGTGCGTGCTGTCACGGCTGCCGTCGTTGACGACGACAATCTCGAAATCCGGGGTCAGGGCCTGCACGGTCTGAGCCAGAGCGCGCAGAAACCCGTCGATATTGGCTTGTTCGTTATAGGCCGGCACCACGCAGCTCAGCCGGAGGGGCTGACGCGGCAACTGGGCGGGGGGGGCTGCTGGTGCGTATTCGGCGTGAAAGTCGGTCATGGGCTGATTTTCGCCATTCTTCGGCAGGTTCTTGGGCCGGTAACGGTTTGTGTCGCACAAAAAACCCGTCGCTATACTCACGGCCCTGATTACGTTCTCTGCAATTTTGCCTGTGCCCTTTTCTTTGTAATTGTCTGATGACTGCTGCGCAACGCAAATCCCTTGTTCTTTCTGGCCGGGCTGTGACGGCTCTACTGGTCATCTATGGCGTGATCTGGCTTGGCATCCATTGGGTCACGGCACTGGCTGCACCTGGGGATAACGTGGAGCAGCTGATCTGGATTCGCTCGCTGGAGCTGGGTTACTTCAAGCACCCGCCTATGCCTACCTGGATTGCGGCTGCTGTAGCGGCTGTTGTCGGCCCCTCCATTGGGCTGACTTATGTACTGGGTGGCGTTGTCACTCTGGGCTCACTGGCTATTTTCTGGCGGCTGCTGTGCGGCATGCGCGGCAAGGCTTATGCCACGGTGGCACTGCTGGCAGCCTTGTGCATCACCTTCTATTGTGGGCGGCTGTATTACTACAACCACAACGTGGTGATGATGCTGTGGATCTCCATTGCCGTCGCCCTGACCTGGCGCGTGACGCTGAAGCCATCACTGGCTGGCTGGGCGCTGCTGGGATTGGTCTCGGGCCTGGCCATGCTGAGTAAATACCAGTATGTGCTGGCTCTGGGGGTGATTGGCCTTTGGTGGCTGCGCATTGGCGCTTGGCGTAACCCGGTGCATGTAAAGGGTGCAATGCTGGCCACGGTGACGGGTCTGCTGACGCTGGCCCCTCATCTGTACTGGCTTACGACCCATGACTGGATGCCCATGCGCTATGCAGGGCGCACTTCTTTAGGTCTGCATCTGGATGCGACAGCTCGTATGCAGATGTCCTTGATGTTTGCAGTGGACTGGATCTTCAACCGCTGCATGCCTGCATGGGTAGTGCTCGGTGTAGCCCTTTGGTGGGGTCGCTGTAGTAAAGACAAGGCCGCACCGAAGGCGACGCATGAGCATGTGAGAACAACTGAAGACAAGATGCTGCGCGAGTTCTGGCTGCTTTGGGGGCTGGTTCCGCTGCTCTCCATCCTGGCGCTGTGCCTGTTTACGGGCTCCTACCTGCACTTGCAGTGGGGTACCGCTTTCATGTTCCTGTGCGTGCCTGCAGCGATGGAGTTGGTGAAGTCTCCGGCTACTCAGTGGAGCAGTCCTGCCCGATTGCGTGCTGCGTGGGTGACGTTCGGTGTTTTGCAGGCCTTGTTGCTGGCGCAATTCTGGCTGGCATCACCCATGGGCTTGCCGGGCTACAAGAGCAGCCACCAGAACCATATCCCTGTGGATAAGATCGTGGAGGGACTGGCTCCTGCGGCGCACAAGGCGCTGGGCGGCCCGATCGACATCATCATAGGTCCGCAGGCGCTGGCTGGTCGTATTTCCATGGAGCTGCCAGAGCGCCCGCGTGTGTTTGTGGAGCGCAATCTGCAGTACAGCCCATGGATTCACAAGGAAGAGCTGGCAACAGCCCGAATCATCGAGGTGTTTGTCGAGGCAGATCCGCTGCCCGAAGGTGCTGTACGTGCCTACGAGCGTTGGTCGTGGCGACCTGTGAAGATCAAGCCAGGTGAGTACTGAAAAGAGTACTGGAACAAGAAAGGCGGACTTGAACATCCGCCTTTTTCATGGGTGCCGAGGATTGGCGTTCAGCTAGCCGCGTGATAAATGCGTGCACGGCCAGACTGCGAGGCTCCGCGCAGGCTGCTTACATAAGTGCTGTCGTCGGCTGTGGGAACCAGCGCTTGCGCGCGGCGCTGGTTGAGCACGGTCAAGCGGGCCAACTGATCACGCATGAGTGTGATTTCAGCATTCAGGTGCTGGGCGCGATCGAGCATCGCGGGCGTCCAGTCTTCAGAGGGAAAACGTTTGACGAGCTGGGAGACGGCCACCATGGCGTCCCGCAGTCGAGTGCTGGATTGCTCCAGCGCAGAGGCATCTGAAGATTGCAGTGATGCCGATACGGTCTGAACCACCGCATCCAGCGAATCGAGCATTTCCTGCAAAGTCATTGTGTCAGCCTCAGTTCAATCGCTCAGGCGCGGGCGTGAACCAGAAATTCTTCGGCGTTGCTCAGCAGCTTGTCTGCGATGGCATCGGCGTTGATGCGGAAGCTGCCATTTGAAATGGCTTCGCGCATGGCCTTGACGCGGTCGGCATCAAAGTCGGTGTTGGTGCGGTTCTGGCTGTCCAGGGCGCGGGCCGAGGACGAGAAGGACACGGGCACACCGGCGGCACGCTCGGGAAGACCTTTGGTCGATTCTTCTGCGGCCACCGTGGTTGCGGACTTGGGAGTCTGCTTGGCTGCCGCGGCTTGCGGCAGCTCCGGCTTGTTACCTATCTTCATGCTGGTTCTCCAATCGCCCTGTATCGGCGTAGGGCGCTGTAGCCTTGCTTTCGGCAAGGGCGCGTGAAACTTGAGGAATTTTTGACATGGATCCAGAAAAGTGAGTCATTGCTCTCAATTTACTGAACGTAAACCACGCCATTGGCATTGACCGTGCCTGTCACAAGACGGCCATTATCCATGCGAACCCGAACTTGCTGGCCTTCTCCGGCAGCGGCCATTGCCTTGCCTGAAGAGGAAACACTGAAGCTGCCGCCGTTGACCATGACCTGCACGGGCGAGCCGGCGCTGAACAGCGAAGGCGGGCGCACCATGTTCTGGCGCAGCGCCTGGCCGGAGGTCAATTGGCGAGCTGCCACCATGCCAATAAAGTCTTGTGCATTGGCAAAGACCGGGGCGCTGTCTTCGGCCCAGTCCACTTCGGCGGGGACTGCATCTTCAGCGCTCAAGGTTTTGCCCGCGGGAATATTGCCCTGCACCACCCAGGCCTGGCCATAGGCGCGCACGGTGATAGGTAGAAACACATTCCAGGGCACGCTGCCTTGCACGCAGCGCAGGCCCAGCCGGGTGCGACCCCAGAGGCGGCTGCCCGCAGGCAGATAAGGCTCTACCCGCGCACAGGCCGCCAAGCGCAGGCGTGAATCGAGCTGGCCCATCTGCACTTCCATGCGCAAGGGGCTGCCGTTGCTGGCTTGAGGCGCGTCAGCAGCGGGCTGGTGCAGTGCCGTGTCGATAAACCGCTGCCCGATCTGGCTGAGCTGGGCAACGCCATCTTGTGCCTGCACGCCTGTAGCCAGCAGCAAAGTGCCCAGGCACCATGCCGCAGCCACGCCTTGCATGGGGCGAAGTGTGAGGTGTTGGGCGAGGCGGGCAGGCATGCATCAATCCTTGGGAGCAATCTACAGACACAAAAGCTGCAGACCTTGGCCGCAAATATAGGTGCAGGCGTGCTTTGGTAATGGGCCGAAGTAGAAGCGCAATACAGCTTTCTTCACGCTTTAGTTTTGCGGTGTGATTTTCATAATCCTCGCATGCCGCAGTCTGTGCGACTACGGCGCATTGAATTTCTGAAAGCGAGGCCGCAATGCTGAACAAAATGACTGAACGACTGGACTTCCAGAGCGAGGCGCTGCTGCTGCGTGCCGAGCGCCAGCGAGCCATTGCCAGCAACATCGCCAATGCCGACACCCCCGGCTATACGGCGCGCGACTTCAATTTCCGTGAAGCCTTGATGGCTGCCACCAGCGGCCCCAAGCCTTTGACACAGGCCAGTACCACGGCTGCAGGGCATATCCCCTTGCAGGCTCAGACCTCGGATGAGGCGCTCAAAGCCAAGCTGGGTTACTCGGTCAACTCCCAGCCCAGTCTGGACAACAACACCGTAGATCTGGACCGCGAGCGTGCCAGTTTTGTGGACAACGCCGTGCGCTACGAAGCGACGCTGCGATTCATCAACGGTCAGTCCAAGACCATGCTCAGCGCCATTCAAGGCCAGTAAGCCCAGGAGCTAAACCATGTCGATGTTTTCCATCTTCAATATCTCGGGCAGCGCGGTCAGCGCCCAGTCGCAGCGACTGAACGTCGTGGCCTCGAATCTGGCCAACGTCGATGCCGTGGCTGGCCCAGACGGCAGCGTCTACAAGGCACGTCAGGTGGTGTTTCAGACCGTGCCCATGGGGGGGATGGCAGTGCTGGCGTCAAAGTCAACGCCATCAGCGAAGACAGCACGCCTGGTCGCCGCATTCACGACCCCAGCCATCCGCTGGCTGACGGTGAGGGTTATGTCACCCACTCCAACGTGAGCGCCGTGGACGAGATGGTCAACATGATTTCGGCCTCGCGCTCCTACCAGAACAACGTGGAAGTCATGAACACGGCCAAGACGCTGCTGCTCAAGACTTTGCAAATGGGCCAATAAGCCCGGGAACACACACATGATCAACGGCACAAGCGGTGTGGACGGCACCACGACAACCACCACAGGCAACACCAAGAGCTCGGTATCTGACGCCAATGAAGCGCAGGATCGTTTTCTCAAGCTGCTGGTGGCGCAGCTCAACAATCAAGATCCCATGAATCCCATGGACAACGCGCAGATGACCTCGCAGATGGCGCAGATCAATACGGTGACCGGGATTCAGCAACTGAACCAGACCATGCAGTCCATGTCCAGTCAGTTCGTATCCATGCAGATGCTGCAGGGCACGTCCATGATCGGCCGCACTGTGCTGACCGAGGGCAACACACTGGGCACAGCCGCTGATGGCACGCACACTGCGGCTTTTGACCTGGAAGGCAAGGCAGCCAGTGTCAAGGTTCAGATCACTACCGCCAGCGGCGAGCTGGTGGACACCATTGACCTGGGCGCAGGCGCCACAGGTCGCAACTACTTCACCTGGGACGGTGCCGACAAGTACAGCGGCGACAAATCCCAGCTGCGCTACTCGGTGCAGGCCACCAATGGCGCTACTGCTGTGGCATCCACGCCCCTGTCACCCCACGCTGTCATCGCCGCTAGTGCCAGCAATGGACAGCTGATGCTGGAGCTGGACGACGGCAGTAGCCTGGCCCACTCTGCCGTCAAGGCTGTGTACTGACCCTTTCAATATCAACGTTCTGCAGGAGAACACCATGAGCTTCCAACAAGCCCTGTCGGGTCTGAACGCCGCAGCCAAGAATCTGGATGTCATCGGCCACAATATTGCCAACTCTGGAACCGCTGGCTTCAAGAGCTCGCGCACAGAATTCGCCGAAGCCATGGCCAGTGCTGCCGGCTCCGCCAGCGGTCAAACCGTGGGCATCGGCGTGGACGTTGGTGCCGTTAGCCAGCAATTCAAGCAAGGCAACATCAACGCCACCGGCAATAACCTGGATGTCGCCATCAATGGAGACGGGTTTTTCGTACTGAGGCAGCCAGACGGCAGCATGGCCTATAGCCGCGCAGGCAACTTCCAGCTCGACAAGCAGGGAAATCTGGTCACCATTGCGCGCGACCAGGTGATGGGCTATCCGGTAGACCCGGCCACAGGCAAGGTGCAAACCGGCGTGCAGCCTGTTCCCATGAGCTTTCCATCGGGTCAGCCTATTGCCGCCCGTGCCACGGCCAAGGTTGAGGTCGACCTGAACCTTGATGCCCGGGCCCACGATGCCGTTGGCGACCCCAATGCCACCCCGCCTGTTCCTGCCACACCGCGTGCTACCTATGGCACGTCACTCACTGTCTACGACAGCCAGGGCATCGGCACGCCCATGTCCATGTACTTCGAGAAAAACGGCGCCAACAGCTGGGATGTCTATGACGGTCTGGGTGATCCTAGCGCTACGCCCCCTGTGGTTGCCAACAAGCTCACCACCCTGGTGTTCGATGCGGCGGGCAAACTGGTCAGCGGCAGCCCGGTTACCAATGCAACCATCCAAACCAACAACCCCAACTCGCCCACGCCGGGCTCCATTACCGGCATGAACATCGATTTTTCGGGCGTGACACAGTTCGGCACCAAGTTCGCTGTCTCCGACCTCAAGCAGGACGGCTACACGGCAGGTGTCATGACAGGTATCAATATTGGCGGCGATGGCTCCATCGTGGCCTCCTACTCGAACGGCGTGTCGCGTGCAGAAGGCATGCTCACCCTGGCCTCGTTCCGCAACCCGCAAGGACTGGCTGCCACGGGTGGTAACAAATGGGTGGAGACATCCGACTCGGGCCTGGCCGTCAGCGGCCTGCCGAAGACGGGAACGCTAGGCACGCTGCAGGCCGGCGCGCTGGAAGACTCGAACGTGGACCTGACCGCTGAGCTCGTGAACATGATGACCGCCCAGCGCGCTTACCAGTCCAGCGCCCAGGCCATCAAGACGCAAGACCAGGTGTTCTCCACCCTGGTGAATCTGCGCTAAGCCAAGCGCTGGCGTGAACTAAGTACCGAGCAGAAAAAGGAAGTCTGGCATGGATCGCATCATTTACACCTCGATGACGGGCGCCAACGCGGCGGCCCAGCGTCAGGCTGTGCTGGCGCACAACCTGGCCAATGCGGGCACCAATGGTTTTCGTGCCGAGATGTCTACCTTCCGCTCGGTCCCTGTTCAAGGCAGTGGTGCGAGTACACGCGTGTTTGCGCTGGAAGCGACTTCTGGCTATCAAGACACGCCCGGCCCGGCCCAGCGCACCGGCCGCGCGCTGGATGCCATGGCCATGGGGCGCGCCTGGTTTGCCGTGCAGGGCATGGATGGGCAGGAGGCCTATACCCGCAACGGCATCTTCGAGGTCTCGCCTGAAGGGCAACTGGTCAACAGCAATGGTCAGGCCGTGCTGTCCGATGGTGGTGCGCCGATTGATATTCCGCCAGAGTCCTCAATTTCGCTGGGCTCGGACGGCACGCTGACGGCCAAGACCGGCAACCAGCTGCCCGTGGCTGTGGCACGCGTCAAACTGGTTACGCCACCCGTCGATGAGCCGCTGGTGCGCGGTGATGACGGCTTTTTCCGCGCAGCCCAGGGTGATGCTTTGCCCAATGACGAAACGGCGCGACTGCTGTCGGGCTCTATCGAAGGCTCGAACGTCAATACCGTCGAGACCATGGTCGGCATGATCGCTGCCTCGCGCCAGTTCGAGCAGCAGATGAAGTTGCTGCAGACCGCTGAAACCAATGACAAGTCTGCCAGCCAGTTGCTGAGCTTGAACGGCTGATAGCCAAAGGAATTCCCCATGATTAATTCGCTGTTCATCGCCAAGACCGGTATGGAAGCCCAGCAGACCCAGCTGGACGTCATCTCGCACAACCTGGCCAACGTTTCGACCACCGGTTACAAGCGTGCCAACGCGGTGTTTGAAGATCTGATTTATCAAAATCTGCGCCAGGTCGGTTCGCAGACAACCGAACAAAACCAGCTGCCCACAGGCCTGCATCTGGGTCTGGGTGTGCGCACCGTGGCGACCTCGCGCAATTTTTTGCAGGGCAGTCTGCAGCAGTCCAGCAATGCGCTGGATGTGGCCATCAATGGCAACGGTTTCTTTGAAGTCAATATGCCCGACGGCACCATTGCCTATACCCGCGATGGCTCGTTTGAGGTCGATGCGCAGGGCCAGCTGGTGACCTCCAGCGGCCTGCCTGTGGCCAATGGCATCACCATTCCTCAAGGCGCTACCAAGATTTCGATTAGTCATGACGGCGTGGTCAGTGCCACCATGCCCGGTCAGACTGCACCGCAGCAGGTTGGCAATATTGCGATGAGCCAGTTCATCAATGCAGCCGGTCTGGAGCCGCGAGGCCAGAACCTCTATGTGGAAACAGCCGCATCGGGTCAGCCCCAGCAGGGCACACCCGGTACCAACGGCCTGGGCACGATTCAGCAAGGCTATCTGGAGGCATCGAACGTGAACGTGGTGCAGGAACTGGTGACCATGATCCAGACCCAGCGTGCATACGAGATGAATTCCAAAGCCATTCAGACTTCCGACCAGATGCTGGCCAAGCTGGCACAGCTCTGATTGATCACTATGCATTAAGGAGCTGCTTGCGCTTGCTGTGTTTGATTTTTGAATGAAATCATTATTCAAACCCATAAAAGACAAGCGCTAGAAGCTCTGCTTTCAATAGCGTGCATCGCGCACGCCAAGGGCAAAAGGGCCAAGCACCTGACTGCCAAGGACTTGTTGCCATGTTCAAAGCCACTGTTTCAAATCTCTCCACCGCAAGCGCCATCGCAATGGCATTGCTGGCGTCCGGCTGTGCTCTTTCGCCCAACGCGCCGCCGCCGGTGGATATGCCTGTGGCCACCACGCCGCCCGTGCTGCAGCCGCGCGATCAGGTCGCGCAAGCGCCTTCTGGCAGTCTGTTCAATGCCTCGCGCTATCGCCCGGCGTTTGAAGACCGGCGTGCGCGCATCGTTGGTGATCTGGTGACGGTGCAGATTGTGGAGAGCGTGACGGCGCGCCAGAATCAGGACTCTGGTGTGGCGCGCAAGAACAGTCTGGGTGCAGGGGTCTCTGCGCTGCCTTTCTTCAAAGGTGGTGCAACTCAAACGATCAAAGACAGCCTCAATGCAGAGCTGAGCAGCGATGCAAGCTTTAGCGGAAAAGGCTCTACCAGCAACGTCAATACCTTCAGCGGCACCATCAGCACCACGGTGGTCGATGTGTTGCCCAACGGCCATCTGGTCGTTGCGGGTGAGAAACAAGTGGGCGTGAACCAGAACGTGGATGTACTGCGCTTTACGGGCACGGTGGACCCGCGCTCGCTGCGCCCTGGCAGCATGGTTGCATCCAATCAGGTGGCCAACGTTCGGGTGGAATCACGCGGGCGTGGACAGGGTAGTGAAGCCCAGTCAATTGGCTGGTTGTCACGGTTCTTTTTGAACGTTATGCCGTTCTGATTCTTCCGAGAATGGGCGGTATGAAAGTACTGTCCACGCTCCTGTCACTGCGCTCGGCACGCACTACCCTGATGGTGGTTGCCGTCCTGGGTGCTTGCGGGCTCACCCTGCCTGCACATGCCACACGCATCAAAGAGGTTGCAGCCATCCAGGGCGTGCGCAGCAACCAGTTGACGGGCTATGGCTTGGTCGTTGGCCTTGATGGCACGGGCGATCAGACCACGCAGATGCCCTATACCAAGCAGGCGCTGGCTAACTATCTTGAACAAATGGGCATCTCGCTGCCCGCTTCAGGCAACGCTGCGCAGCTGCAGCTGAAGAACGTTGCCGCGGTCATCATCACCGGCGAGTTGCCTGCCTTTGCCCAGCCGGGCCAGTCCATCGACATCAATGTTTCATCCATGGGCAATGCCAAGTCGCTCAAGGGCGGCACCTTGGTTGCCACGCCACTGCGTGGTGCGGATGGTGAGATTTACGCGCTGGCACAGGGCAATGTGGTGGTCGGCGGCGCAGGCGCTGCAGCCGGAGGTTCCAAGGTTCAGGTCAATCACCTGAGTGCGGGTCGCGTGCCAAGGGGCGCGCAGGTCGAGCGTTCGGTACCTAGCCCCATCAATGAAGGCAACAGCATCACGTTGGGGCTCAATCAAACGGATTTCCAGACGGCTGACAAGGTGGTCCGCGCCATTAATCAGCGCATGGGATCGGGCACCGCTACGGCGCTGGATGGACGCACGGTGCAGGTCAATGCGCCGGCAGACCCCGGTTCGCGCGTGCGCATGATTGCCGAAATTCAGGAAATGCCCATCGAGGTATCGAAGCCTGCGGCCAAGGTCGTCATCAATGCGCGCACCGGCTCCATCGTGCTCAATCAAGCGGTGACACTGGGCCCCTGCGCCATTGCGCACGGCAATCTGTCCATCACCATCAGCACCACACCGGTTATCAGCCAGCCTGCACCGTTCTCGCAAGGGCAGACTGTGGTGGCGCAGAGGTCTGATATTCAGGTCAAGCAAGAGCCTGGCCAAGTTATCAACATGCCTAACTCGCCCCAGTTGACGGATGTGGTGCGGGCGCTGAATTCTCTGGGCGCTACGCCCCAGGATTTGCTGGCAATCTTGCAGGCCATCAAGGCTGCAGGTGCCATGGATGCCGAGCTGGAGGTGATATGAGCACGTCTTTATCTCAATCCTCATCTTTGGCTGCGAATAATGCGCTGGCCGTTGATGCACGCTCGCTCAATGCTCTTAAAACTGCAGCAGGCGAGAACAACCCGCAGGCGGTGCGCGAGACGGCCAAGCAGCTTGAATCGCTGTTCATGCGCGAGATGATCAAGAGCATGCGCGAGGCGACCATGAAGTCCGGCTTGCTTGATAGCGCGCAGGGCAATCTCAGCACCGACCTGCTCGATCAGCAGCTTTCCGTGGCCATGGCCGGCCAGCCCGGTGGGCTGACGGACGCGATCAGCAAACAGCTGGCACGCACCATGGGTGTAGAGGCGGCGGATGATGCGGAAATCGCTGTCCCCTCGACCCTGAGCATGAGTCGCAGTGCCTGGCGCAATGTGGGCAGCAACGGCGCATGGAGCGGTAGCCGTGCACAGGCCACGCAGTCCGTGAACGCCTATGCACCAGCGCCCAAGGGGCGCGATAACTTTGTGACGGCGCACAACAGCGCCGCGCAGCGCATTGCCAGTGAAAGCGGCATTCCTGCCCATTACATGATTGGTCAGGCCGGACATGAAACCGGCTGGGGCAAGAGCGAAATCCGCAACAAGGATGGCAGCAACTCCTTCAACCTGTTTGGCATCAAGGCCGGGGGCAGCTGGACGGGCAAGGTGGCCGAGGTCACGACTACCGAATACATCAACGGTGCGCCCAAAAAGATCACGGCCAAGTTTCGCGCCTATGACTCGTTTGAAGAGTCGTTCCGTGACTACGCACGCCTGATCGGCAGCAGCCCGCGCTATGAAAAAGCCATGGCCCAGACGGGCTCTGCACAGGCTTACGCCAGCGAGCTGCAAAAAGCCGGCTACGCCACCGACCCGGCTTACGCACAAAAGCTCAGCCGCGCCATTCAGAGCGTGCAGCAGGTCAATGTCGCTGCAGCCAATAGCAATGTGAACAGCGCTGCCCAAGTTGCCAGCCGCAGTAGCGTCGGCATTGGTGGCAATCGCGCTGCTCCGATCAACAAGATCAACGAGAACCAGTCATGAGTCTTCTGAATGTGGGCGCGCGCGCCCTGATGGCCAACCAGCTTGCCCTGCAGACAGCAGGAAACAATATTGCCAACGTCAATACCGCAGGCTACTCGCGTCAGACGGTGGCGTTTCAGACAGCGGTCGGCCAAAACATGGGCAATGGCTATATCGGCAATGGTGCCGATATAGCCACCGTCATGCGCAACTTCAGCGAGCTGCTGAATCGTCAGGCCACGGCTGCCAAGGCGGTAGGCGCTGCTGATACGGCTCGTTCGCAGTCGCTTAACCAGCTGCAGGAAGTGTTCTCAGGCGGTAGCAATGGTCTGGGCGCAGCGATTAACGGCATGATGAATGCGTTCGCCGATGTGAGCAGCGCCCCCACCGATTCATCGGCGCGCCAGGTCGTGCTGACACGAATGAACGAGCTGGCCGCACGCTTTCGCTCGGCATCAGCCCAGCTCGATGAGATGGACTACAGCACGCGCCAGCAGATGAGCAATGACGTGAATGTGGTCAACAGCCTGTCCGAGCAGGTGGCGACCCTGAACGGGCAGATAAGTCGTGCCATGGCCACAGGCCACACGCCCAACGATTTGCTGGATCAGCGTGACCAGTTGGTGCGCGATATCAACAAATATGTGCAGACCTCGCAGGTCGACGGGGGCGATGGCTCCATCAGCCTGTTTGTGGGCGGCAGCCAGCCGCTGGTGCTGGGGCTGGATTCCGCCAAGCTCAGCATGCAGGAGTCGACCCAGTACCCGGGCAGCGGCAAGATGAGCCTGTACTTTCAGCAGCAGGGCGGCCAGCCGGTAGAGCTGACGCCTGCCATGACCGGTGGCGGTGAAATTTCGGGTCTGCTGCAGTTTCAGAACAACGATCTGGCCGAGGGCCGCAACCTGCTGGGCCGCATGGCGATTGCCATTGGCGATACGCTCAATACGCAAAATCAGCTGGGTTTGACCTTGTCTGGAAAGCCGGGTGGGGCGCTGTTCAATATTCCGATGACGACGACGGGTGCCACCACGGGTGCTCAGTGGGAGCAGCCCAATACGCCCACGGTCACGGTCAAGGACTCTAGCCAGCTCAAGGCGTCTGATTACAAAATCGCGTTTGGTGCCGATGCGCCCAAGGGTCAGGTCGTAAGACTGTCCGATGGACAGTCCACTGCCTTCAACGATCTGGCTGACCTCAAGAGCAAGAGCATTGATGGTTTGCAGTTTGACCTCAAAAATGAAGGTCTGGCTGGTCAGTCCGTGCTGTTCAGCCCCGTGGCAAAGGCTGCGCATGATATTCAGTCGGTGGTGCACTCCGGCAATGATCTGGCCGCGGCCAACCCCGTGTCGGCCAAGATCAATTCGCTGGGGGATGCAGCATTGCGCATGTCCAGCCTGACGGTGGAAAAAGGCTTTTCAGGCGCTCTGCCGACAGGCACGACCCTGTCTTTCTCTGCTGGTGCCAATGGCTCGGTCACTTACACCATCAGTCCAGCACCGACAGGTGTGGCGGCCACTGGCACTTATGTGTCGGGTCAGGCGATTGCGCTGGCACCGGGTCTCAAGGTCACGCTTAGCGGAACCCCGGCTATCGACGGCTCCAGCAGCGACAGCGTGAGTTTTGCGCCCAATACCTTCTACAGCTCGGACACCGGCAACGCCAGCTCCTTCCTGTCCTTGCGCGATGTCGTGATTTTTGATGGTGCCACGACGCTCAGTGATGGCTTCTCGACCACCATGGCGCAGATTGGTACGCGCACACAAAGCGCGGCCTATGCCGCCAAGTTGTCGGAAACCATTGCCAAGAATCTGGAAAGTGACCGAACAGCGGTATCGGGCGTCAATCTCGATGAAGAGGCCGCCAAGCTGCTGCAGTTTCAGCAGGCCTATCAGGCCTCGGCCAAGATGCTGCAGGTGGCCCAGGGCATTTTTGACAGCGTGATTCAGGCCGTTGGCCGTTAACCCATGACCACTGGAGAACAGGCATGAGCATTAACCGCATTGGCACGGCCAATATGTATGACAGCACCATCAGCAACCTGGGCTCGCGTCAAAGCAGTCTGGTCGATCTGATGGAAAAGACAACGGCTGGCAAGCGCGTGCTGCGCGCCAGCGATGACCCTGTTGCAGCAGCACAGGCTGAGCGTGCGCGCACCCGCATCACCCGCTCTGAAAACGAGCAGCGCGTGCTGGGTTCCCAGCGTGACGTGATTGCTCAGGGCGAATCTGAGCTGGGCAAGGCCCATGGTGCCTTGCAGGACTTTCGGGATCTGCTGCTTCAGGCCGGTAACGGCTCTTACGATCAGGTGGCCCGTGATGCGCTGGTGCAGCAGATGGAAAGCCTGCGCGATCAGATTCTGGGCTACGCCAACGCCAAGGACTCCAATGGGTTGCCCATCTTCCGTGGGCTGGGCAGCTCCGATACACCTTTGCAAAGCGTTCCACCGGGCGCACAAAGCTCGCTCAACCCCGGACAGAACACCGGCAGTGACAATGGCCTTCCTATTTCGCTGGACGGCCATGCTGTATGGCTCAACGTACCTACGGGTAACGGCGTTTTTGAAGTCGGTAGCGGCGCATCCAACGCTGGCAAGGCCTGGGCGGATGCGGGATCGATCACCGACCCAAGCAAGGTGACGGGCGACAGCTATACGCTGGTGTTCACCAAGGATCCCACGTCTGGAGCGGTCAGCTATGTGATCAATTCCAGCGCTGGTACGTCCACACCTTCGGCCGCCTACAAAGCGGGTGAGGCGAT
Organism: Comamonas sp. 26; assembly: GCF_002754475.1. NCBI lineage: Bacteria > Pseudomonadati > Pseudomonadota > Betaproteobacteria > Burkholderiales > Comamonadaceae > Comamonas > Comamonas sp. 26. The sequence continues at coordinate 722,484 of NZ_PEFL01000003.1, forward strand.
CACCATCAATGGTCAGCAAATCGTTCTCAAGGGCGAGCCCGCCAATGGCGACAGCTTCACCATGGCACCCAGCAAGCGCACCGATATCTTCACGGTGCTTGATCAGGCTATCAGCACAGTCAAGAGCGGTACCAACGGATCTGCAGCGCTGCAGCAGGGTCTGGGGCGCGCCATGAGCGAGCTGGACTCTGGCATGAACCGCGTGCAGGCTGTTCGCAGCTATGCGGGCGATCAGCTCAAGCGTGCGGATCGACTTGAGTCGGACATGAAAGATCAGGCGCTGACGCAAGAAGGAGCACGCTCACGTGCAGAAGATATCGATATGATCACTGCGCTGTCGGATGTGGAGACGCAAAAGGTGGGCCTGCAAGCCGCCTTGCAGTCTTATGCGCAGATGCAGAAGCTCTCTCTTTTCAACTACATCAGCTGATCGCGGCGGGCCTGGCCCGTCTTGATGGCTTGCATGTCACCAGCCCACGCGTTTCATGGTCCAGTCTGCTCTCAGTTCTTTGACACTTGGCTACCGGCCGCTCTGGGGTCGTGCGCGGCGTCTGGCGGGGATTCAGCTTTATGTGCATGAAGACCCCGGCACCAGCGCCGATCTGGCGCACTTTCTGCGCAGCGTGGATGAAATCTGGAGCCGGCAAGCGCCGCCGCTGCTGATATCGCCTCAGTCCCGCCAAGTTTTGTGCAATCTGCTCGAGCATGCGCCGCAGGGCAGTCCGTGGATTGAGGTGCGCGGCGACTGGCTGGCGCAAGATGAAGGCATTTACGCGTTGGTGCAAAAAGCCAAGGCCCGTGGGCTGATGCTGGTCTGGGCTGGCGGTCTGGCCGATGTGCCCGATGCCGATGCCGCCCGCTGTTTTGCCAGCAGCTTGCTGAGCCTGCCGCCTGAGGGTGCCAGCGGCATTGCCAATAGCGTGAGAGAAGCTTCTGCCCAGGCATCGCTGCCCGTCAAAACTGCAGACAAGCCACAAGCGGCTCCATTTTTTGCGAGCCCGCCGCTGAATCTGCTCAATGGGCAGATGTATGAGGGGCTGCAGAGTCTGGCGCTGGCGCAAGCCTGCCTTGATGACTATGAAGCCGCTGCCGTGGCGGGCTGGCCTGTGGCTGACACCATGCAGGCCTATCGCCTGCAGCAGCCCCAGCCGTCGCGCGATGCGCTGTTCAGGCTGATGAAAGCCATCGACAAAGAGCAGTCGCTTGATGTGATGGAAGAAATTCTGGGCTCAGACCCGGTGCTGGCCTATCGTTTTTTGCTCTATACCAACTCGGCCGCTCTGGGCCTGCGCCGCGGCGTGGATTCGCTGCGCCGTGGGCTGGTCATGCTGGGACTGGGCACACTGGAGCGCTGGCTGGCAGACCAGTTGCCCCATGCCTGTGTGGAGCAAGACCTGGTGCCGCTGCGCACCCAGGTGGTGCTGCGCGCCAAGCTGGCCGAGGAGCTGATTGAAGCCGGGGTGAGTCTGGACCTGCAGCGTGAGATGTATCTGTGCAGCCTGTTCTCGCAGCTGGATTTGATGCTGCACGAGCCGGTTGCCAACATCCTGCGCCGCACGCCGCTGAACGAGCGCATTTTTGATGCCATCGTCACGCGCTCCGGCCCTTATGCCGCCGTGCTGCAGATGAGTCAGGCGCTGGAAGGGCGCGACCCGGCCCCCATTCGCCAGTTGCGCGAGCAAGAAGGCTGGGAGGCTGAAGACCTCAATCGCATGCTGCTGCGCATGCTCAGCGCGCTGAAGCTGGGCATGCCCCAACTTCAGTCTTAAGAAAATTTTGTATAAAAGAAGGCTCTAGCCTTTAAGAATAAAGCGCAAGCAGCTATCAAAAACGATAGCTCCGCTTGCGCTTTAGTCGCGCATAAACAGGGCTTGGCTGCCGCTTATCCGCGCATTGCACGGGCGCCAGATTCGGACAATCTGGCTATCCCATCCGTCCGTGCGCCATGTCCGAATCCCAAGACAAAAATCTACCCGCTACCGAGCGCAAGCTGCAGAAAACGCGAGAAGACGGTCAGGGTGCGCGTTCGCGCGATCTCTCGCATCTGGCGATTCTGGGTACTGGTGCATTGCTGATGCTGATGGGCACGCAGCCCCTGATCAATTACATGCGCGAAGCCGTGGCCAAGCAACTGGTGTTCAACGCCGCAGCGGCGAAGACGCCCGCCATGATGCTGGAGCGTATGCAGCCCATGCTGCTGCTGGGCCTGAGCGTGGCTGTGATTTTTGCGCTGGTGACCACCGGCGCATCGGTGCTGTCGGGTGTGGCCGCAGGCGGCTGGATCTTCAGCTTCAAGCCCATCGAGCCTAAATTCAGCAAGCTCAGCCCCTTGTCGGGCCTCAAAAATCTGTTTTCCAAGCAGCAGATGACCACCGTGGTCAAGATGGTGCTGATGACCATTGTTCTGAGCTTTGTGGCCTGGAAGTACATGAGCGCGAACATTGCCGAAATTGCGTCGGTATCGGCCCAGCCATCGCCCATGGCACTGTCCATGGTGGGCTCCTGGCTCAGCACCGGCGTCACGCTGCTGCTGGTCGTGGTGCTGCTTGTGGCGGTGATTGACGTGCCGCTGCAGGCCTTTCTGTTCAAGTCGCGTCTGAAGATGAGCCATGAGGAAGTCAAGCAGGAACACAAGGAATCTGACGGCAACCCTCAGCTCAAGGGCAAGCTGCGCCAGAAGCAGCGCGAGATTGCCGATCGCGCCAGTGTTTCCGCCGTGCCTCGTGCTGACTTTGTGGTCACCAACCCCACGCACTACGCCGTAGCGCTGCGCTATGACGACGCCACCATGGCCGCACCGCAGGTGATTGCCAAGGGCACAGATCTGGTGGCGCTCAAGATTCGTGAAATTGCGGGCACGCACAAGATTCCCGTGCTGGAGTCGCCCATGCTGGCGCGTGCGCTCTATGCCCATGCCGATCTGGATCAGGCCATTCCCTCCGGTCTCTACACGGCGGTGGCGCAAGTGCTGGCCTATGTCTATCGCCTCAAGGCCGCATTGAGCGGCCAAGGCCCCATGCCTGAAGAGTTGGGCGAGCCCCCGGTGCCGGTGGAGCTGGATCCGCAGCGCGGTCGAACCCAGTCCGCAGATGCGGCTGCGCAGCAAGAAGGTAATGTGTGATGAAGTCCAATCCTCTGCAAATTTTTCAGAAATGGTCTGGCAACAATGCCGGCGCTCTGCAAGGGCTGACGGCTCCTCTTCTGGTCGTGGCCATCCTCGGCCTGATGGTGCTGCCGGTTCCCCCGTGGATGCTGGACACCTTCTTTACCCTCAACATCGCCGTGGCGTTGATGGTGATGATGGTGGCGGCCTACATGATCAAGCCGCTGGATTTTGCGGCCTTCCCATCGGTGCTGCTGCTGACCACGCTGATGCGCCTGTCGCTCAACGTGGCCTCCACCCGTGTGGTGCTGATGGAGGGTCACACCGGCCCCGGCGCTGCGGGCGCGGTGATTGAGGCGTTTGGTCACTTTCTGATTGGTGGCAACTTTGCCGTGGGTCTGATCGTGTTCAGTATTCTGGTGGTGATCAACTTTGTGGTGATTACCAAGGGCGCTGAGCGTATTGCTGAAGTCTCGGCCCGCTTTACGCTGGACGCTATGCCCGGCAAGCAGATGGCTGTAGATGCCGATCTGAACGCCGGCCTGATCGACGAAAAAGAAGCCAAGCGTCGCCGTGCCGAGGTGGGTGAGGAAGCCAATTTCTTCGGCTCCATGGACGGTGCCAGCAAGTTTGTGCGCGGCGATGCGATTGCCGGCATCTTGATTCTGGTGATTAACGTGATTGGTGGCCTGATCATCGGCATGGTGCAGCACGGCCTGTCAGCCGAGCAAGCGGCAAACAGCTACATTCTGCTGGCCGTGGGAGATGCGCTGGTGGCGCAGATTCCGGGTCTGCTGATCTCGGTGGCGTCGGCTATGGTGATCTCGCGCGTGGGCAAAGATGCAGATATGGGCCGCCAGATCGTGCAGCAGCTTTTCATGTCGCCCAAGGTGCTGGGCATTACAGCGGGCGTGATGATTATGTTGGGCCTGATCCCTGGCATGCCGCACACGGTGTTTCTGCTCATGGGCGCACTGCTGGGCTGGGGCGCATGGTCGCTCGATAAAAAAGAAAAAGCCCGAGTGGCTGAGCAAAGCAGCGCCCCCGCGCCGCAGCAGCAACAGGCGCAGGCCGATGGTGAAGCCACCTGGGACGATCTGCAGCCCGTGGACCTGCTGGGGCTGGAGCTGGGCTACCGTCTGATTGCGCTGGTGGACAAAAGCCGTCAAGGCGACTTGCTGACCCGTATCAAGGGTGTGCGCCGCAAGTTTGCGCAGGAGGTGGGATTTTTACCGCCCGCCGTCCATGTGCGTGACAACCTCGAACTCAAGCCCAGCGCTTACCGCATGACCCTGCGCGGCGTGATGGTGGGCGAGGGCGAGGCCTTCCCCGGCATGTTTCTTGCGATCAACCCCGGTGGCATCACCACTCCGTTGATCGGCACAGCCACGACTGATCCGGCGTTCGGCTTGCCAGCCCATTGGATCGATGAACGGCAAAAGGAAGCGGCACAAATGGCCGGTTTTACCGTCGTTGATTCGGAAACTGTGATGGCCACGCATTTGTCACACTTGATGCAAGTGCACGCGGCCAAGTTGCTGTCTCGTACCGAGACGCAGCAACTGGTCGATCACGTGGCCAAGCTCGCTCCCAAACTCATTGAAGAAGTCATCCCGAAAATGGTGCCCATCACAACGTTCCAGAAAGTCCTCCAGCTGCTGCTGGAGGACTCTGTGCACATTCGTGATATCCGCACCATCATCGAGACGCTGGCCGAAAACGCCACGCAGACGACCGACCCGGTGGAGCTGGCGCGTCGCGTGCGCATTGCGCTGTCGCCTGCCATCGTGCAGCAGATCTACGGCCCCACTCGTGAGCTCAATGTGATTGCCATCGAGCCCGGTCTGGAGCGCCTGCTGGTGCAGGCACTGTCGAATCCCAATGCCCCATCGCTGGACCCCGGCGTGGCGGAAATTCTCACACAAAAAGCGGTCGATGTCGCCAACCAACAGGAAGAGCTGGGCCTGCCCGCCTGCCTGCTGGTACCAGACGCGATCCGCAACTCTCTTTCTAAGCTGCTGCGCCGTGTGGCGCCGCGTCTGCAGGTGCTCGCACACAGCGAGATTCCCGAGACGCACACCATTCGCATCGGCCCGATTCTTAAAGGTGCATCCGCATGAACATCAAACGCTTTTACGCCCCTACCGCCCGTGAGGCACTGGCCAAGGCGCGCATGGTTTTTGGCGATGGCACCCTGATTCTCTCCAACCGTCAGACGCCTGATGGAGTGGAAGTCATGGCCACGGCTGAAGAAACGCTGAAGGACATGGATGCAGGTCTTGAGAGCAGCTCTCCCCTGCAGCAAGCATTGGAGCGCCGTGCTGCCGATGAAAGCATGGGCTTGCGCAAAGAGCGTGCGCCCAAGCGCGCCGAAGGCCGCAGCGAAGGTATGAGCACGCTAGACCATGTGTTGGCTCGCCAAACTGCGAAGGAAGAGCAGGCCCGCGAAATGAAAAGCCAGGTGCAGAGCCAGGCCGCGCCAGTCAAACCCATCAAGGAGCTGGCCCAGCATTCCGTGCAGGACGATGTGGAAGAGCTCTCCATGAGCACGCTGACCTTCCAGGACTATGTGCGCGAACGTATGCTGCGCCGCCGCCATGAATCGTCGCTGGAGAGCAGTGATGCGCTGCCCACTTTCGCCCAGCGCGTGCAGGATCGCAACAGCGAACGCCCCGCCATGGCCACCAAGGCAGCGCCTGCCAACGTGGGTGTGGCACGCCACAACCCGATGCGCCCCGAGCCGATTCAGACCAAGGAAAGCATCACCAAGGCAGCGCCAGCAGCGGCTCCTCAGAACTTCATGGCTGAGATGCAGTCCATGAAGGACTTGATTGAAGAGCGCTTCAACACCCTGACCTGGCTGGGCCAGACGCGCCAGAACCCCATTCAGTCCAGCCTGATGCACAAGCTCATCCGCGCTGGCTACTCACCTGCACTCTCGCGCGCGCTGATTGAGCGCCTGCCTGCATCGTTGTCTGCGGGTGATGCTGTGCGCTGGCTCATGCAGGTGCTTGAGCGAAACCTGCGCACCGATGCTGCCCAGCCCGCTATTTACGATCAAGGCGGCGTGTTCGCACTGGTGGGTTCAACCGGCGTGGGCAAGACCACGACCACGGCCAAGCTGGCGGCGCTGTGCGCCGCCAAGCACGGCCCAGCATCTGTTGGCCTGATCACGCTTGACACCTACCGCATCGGCGGCCATGACCAACTGCGCACCTATGCACGCATGCTGGGCATGGTGGCCCACCAAGCCCACGACAAGGCCGCTCTGCAAGACCTTCTGGGTCTGCTGCAAAGCAAAAAAATGGTGCTGATCGACACCACAGGCGTGGCCCCACGCGACCCGCGTAAAGACGAAATCATGGATGTGCTTGCCATCGACGGCGTGCAGCAACTGCTGGCCGTCAACGCAGCGGCACAAGGCGATGCACAGGACGACGTCATGCAGGCCTTCAAGGCCCGTGGCTCGCATCAGGCCATCCTCACCAAGGTCGATGAAGCCGTGAAGATCGGCCCATCGGTCGACACCCTGATTCGCCACCAGATTCAGTTGCGCGGAGTGACCAACGGCCAGCGTGTGCCTGAAGACTGGGAGCGCGCTAGCGCCCAGTTGCTGGTATCGGCCTCCATGCGCTCAGCGGTCAAATCCGCATTTGATCCGCAGTCGCTGGATCTGGACTTCTTCTTCACCCCTTCGTCTGCCAACGGCATCGAGGCGGCTCATGCTTGAGCGACGCTCCCCCTTGCATCAGGGCATGGCCCTGCATGTCAGCGATGCGAGCACTGCCGGTCTGCGCGTGCTGGCCATGCTGCAAAGCGCCTCGGGTGCGGCGGCAGAGCAGGCTGTGCTCTGGCCGCTGTGCGCCCAGTTGCAGCGCCTTGGGCAAAAAGTACTGGTGATGGATGGCAGCCAGACAGAATCCCTGCATACGCCGGGCCTTGCGCAACTGCTGGTGCAGCACGCATGGCAGGCGCAGGCCGGTCTGCGCTCTACCGTTAGCGATACCCAGTCCGTAGCCAGCCTGCCGGCACGCCAAGGGCTTAAAAAGCTCAAGGCCACGGCCGATGAAATGGGCATGGATTTATTGACGGCGCTGCAAGCCTATGTGCGCGGCTACACCACGGTCATCATCTATGCGAGCAATGAGGCATTGACGCCTCTGTTGCAAGGCCAGGGCCTGCAACCGCTGCTGGTCGTGCCGCCCGATGCAGAGCATTTGATTGACAGCTATCGGCAGCTCAAGCACCTTGCCGTGTTTGCTGGCGTGGAGTGCACGATTGCCGCGCTTGAGGCTCCGCTTGCCGAAAGCGGCCCGCAAAAATATGACTGGAGCCGCCAGCAAAGCAGCGTGCTCACAGCCAAGCAAAATGCTCAGGCACGCTTGCAGCGCCTGAACGCTTTGCTACAGTGTTCGCAGCGCCACTTGGGCGATGCACCGGTGCTTATGCGCCTGCGCTGGCGCCAAGCCAGCGATCTGCATCAGCTCACACTGCACATGCTCAAGACGGCCTGCATCCTGCCCATGCACACCCAGTCCGCAGCAGCTGCTGCGCCTGAATCTCTTGTCTGGAGCCATTGACTGCCATGTACACCGCCAAAGGCCAACTCGACCGCGACGCGCTGATTCGTCAGCATGTACCGCTTGTGCGTCGGATTGCCCTGCACATGATCGCCAAACTGCCGCCGAATGTGGAACTGGATGACTTGATCCAGGTCGGCATGATCGGCCTGGCCGAAGCGCTGTCGCGCTTCGAGAGCGAGCAAGGCGTGCAATTCGACACTTTCGCCAGCCAGCGCATTCGCGGAGCCATGCTCGATGAGCTACGCGAAGGCGACTGGATGAGTCGTAGCTCTCGTAAAAGTCAGAAGGATATTGAGCATGCGCTGAACCGTCTGGAGCAGCGCCTCGGCCGCTCGCCTCAGGAGTCAGAAATCGCGGCCGAGCTAGGCATGGCGCTGGACGATTACCAGTCTCTGCTGGGCAAGGTGCGCGGCACCCAGCTCGTCTACCTGGAAGACATTGGTGGTAGCGACGCTGACGGCAGCGACGACTATCTGGATCGCCATGTCGCCGACGCGGGTGCGGATCCCTTTGCGCTGCTGCGCGATCAGCGTTTGCGCTTGGCTCTGGTCGATGCCATCAAGAACCTGCCCGAGCGCGAGCAGTACGTGATGGGCATGTACTACGAGCACGACATGAACCTCAAGGAGATCGCCGCCGTGCTCGGCGTGACTGAATCCCGTGTCTGCCAGCTGCACAGCCAGGCCATTGCCCGGTTGCGCACCAAGATGCGCGCGCATTGATTGCCTTGGTTCGCTGTTAGCGAACCACTTCAGAAACCAGCCGCTATGGTTGCAGATATGGATCTGTTAACCAGGCGGCTTTTCTTTGGTCAGTACTTTTAATTAATAGCGGCTATCGATTGATGGTATTGCGCTTGAGGCCAATATTCATCTGAATAAAGACTCAAAGAGAAAGCCCTGAGGCATTGCTGCAGCAGGGCTTTTTTGCGGGAGATCCGGTGGTCAGTGCATCACATGCGGCTGGCCGTCAAACATATGCTCAAAAGTGGCCAGCCAGGGCTCGGCCAGTACGCGAATCTGAGCATCGTTGCGCAAGATGCGTTGCATGATGCGCGCCTTTTCCTTGCGCAGATCAGGGGCCAGTTTTTCATCACGAGAGCGAAAGCGCAACTGCTCAATCAGCACGGCACAAGTGCCCTCATAACGCGCAACACCATCCCAGTCTTTGTCCTGAGCGGCCTGCAGCATCTTGGCACTGCTCTCCTCAATGGCGCGGTAGAAGTCGATCAAAGTGTGCTCCATATTTTTAAGCACTGGCTGGAGCCGGTGCATTTGTTATTTCAGTCCAGCCCTGTGCCACGGTTCCCACAAGGTTTGCCACTTCGTCCACCATGCGGGCATCGTTGCGGGCATTGGCTAATGTCAGCTGTGTCGTGCAGTACTCATAAAGCGAGGCCAGATTGCCGGCCAGCTCGCCGCCTTTTTCTTGGTCCAGAGCACCCAGCAGGCCTTCCTGCAAAATACGAATGGCCTTGCTGATATGGCGCACTTTCTCGCTGATATCGCCGCGCTCAATCGCGCCACGAGCGGCGTTGATAGATGCCAGCAGGCCATCAAACAGCATCTTGATCAACTGCTGAGGTGATGCGCTGTCCACCATGGATTGCACGCCCACCTGACGGTAAGCCGACATTGCGCGCGCATTAGCTGTGGAAAACATCACGACACTCCTTAGATGCAGTTTCTCAAATTACTGCTTTTGTTATCGGCAGACTCAGAGGGGAATTAAGTCCTATCTTTAGCCCTTGATAGTTCAGCTGCTGGACTTGTTCCAAGCGGCGACCTGCTGGGTAATATAGGTATCCAGCGCGGACAAGCTCGCCATCTGTGTATCTAGCCGTGTGTATTGGGCACGAAGGCGTGTTTCATACGCGGTAATGCGCGAGCTCTGACGTTCTTGGTCCGTGGAGTTGCGTTTGAGCGACTGTTTGAGCGACGCATCCTTGGTCGCAAAAGTTCCATCTACAGACAGCAACCCGAAGGTGAAGTCTTTCAATCGCACAGCCAAACCATCCTCGTTGGCATCTTCCACATCCACCGCAAAAAATTTGGACATGCTCTCAGGATCCTTGAGAGCCTTGTCCAGCTTTGTGTCGTCAATTTTCAGCGTTCCATCCGTTTGAAAAGCGATGCCTATCTCTGACAAACTGCCAAACGCACTGTCTGCTCCGCCAGGTCCCGACACGATACGGCGCATAGCCGATTGCAGATTCACAGCAGTAGAGTCGCCTTGCAGCGTACCTGCCGTCTTGGCATCCTTGTCATAAGCGGTCATCGTCGTGAGCGCGCTGCTCAAGGCGTTGTATGACTCCACGAAGTTCTTGAGTGCCGTCTTCGCTGTTCCGCTGTCATTGGCAATGGTGATGCGCACAGGCACGGCATCCGCCGCCATCTTTTGCGATACCGTCAGCGTCACGCCTTCCGCCAAATCGGTGAACGTGGAGGTGTGCGAAGCCATCTGGATACCGTTGACGGTGGCCAGCGTATCCTGTGCCTGCACTGAACGATTCATGCTGCCAGCAGCATTGCCGCCATCGTAGGCAAATCGCTGCAGGCCCGCGCCTTGCGCTTCTACCTGGAACGCCGAATTGACACCCGTCGTCTTCGACTGCAACACCAGACGCTCGCCCGTGTGATCCTTGAGCACCGTGGCACTCACATCACCCTTGGCCGCATTGATCTTGGCTGCAATCTTGGCCAGCGAATCATCTTCGGCGGTGATATCCACAGAAAAGCTGACATTTGCACCGTCTTTGGTATTGGCCTGAAATCCACTGGAAACGCCGGAATTGGTCGTACCCCATTGCCCCATGGTGATGGTCAGCTTGCCCGTGCCCAAGGCTGTACCACTGGGTACCAAACCTGAGCCCACCGTCTGGCCTGCGGCCATTTGCGAGACAAACAAGTCGTACGTCGCTTGTACTGCCCCCGACGTGGCTGTTCCGCTAACGGTGCCGGTATTCGACGACGTCAAGGTATTGCCCAGCCAAGTGTCTTTTTTTGTCAGTTTGGCAGCCTGCTCCTGCAGGTTGGCAATTTGCGATTTCAGCTGACTAAAAGCCGAAATTTGGGTATTGATGCCACTGGCTTTGGTCTGCAAAGTGGTAAGTGGCTTGGACTCCAGCGCCACCAGTTGCGTGACAATTTTTTCGACATCCAGGCCACTGCCGAGACCAATCGAGCTGATACCCATACAAATCTCCCTCGCCGCAAACGCGCATGCGCGCAGCACACATGGTTTGCGCCATTGAATTGGTGGGCGGACCTATGAATCCCGCCACCTGTGGACAATGCTGCACACGATGTATCGGCCAAAAACCGAGCCACTTGAGTGCAGAAATTCGCCCTGTGATCCGAATTAACCTTGAAGCAGCTTGAGCACTTGCTGGGGCAACTGGTTGGCTTGGGCCACCATCGCCGTGCCAGCCTGCTGCAGAATCTGCGTACGGCTCAGATTGGCGGTTTCAGCCGCAAAGTCTGCATCCATGATACGGCTGCGTGAAGCAGAGAGGTTCTCGGCGTTGACGCTCAAATTTTCGACCGTGGTTTCAAAGCGGCTCTGAATCGCGCCCAGATCGGCACGTGCTCCATTGATGGCGCGCAAGGCAGCGTCCATGGCCACAATGGCGTTGTCGGACTCTGCGGTGGAATTAACACTCAACGCTGCAAAACCCGTTTGGGGCGTTCCGGGTGTTGCGGCCTTGTTCGCTGCGGTCAATCCCGTTTGAGCCGTCAGCGCAGCAGCATCTGTTGTGCCCGCAACTGCAATATTGATATCACCCGTTCCACCAGTCGCTGTGAGCTTGAGCTTGCCGTTGTCGTTGCTGGCAGTAACCCCGCTGTTGTGGCTTTGCAAATTGATCGCCTTGACCAGGCTGGTCATTCGCTCGGCGGGTGTCGTTGCGCTATCGTCCACGCTGATGGCTTGGGCATTGATGGTGAAATCAACTTTGGCAAAAGTACCCGCTGGAGCAACACCGGTGACAGGTGTTGCCGGCGTCGGCACACTCGTCCACGACCCCAATTTCTCCACGCTGGCATCCGCAATGCCAGCGATATCAATGGTCTGCCCCTGATTGGCACCCACTTGAAACGCCATATTGGTAAACGTGCCATCCAGCAGCTTGGTACCGTTGAACGAGGTATCGCGCGAAATACGGCTGATTTCCGCCTTGAGCTGCTGTACTTCTGCATCCAGCGCCGAGCGATCTTCTTGCGAATTGGTGGCATTGCGCGACTGAACAGCCAGCTCGCGAATGCGTTGCAAATTGCTGCCCACGGAACTCAAAGCACCTTCTGCAGTCTGCGCCAGCGAGATGCCGTCATTGGCATTGCGCATGGCCACTGACAGGCCACGCACCTGCGTGGTCATGCGCTCCGCAATAGCCAGACCGGCAGCGTCATCCTTGGCGCTGTTGATGCGCAAACCCGAGGACAGCCGCTGCATGGAGGTCGCCAGCTGACTTTGGGATGAGCTCAGACTGCGCTGTGCATTGAGTGACTGAATATTCGTATTGATGATGGCTGCCATGGCATGTGCTCCTGTTTCAAGCCAGTAAACCGGCGACGTACTTAGCCGTTTTCACGGCCAGCGCGTTCGCTGGCCCACGTGACCGGAAACGTCGACAAAAGTCTGGTATTCCGGGTACGAAGATTGTTGAGGCAAGCCACCTTGCATATAAGACCGAAAAGCGCCGCAAATTCCTGCTATTTTTGGGATTGAGCCATTAGAAAAAAATCGCCAAGAGCGCAAAAATCTCAAACTCCAGACGCAAAAAAGGCCTCCGAAGAGACCTTTTTGACAACCGCTGACAGCGTACTGCCAAAGAGAGTTACACAATTAACGCAGCAGGGACAGCACGCCTTGTGGCAGCTGGTTAGCCTGGGCCACCATGGCCGTACCGGCTTGCTGCAGAATCTGCGAGCGGCTCAGGTTGGCTGTTTCCGAAGCGAAGTCAGCATCCATGATGCGGCTTTTGGAAGCGGACAGATTTTCGCTGTTCACACTCAGGTTGGACACTACCGATTCAAAGCGGTTCTGAATGGCACCGAGGTCAGCACGTGCCGAGTTCACGGCCTTGAGGGCACCGTCCATGGCCAGAATGGCATTATCAGCACCATCAATAGTGGAGATGTCTACTCCTGCGAATCCATTACGAGCTTGGCCGCCGGAAACCACAGTTTCAGTCAAAGTACCCAGAGCGGCACCTGTGATATTGGTGTGGCCAGATACCTTGACTTCAGAAGTGCGTGCAGTCACCGTCATCGCACCAGTAGCCGACATGGAGATGCCAGCCAGTGCCTGCGCATTCTCTGTCTTGCTAGCCGCCAGATCGAACGCAGCCTTCAGGGCTGTACCAGCATCTGCAGCATTGCGCCCAGTTTCCGCATCGATTTCAATCTTCACGCCATTGATATTGAGGCTGGCTTTTTCTGCAGGGTTGGTGAAGGTTGCATCCGTACCCGCTGCGTAAGCAAAGCTTTTGACTTCCTTGGTCTTCCACGAGCCCAGATCGGAAGTCTTGGCGCTGACAACGCTGTCAATATTGATGGTCTGGCCTTGGTTGGCACCCACCTGGAATGCCTTGCTGGTAAATGAGCCATCCAGCAAGTTGGTGCCGTTGAAGTTGGTCGTCGTTGCGACGCGGTCAATTTCACTGACCAGCTGGGACACTTCCTTTTGCAAGGCATCACGATCTTCTGTGGAGTTCGTAGCATTGCGGGATTGCACAGCCAGTTCACGGATACGCTGCAGATTGGTACCAATGGTGCTCAAGGAACCTTCAGCTGTTTGAGCGAGCGAGACGCCGTCATTGGCATTTCGGGCTGCTTGATTCAGGCCGGTGACCTGAGTGCCCATGCGGGTAGCAATCGCCAGGCCTGCCGCGTCATCCTTTGCGCTATTGATGCGCATGCCGGACGACAGGCGCTGCATGGAAGTGGACAGCGAGGATTGCGAAGCACCCAGATTGCGCTGAGCGTTGAGCGACTGGATATTGGTGTTGATGGTCATTGCCATGATGCGAACTCCTTGATGCGATCAAAACGTCGCCGCCACAGTGACCTGAAGCATTTCAGGGTGGGCGGCGGCGGCAGCCCAATCCAGCACCCCAGCCTGCAGTTCCTTCGATGTTTGCTGCTGTGGCTCGCTGGTTACAGGGCTTTGTTTCCCTGTTGATGTTGTTATCGGAGTCATCCCACAAAAACTTTAGAGAGTTCTGCAAATATTTTTTCTGGAAGTAACGGAGGCCGGACGTTGGGCATCGGTGTGTCGCTGTGCATCAGTGGCTGTTTGCGTCAGATTTCCCCTACATATCTCGCGCTAGCTGCCGATCTATCGTCCAAACGCCCAGCTTTTTGCGCCTATGGCGGCGGGCCAGCAACTCCACAATCGGCACCTATGCTTGTTCTCATCGGTTATATCGTCGCCTTCGGCTGCATCTTTGGCATGTATGTGCTGCATGGCGGCAGCGTAGGCGTTCTTGTCAAGGCACTGCCGTTTGAGATGGTGACCATTGGTGGCGGCGCTCTGGGCGCTTTTATCGTCAGCAATCAGCCCAAGGTGCTCAAGGCTACGCTCAAGGCCATACCGGCTGCGCTCAAACCTTCGCGCTTCACCAAGGCGCGGTATATGGAGATCATGGCGCTCTTATATGAGTTGCTGCAGAAGGCCCGCAAGGAGGGGCTGATGTCCATTGAGGCCGATGTGGAAGATCCGCAGGCATCGACCGTGTTTCAGAATTACCCGCAGTTGATGGCGGACCATCATGTGATGGAGTTTCTGACCGACTATCTGCGCATGATGGTCTCGGGCAATCTGAACTCTCACGAGATTGAAGCGCTGATGGACAGCGAAATTGAAGCTCATCATGCCGAGGCCCATGGCCCGGTGATGGCGCTGAACCGCCTGGCAGGCGCTTTGCCTGCCTTCGGTATTATTGCGGCCGTGCTGGGGGTGGTGAACACCATGGCCTTTGTGGGCCAGCCGCCTGCAGTACTGGGCGGCATGATTGCCTCGGCGCTGGTAGGAACCTTTCTGGGTATTTTGCTGGCCTATGGACTGGTCGAGCCCATGGCAGCCCTGCTGGAGCAGCGTGTGCAGGATGCGGCCAAGGAATTTGAATGTATCAAGGCCACCTTGCTGGCCAGCATGCAGGGCTATAACCCGGGCACGGCCATTGAGTTTGGCCGAAAGGTACTGTTCTCGACTGAGCGCCCCAGCTTTCTGGAGCTGGAAAACCACGTCAAGGGCAAGAAATGATGAGCAGTCACTTGCATTGCTGCTCTGATCTGGAGCGACTCCATGGCTGACAAGAAGCTACAGCCTATCATCATCAAGCGCGTGAAGAAGGCGGCCCATGTCCACCATGGTGGCGCCTGGAAGATTGCCTATGCCGACTTTGTGACGGCGATGATGGCGTTCTTCTTGCTGATGTGGCTGCTGGGATCGACCGCTCAGGGCGAGCTGCAAGGCATTGCGGCGTATTTCAATTCACCGCTGAAGGTGGCCATGTCGGGCGGCAGTGGAGCAGGCAATAGCTCCAGCATCGTGCCCGGTGGCGGCAACGACTTATCCAAGGTTCACGGCCAGGTGCGTCGCTCGGAAGCGGATGACAACGCCAACCGACGCTCCAGCCAGGCTATGGGGCGCGCTGATGAGTCCAAGCGGGATGCCCAGCGCCTGCATGCGCTCAAGGCCAAAGTGGAGGCGATGATTGCCAGCAATTCCAAGCTCAACGAATACCGCTCGCAAATCCGCACCGAGATCACCCAGGACGGACTGATGATCCAGATCGTTGACGAGCAAAACCGTCCCATGTTCGACAGCGGCAGCGCCTTGGTCAAACCTTATATGCGCGACATTCTTCGAGAAATTGGCGCAGCCATGGGTAATGCGGAGAACAGCATCAGTCTCTCTGGCCACACCGATGCAGCGCCCTACGGCAATGCCGACCGTGGCTATAGCAACTGGGAGTTGTCCGCCGACCGTGCCAATGCGTCGCGCCGCGAACTGGTGGCCGCAGGCATGCCTATGGACAAGCTGGCGCGCGTGGTGGGCATGGCCAGCAGCGACCCCTTGCTGCCCGAGGAAACGCGCGCCGCGCAGAACCGCCGCATCACGATTACTGTGCTGACCAAGGAAGCCGAGCGCCGCATGCTGGGTCAGGACAAGGATCGCAACACGGAGCAGGTAGCCAGCGCCGAAGAGGCTGCCAGCACTATCAACAAGACCAAGGCAAGACCTGCTGCACCCAGCTCGGTCGCCCAGCAGTCTTTGGGGCCCAAGGAAGAGTTTGTTGTAACAAGCCCTGAAGTTGCCCCGGAGGCTGTCGAAAAGCCTGACAATGCACGCCCATCGCCATGAAGTTGACAAATTGTTACCATCACGGCTGAAGATTTGTTCCCACGCACCTATTCCGACCGAAAGGGCCTCTCGTGGCTAATGCCCTGCGATTTTTGATTGTTGACGACTTCTCCACCATGCGCCGTATCGTGCGCAACCTGCTCAAGGAGAGTGGCTTTGCCGATGCCGATGAGGCCGAAGATGGCATGGTTGCCATCAACAAGCTGCGTGCCAGCAAGTTTGATTTTGTGGTGACCGACATCAACATGCCGAACATGAACGGCTTTCAGTTGCTGACCGAGATCAAGCAGGATGAGAAGCTCAAGCATCTACCTGTGCTGATGGTGACGGCCGAGGCCCGCAAGGAAGACATCGTCGCTGCAGCCCAGGGCGGCGCGGCTGGCTATATCGTCAAGCCCTTCACCAAGGCCACTCTGGAAGAGAAGGTCAACCTCATCATCAAGAAACTTGACCTCTAAGCCATGAGCAGCGACCCCGGGGCTTCTGTCAACGTCCATTACAAGATTGGCGTGCTCACACGCCAGTTGCATAACTCTCTCAATGAGCTGGGCTATGCGGATCGCTTGCGCGGCAGCATGGGTGAGTTGCCCGATGCGCAAAGCCGTTTGTCCTACATCGCCCGCCTGACGGGTGAGGCGGCGGACAAGGTGCTGGGCCAAGTCGAGGTGATGCAGAGCCAGCAGGATTCGCTGGCCGAGCGCTCCCGCTCCATGCGCGCAGAACTCATCAAGGATCCCGTGGCCGCTGTGGCCAAGGGCGGCGTGATGAACTACCTGCAGGATGTGGAAGAAAGCACGCAGCAGACAGGCAGCCACCTGACCGAAATCATGATGGCGCAGGACTTTCATGACCTGACCGGCCAGGTCATTGCCCGCGTGGTGTCACTGGCGGCGGATCTGGAGTCGCAGCTGCTGGAGCTGTTGATTCAGACCTCGCCCGAAACCGCTCAGGCACCAGCTCTGGCGCCTGTGGAAGCCGAGCAGCCCAAGCTCGCCGGCCCTGTGGTGGACCCGGAAAACACGGTGGATGTGGTGACATCGCAAACGCAGGTGGATGATCTGCTGGCGAGTCTGGGCTTTTAAAAAAAGAATAGCTGCTTGCGCTTGATGCATAAGCGCTGGAGCCTGAAAACAGTCTGATCTTTCTGTAGGTCAGGCTGTTTTTTTATGGGCGGTTTGTTGCCGGACGCAGGCGACAAAAAACCCGCATGTCACAGGAGCATGCGGGCAAGCCTTGGAGGGCAATCTGCCGTGCCTGAGGTGCGGAAATCACACCTGCATATTCATCACATCCGAGTAAGCCTGTACCAGACGGTTGCGTACCTGCAGCGTGGCCTGAAAGCCGATTTGCGACTTTTGCATGGCGAGCATGGTCTGCTCAAGGCTCACGGCCGGGTTTTCCAGTTGCACTTCGCGCTGCAGCTGGCTGGAGTTGTTTTGCGCAGAGCTGACCGATTGCAGCGCGCTTTGAAGGGCTTGGCCAAATCCGCCAGCTACGGGCGCAGTGCCGGCACCGCCGACTTTGGTGAGCTGGGTGCCCAGCTGGGCGGGGGAGAGGGCAGGGATCTTCAGGTCCATATCAATATCCAACAGGCTTGATGAGTTGGAGGTGATCGTAGTTTTTTCGGCAGATGGCAGACGGGTAATAAATGGGTGAATCGACGCTCTTATCGAGGGAACGCGATGGCCGTGAGTCCGAATAATCCACTGGACGCTAGACCTCGTGTGGGGTCTGACACCATGGAACCAAGATGTCTGCTGTAGCTGAAGTACCTGTCCCCAATGCTGTGCCTGTTTCCCGCCCTGCGATGACGCAGCGCTGGAATGCGCTCGATCGCGGTCAGCGTCTTCGCTGGGGTGCACTGGCTGCGCTGGTCGCTGTCGGTATCGTGGCCGCAGCGGTGTTCTACCGCCAGCCTGATTACAAGATGCTGTTCTCCAATGTCGGCGACAAGGATGGCGGTGCCATCGTGGCGCAGCTGACGCAGATGAACGTGCCTTACAAGTACAGCGAAGGTGGCGGCTCCATCCTGATCCCTGCAGACCGCGTGCACGATGTGCGCCTGAAGCTGGCCACGCAGGGCCTGCCCAAAGGCTCGGTGACTGGATTTGAGCTGATGGAGAACAGTAAATTCGGCATCACCCAGTTTCAGGAGCGCCTGAATTTTCAGCGCGGGCTGGAGGGTGAGCTGACCCGCTCCATCCTCGCGCTCAACGCGGTGCAAAGCGCGCGCGTGCATCTGGCATTGCCCAATCAAAACGGATTTTTCCGCGAGCAGCAAAAGCCGTCGGCCTCTGTGCTGCTGAGCGTTCACCCAGGCCGGGTGCTGGACCGCGCGCAGATTGCCGGCATCGTGCATCTGGTGGCATCAAGCGTGCCTGAGATGGAACCCGGTGCCGTCAGCGTGCTGGACGATACGGGCAAGCTGCTGTCGCAGTCGCCAGACGGCAGCGCTGGCAGCGTGGACATGCAGCAGTTTCTCTACACCCAGCAGGTAGAGCAGCAATATGTGCGCCGCATTCTGGACATTCTGGAGCCCGTCGTCGGCAAGAACAATGTGAAGGCCCAGGTTTCGGCAGACCTGGACTTCAGCCAGACCGAATCGACCTCTGAGCAGCACCGCCCCAACCAGGCGGGTGACAGCGGTGCAGTGCGCAGCCAGCAGGTGATGGAGACGGGGGGCGAAGCCAAGGCCACTCCGCCCACCGGCGTTCCCGGTGCTACCAGCAACCAGCCACCGACAAACTCCACAGCGCCGATCAACGGTGCCAACCCGGCACCTCAGGCTGCTGATGGTGGTCAGGGCCGTGGTGCGCAGGGCAGCGGCAAGCGAGAGTCGATTACCAATTACGAAGTGGACAAGACCGTCAAGGTCACACGCGGCAGTACCGGCAATATCAAGCGTCTGACGGCGGCGGTGGTTGTCAACGCACCGGCGGCGGTGGCTGCGGGCGATGCCACTACGGCGGCGGCTGCGGCAGCAGTCAGCTCGGGTATGCGAGCGCTTTCGGCCCAGCAGCAAGAGCAATTGCTGATGCTGGTGCGCGAGACCGTGGGCTACAGCGCCGAGCGCGGCGACTCGGTCAATCTGGTCAGCGCGCCATTCATGGATAGCGGCGCTGCACCGGTCGAGCTGCCCATGTGGAAAGACCCTGAAATTCAGGCCATGGCCAAGAGCCTTGGCGTGCCGATTGCGCTGGCACTGTTTGGTGCGCTGGTGCTGCTGGGCCTGGTTCGTCCCTTGCTCAAGGCAAGCAAGACGGCGCCCGGTGGCCAGCTCAACGCGATTGAAGGCGATGCGCTGGACCGCCCAGCCTTGGCCGCCCCTGTGACGGATCTGTCGCCCACCAAGGAGCAGGAACGCATGGATCAGGCGCGCAGCCTGGCCAAGCAGAACCCGATTGCGGTGGCGAACATTGTGAAGACTTGGATAAATGGTGAGAGCTAACCCCCTGAGGCGCTGACGCGCCTTCCCCCTTTCTCTACGCGCTTCGCGCTAGGGAAGGGAGACGACACCTTCGCTGCGGGGCGGCCCTTGCTTGGCATCCCTGGCATGGGGTGGTTGAACAACTAGTAAAGAGTTTTGAATATGGACGATAGAGGTCTGAACGACGCCGCCATCTTGTTGGTCTCCCTCGGTGAGGAAGAGGCGGCTGAGGTGTTCAAGCATCTCTCGCCCAAGGAAGTGCAGAAGCTGGGCGAGACCATCGCACGCATGCGTGGTGTGACGCGGGAGAAGGTTGATTTTGTGATTGAGCGCTTCACCAGCGATGCCGCCTCGCAGAGCTTGTTGGTAGACGACGCCAGCGACTATGTGCGTTCGGTGTTGAAGCGCGCGCTGGGCGATGACAAGGCGGCGCTGCTGATTGATCGCATCATGCAGGGCGGCGATATCTCGGGCATTGAAAGCCTGAAGTGGATGGACCCGCTGTCCGTGGCCGAGCTGCTGCGCGGTGAGCATCCGCAGATCGTGGCAGCCATTTTGGTGCATCTGGAATTTGAGCAGGCCGCTGCCGTGCTGATGCAACTGCCAGAACGCTTTCGCAGCGAAGTCATGCTGCGCGTGGCAACGCTGGAAGGCATTCAGCCCACGGCACTCAAAGACCTGAACGAGGTGCTGTTCAAGGTGCTGGCGGGTGGCGACAAGATTCGCAAGACCTCGCTGGGCGGCGTCAAGACGGCGGCTGAAATGCTCAACCAGATGGCCGGCAATGCCGATGTGGCGGTGCTGGATACCATCCGCAACTACGACCCCGAGCTGGCCCAGAAGATCATGGACAAGATGTTTGTCTTCGACGATCTGGTCAAGCTGGACGATCGTTCGGTGCAGATGGTGCTGCGCGAAGTTGTGTCCGAGACACTGATCGTTGCGCTCAAGGGCGGCTCCATGGAAGTGCGCGACAAAATTCTGGCCAATATGTCCATGCGTGCCGCCGAGTCGCTGCGCGAAGATCTGGATGGCCGTGGGCCCATGCGCCTGTCCGAAGTGGAAGCGCAGCAAAAGGAAATTCTCAAGGTTGTGCGTCGCCTGGTCGAAGAAGGGCAGGTGACTATCGGCAATAGCGCGGAGGACAGCTATGTCTAACGGCCAGTCTTCACGCTCCAGTTCGCGCTTTATTCCGCAGGAAGAGATTGACGACAGCGCTGTGGTGAAGTGGCGCTTTGGCGCGGTGGATGCGCCGTGCGGTACTTTCAAGCCGATGCAGACGGCTGCCTTCATTCCTGCAGGCTCACCCCAGTTCAACGGTTTTTCGCCGCACATCGCGCACCAGCCTCAGGTGTTGCCTGAGGTGGATGTGGTGGAGCAGGAACCTGCAGAGCCCGCTTTTGATGAAGAGCAGCTGCAGCAATTGCTGCAGCAGGCCCGCGAAGAAGGCCATGCCAAAGGTCTTGCTGAAGGCAAAGCGCAGGCCCAGCAGCAATGGCAGCAGCGCATGGATGACCATATCAGCGGCGAAGGCCGCGAAAGTGTGCGCCGGGTTAACAGCGTGCTGCAGGGGCTGGAAGACAACTTCAAGCAGATGCAGAGCGCCACGGCGCAAGAGCTGCTGAACCTGGCCTGCGACATTGCCCGGCAGGTGGTGCGTCAGGAGCTGCGCAGCCAGCCACAGGCCTTGCTGCCCGTGATTCGCGAAGCGCTGGACATGCTGGTCGAAGAAAGCCGCCCGGTGACCGTGCGCCTCAATCCTGCCGACTTTGAAGTGCTCGATGAGCCCCTGCGTGCCGAGCATGGCGCGCACAGCCGCATTCAGTGGGTGGGCGATGCCTCTATTGCGGCGGGCGATGTGAAGGTTGAGTCTGGCGGTGCCGAGATTGATGGTGGTCTGGAAAAGCGCTGGCGCCGTGCTGTGGCTGCGCTGGGCCTGGTCTCCACCTGGTACGAGGGAGACAAGGCATGAGTGACAACTCCTGGCAGCAATTCATGAGCCAGGCGCGGGCGCGCTATGCGCATTCAGTGCCGCTGGAATGCCGGGGGCGTCTGACCAAGTTGACGGGCATGGTGCTGGAGGCCTCGGGTCTGCGCGTGCCGGTGGGCGCGCAATGCCATATTCATCAACATGGACAGGACCCCGTGCTGGCTGAAGTGGTCGGCTTTGCCGGCGAGCGTGCTTTTCTGATGCCTGCAGGCGATATTCAGGGCCTGTCCAGCGGTGCTATGGTCGTGCCTGCTGCGCCCTTTATTCCTGTGCCACAGCTGGGCGTGGAAGAGGCTGAAAACGTCAGCCAGACCGTGGGCGTGCTGCGCCTGCCCATGGGTGATGGCCTGCTGGGCCGTGTGGTGGATTCGCAAGGCATTCCGCTGGACCGTGGCCCTGCGCTGGAGGGTGTGGTGCCCGAGGTGCTGGACCGCAACCCCATCAATGCAATGGACCGCGACCCGGTGCGCGAGTCGCTAGACACCGGTGTCAAGGCGCTGAATTCGCTGCTGACCGTGGGGCGCGGCCAGCGTCTGGGTCTGTTTGCCGGCTCGGGTGTGGGCAAGTCCGTGCTGCTGGGCATGATGGCTCGCTACACCCAGGCCGATGTGATTGTGGTGGGGCTGATTGGCGAGCGTGGCCGCGAGGTCAAGGAATTCGTCGAAGACATTCTGGGTGCGCAGGATCGCAGTCGCGCCGTGGTGGTGGCCGCCCCGGCCGATGCACCGCCACTGCTGCGCATGCAGGGTGCCAGCTATGCCACGGCGATTGCCGAGCATTTCCGCGACAAGGGCAAGCATGTGCTGCTGCTCATGGATTCGCTGACCCGCTATGCCATGGCCCAGCGTGAAATCGCTCTGGCCATTGGCGAGCCCCCGGCCACCAAGGGTTACCCGCCATCGTGCTTTGCCAAGCTGCCAGCGCTGGTCGAGCGCAGCGGTAACGGCCTGCATGGTGTGGGCTCGATTACCGCCTTCTACACCGTGCTGTCTGAGGGTGACGACCAGCAGGACCCGATTGCCGATGCGGCCCGCGCCATTTTGGACGGCCACGTCGTGCTCTCACGGGCACTGGCCGAGACCGGGCACTACCCGGCCATCGACATTGAGCAGTCTGCCTCGCGCGTCATGCACAACGTGGTCTCGCGTGAGCATTTTGAGCTGGCCCGCCGCTTTCGCGCGGTGTATTCGCGCTACCAGAAGGGGCGCGATCTGATTCAGGTGGGGGCCTATGTACCCGGCTCTGATCCGCAGCTGGATGAAGCGATTGCGCTGCAACCGGCCATGACCGGTTTTCTGCAGCAAAGCATGTTTGAAAGCTCCAGCATGGAGCAAAGCCTCAAAGGCATGGCGCAGGCCATGCAGCAGGGCTGAGTCCGCAACGGTTGAGTGAAGGAGTTGTCCTAGATGTCGTCCTTGAATGCATTGAACGTCGCCATTGAGGCTGCAGAGCGCAAACGTGACGCGGCCCGCACCGCCATGCAGGAGCGTCAGCGCGCCCAGCAGGCGGCGCAGGCCCAGATGGACCAGTTGCAGGGCTATGTGCAGGAGATGCAGGGCCGCTGGGGCGCTCAGGAAGGACTGGCCGTGCAACCCGAAGTCATGCACCACCAGTACCAGTTCATGGAGCGGTTGCAGCACGCCATTGGCCTGCAGACCCGCATGGTGGCCGATCAGGATATTCGCCTTGAAACCGCTCGCCAGGCCTTGCTGGCTGCCGAACTGCGCGTGACGAGCTTGCAAAAAGTGGTGCAGGTGCGCAAGCGCGACATGGCGTTGGTGCAGATGCGCCGCGAGCAAAAAGACACCGACGAGCGCGCCGCTATGGCTTTTTTTCGGCGCAGCTTTGGCTTGCAGCTCCAGGAGGCCTGACGATGGCGGAAACCAGAATTGATACCCCGCGCAGCGCCGAGTCGCGTGTGGCCAAGACCACCGCTCAGGCCATGACCTCGGTCAAAAGCACGCTGGCGGCGGGTGATGAAGCACCTGCTTTTTCATCGCTGCTGGCGGCGCTGGATAGTTTTTCCGCCACCGGCCTGCCGCAGGTCGCCTTGCCGGCTGATGATGCAAAGCAAGAAAAAGCCACCTTGCCTGCGCTGGCCGAGCAAGATACTTTGCTGGTTGCCCAAGGCCATGCGCCGTGGATGAGTCTGGTGGGCCAGACGGCGCGGCTGGATACGCAAGGGGATGACGATATGCGCCAGGGCGCCGCCACCGACTTTCTCTCGGGCCGTGGCAATGTCACGCAACTGGCGCACCGTCATGCCTTGCAGACTGGCGATGCGGATGCTGGTGGCGCGCATGCGGCCTTTATGGGTAAGGATTTGCGGTCAAATAAGCCTCAAGCTCAATCAATACAGGCACAAGTAGCTACTAACTTTGATGATGCTGCCTTGCCCGCCAAAGCCGATCACAGTGAGCAAAGCCAGAACGCCTTGCTTGCGGCGACTGATGAGCCCGTGGCTGCGCGTGCCGAGCAGGCCGCGCACAAGCTGCAGGCGGCAGGCCATCAGGGCGTCAGCCTGCAAGGCATGACGGCCGTGCAGCCTCAGACCCTGGAAGGACTCAAGGACTTGCTGCGCGCTGCGCGCCCAGCGTCGTTGGACGAGGGTGGGACAGCAGGCAAGCCGGGTTCCAGCAGTGGAGCGCACGATTTAACGGGCGCTGCTGTCGCTATTGGCGCTGCCATGGGCGCAGCAGGTGCTGGCATGCAGGGAGGCGGCCAGAACGCATCGGATCTGGGGCAGAACCTCAGCGGTCAAGAGTCGGCGCCTGCCGAGCGCGAGCAGGAAGTGTCCGAGCAAGTGGCCTTCTGGGTGCACCAGAAGGTGCAGAACGCTTCGCTGTCGATTCAGCATGAGGGCAAGCCGATTCAGGTACAGGTGCAATTGAACGGTCAGGAAGCGCATGTGCGCTTTGCGGCTGATGATGAGCAGGCGCGCCAGTTGCTGGCGGATGGCCAGTCTCAGCTGCGCGAGCTGCTACAGGCGCAGGGCTTGAACCTGAGCGGCGTGAGCGTGGATGCAGGTGCGGCTCATCAGCAAGGCGCTGGCGGGCGTGCCGATGATGGCCAGCGCGCACAGGCAAGAAATGTCCGGGTGGCAGTGAATGCGGCTGAGCTGCCGGTGGATGCGCTCAATACTCGCCCAACCACAAGAGCGGCGCAGACGGGTGTAGATCTGTTCGTCTGAAGCAGAACACGGCCTCTCTTACAGTCTGAACAGGCTGCAGTGACGATAGCGAAACCCGGATCAAACCGGGTTTCGCACTTTTATTCCGGCAATGGCCCGGGCGGTGGCGGCGAATAATTCAGGCGTGGATCTTCCGTGTCGCGGCAATGGCTGCGGGGTGGATGCAGTCCCCCACTCTTGAGGAACCCCCGCCGTGTCAGCCAATCCCAATGCCGCCCCTGTTGCACCTGCTCCTGCGAAAAGCAAGAAGCTGATCGTCATCGTGGCCATCGTTGCCGTGCTGGCCATTGTGGCGGCTGCCGCCTATGTGCTGATGATGCAACGCCAGCACAGCGCTGGCGAGGGTGATGAAGAAGTCAGCGCCAAGACCTCGGTGCCCACTTTCTTGCCACTGGACAATATGGTGGCCAACCTGTCTGACCCCGGTGGGGATCGCTTTGTGCAGCTGGGCATTACGCTTGAGCTGAACGACGAGAAGACCGCTTCCACCGTCAAACAATATCTGCCCAGCATTCGCAACGGCATCTTGCTGCTGGTGTCTCAGCGCACGGCCGATGAGCTGCTGGCGCGTGAAGGCAAGGAAAAGCTGGCCGCCGACATTCTGGAAGAAGTCTCCGCACCGCTGGGCTATGGCGCCAGCGCCAAGAAGCGCTCGCGCGATGAAGATGCGGACGAAGACAGCCCGCGTGCAGCCCGCAAGAGCCCCGTGCGCCGCGTGCTGTTCTCCAGCTTCATCATTCAGTAAGCAGAGAGGAAGTGCATGAGCGATTCTTTTCTCTCCCAGGAAGAGGTTGACGCCCTTCTTGAAGGCGTAACCGGCGAAAGCCAGCGTTCCGAAGTGGTGGAGGTCGATGACGGCCAGATCCGCAACTACGACATCTCCAGCCAGGAACGCATCGTGCGTGGGCGCATGCCCACCATGGAAATTGTCAACGAGCGCTTTGCCCGCAATTTCCGCATCGGACTGTTCAACTTCATCCGCCGCAGCCCCGAGGTTTCCGTCGGCACGGTGACGGTACAGCGCTACAGCGCCTTTCTGCGCGAGCTGGCCGTTCCCACCAACTTCAACATCATGGCCATTCGCCCGCTGCGCGGGAATGGTCTGATCGTCTGCGAACCTTCGCTGATTTTTGGCGTGATTGACACCCTGTATGGCGGCACAGGCCGTCTGCAGACCCGTATCGAAGGCCGCGATTTTTCGACCACTGAGCAGCGTGTGATCAACCGCCTGGTCAACGTGATCTGCGAGGAGTACAAAAAAGCCTGGCACGGCATTTATCCGCTGGAGCTGGCTTATCAGCGCTCGGAAATGCAGCCCCAGTTCGCCAATATCGCCACGCCCAGCGAAATCGTGGTCTCCACCGCATTTCAGCTGGAGATTGGCGATATCACCGGCTCCATCCATGTCTGCATGCCCTATGCAGCGCTGGAGCCGATTCGCGATGTGCTGTATTCATCCACGCAAGGCGATGCGATCGAGGTCGATCGCCGCTGGGTCAAGGTTTTAACCCGTGAAATTCAGTCCGCCGAGGTGACTCTGGTGGCTGAGCTGGCCCGCGCCGATGCGACGGTGGAACAGCTGCTTGCCATGCGCCCCGGCGACTTTATTGAGCTGGACCGCGAGCCACTGATTCGCGCCTCCATTGGTGGGGTGCCAGTTTTCGAGTGCCAGTACGGCACGCACAACGACAAATATGCAATCCGCGTGGAGCGCAGCCTGCGCGGCGGCGATGCAGGCTGGATGGGAGAGAAGCATGGCAATTGATGACAACAACAAGCCCGCGGGCGATGATCCTTTTTCGGGCTGGGCTGAAGCGCTGGAAGAACAGCGTCAGCATGACCAGGCCGCAAGCGGCCCCGATGTCTCTGAGCAAGGCGGCCCGCTGAGCGGCGATGCATCGCGCAGCAACTATGGCGATGTGCCTGTGCATGACATCAACATGGTGCTGGACATTCCCGTTCAGCTCTCCGTGGAGTTGGGCCGCACCAAGGTACCTATTAAATACATTCTGCAGCTGGCGCAGGGCTCGGTGGTTGAACTCGATGCACTGGCCGGCGAACCAATGGATGTGCTGGTCAACGGCTACCTCATCGCTCAGGGCGAAGTAGTGGTGGTGAATGACAAGTTCGGTATTCGCCTCACGGACGTGGTGACCCCGTCCGAGCGCCTGCGCCGGGTCAGCCGTGGTTGATAACGCGGCAAGCGCGGCCACGGGCACTGCAATGACAGCAGCTCCATCCATGTGGCCCACGCTGATTCTGGTCGTTTTGTTTGTGGCCGCCATGCTGGCCCTGCCTTGGCTGGTACGCCGCCTGCAGCACAAGAACCTGCTGCCCCGCAGTATGGGCATGGCGCGCGGCGCGGCCCCGCTGACATCGCAGGTGCTGGGTTCGCTCTCCATAGGCCCCCAGCAGCGCGTGGTGACTGTGCAAGTGGGCGAGGGCCATGAAGCCGTGCGTCTGGTGCTGGGCGTTACCGCGCAGCAGATTCAATGCCTGCATGTGCTTCAAACCCATGCAGGAAAAGCGCAAGCTGCTAATGAATATGTAGCAAAACCGCCGTCGTTCACCGACTCTCTGGTGCGTGCACAGGCTGCTGGTTCTGCCCGGGATTCTGGAAATGACTAAGTTCGTCTCTCGCACCGCCACCGCCGCTTTGCTGTCGCTGCCCATGTTGGCCGCCGCACAGGGCGCTACACAGGGTGCAGCGGCCAGCCTGCCCTTGCTGGTGGGGCAGGGTGCTGGTGGTGCCAGTTATTCCGTGCCTATTCAGACACTGCTGTTTTTTACAGCACTGTCGTTTCTGCCCGCCATCTTGCTGCTGATGACGGGTTTTACCCGCATCGTCATCGTACTCAGCCTGCTGCGTCAGGCGCTGGGCACGCAGTCCGCACCGCCCAATCAGGTGGTGATTGGCCTGTCGCTGTTCCTCACCATGTTTGTGATGGGTCCGACGCTGGACAAGGTCTATCAGGACGCTTACCTGCCCTATACGCAGAACAGCATCAGCTTCGAGCAGGCGATTGACAAGGCCGAAGCGCCCATGCGCAGCTTCATGCTCAAGCAGACCCGTCAGTCAGATTTTTCGCTGTTCAAGCGCCTGGCCAAGCTGGATGCCAGCGTCACCGCCGAAACCGCACCGCTGCGCGTGCTGGTGCCCGCTTTTGTGACCAGTGAGCTGAAAACGGCTTTTCAGATCGGCTTCATGATCTTTATTCCGTTTCTGGTCATCGACATGGTGGTGTCCTCCATCCTCATGTCGCTGGGCATGATGATGCTGTCGCCTGTGCTGGTGGCGCTGCCCTTCAAGCTCATGCTGTTTGTGCTGGCCGATGGCTGGAATCTCATCATCGGTTCGCTGGCCGCAAGTTTTGCTGTCTAGCGGCTTCTTTCAGAGAACGTCATGACCTCTCAATTTGTATTGACCTTTGGCCGCGAGGCGTTGACTTTGTTGCTCATGATTTCCATGCCTGTGCTGGGCGTGGTCATGGGCGTGGGCCTGCTTGTCAGCATCTTTCAGGCCGTCACGCAGGTGCATGAAGCCACGCTGGCCTTTGTGCCCAAGCTGCTGGCCGCCGTGGCGGTGTTTGCCGTGGCCGGGCCGTGGATGCTTTCCACGCTGGTGGATTTCATTCGTCGAACGATCGAAAGCATCCCAGGATCGGTGGGATGATTACTTTTAGCGAAGCCCAGATTGCGGCCTGGCTCTCGCCCCTGATCTGGCCTTTTGTACGCGTGCTGGCGCTGTTCACCACAGCCCCTGTTTTTTCTCAAAAAGCCATTCCCATGCGGCTCAAGGTCGGGCTGGCTTTTTTGGTCGCGCTGTGCGCGCAGCCTATGCTGGGCGAGCAGCCGGTGGTCAGCATCGCCTCGGCGCAAGCCTTGGGTACACTGGTGCAGCAGGTGGTCATCGGTCTGTCCGTCGGCTTTGCCGTACGTTTGGTCATGGCGGCTATCGAAGTGGCCGGTGAAGTGGTGGGTTTGCAGATGGGGCTGAACTTCGCCTCGTTCTTCGACCCCACCAGCAATGCCCAGCTCAGCGCCGTGGCGCGCTTCATGGTGCAGATTGCGACGCTGCTGTTCATCGTCATTAACGGTCACTTGCTGGTGCTGATGGCGGTGCTCAAGAGTTTTGAGGCCTTCCCGGTGGATGGCAATTTTTTGCAGGCCATCTCGCAGATGCGCATTCACGAGATGGGCAGTGCTGTGTTTGCCAGTGCCTTCTGGATTGCGCTGCCTATGGTGGCGATGTTGCTGTTCGTCAACCTGGTGCTGGGCATCATCTCTCGCGTTGCGCCGCAGATGAATATTTATGCAGTGGGCTTTCCGGTCACGCTGACCGTGGGCTTAGTCGGATTGGTGGCGACTTTGCCTTTGATGGAGCAGCCTATGGTGGAGCTGTTGCTGAAGGGTGTCGCGGTTTTTGGGGTTTGATGGGGCTTGGGCTGCATGCTCGATTCACTTGCAGAAGCCGGGTTTCGCCCTGGAGGGCAATAGGCCAACACAATCAGATAGTGTATTTATCAAAAAAGATAGCTGCTACCGCTTGATGCATAAGCGCTATAGCTATATATGCAGTACTAGATCAGCTTGTTGTGAATCGCGTAAGCCGTCAACTCTGCGTTGCTACTCATCCCCAGCTTCTCCAGCACCCGCGCCCGATAAACACTCACCGTCTTGGGGCTCAGCATCAGCTCCTGCGCAATATCCGTTTGCTTCTGGCCGCTGGCAATCTTCAGCAAAGTCTGCATCTCGCGCTCGGACAGGGTTTCGTGGGGCACGGGGGCCACTGGCTGGGCCAGGCTTTCGGCCAGCATCTGGGCCACTTCGGGGGTCAGGTATTTGCGGCCGCTTTGCACGATGCGCACGGCTTCGATCAGCTGCACCGGGTCGCCCGCCTTGTTGGCATAGCCTGCCGCGCCGGCCTTGATGCTGCGCAGCGCGTACTGATCCTCGGGGTACATGGAGACCATGATGACGCGGATGTGCGGGTGGGTTTCGCGCACACTGGCCAGAACCTCCAGACCGCTGCGGCCGGGCATGTTGATGTCCAGCAGCAGCACGTCGCAGGTGGCAGTGCGCAGTTGCTCGCGCAGCTCGGCGTAGCAGCCTGCTTCGGCGGTGACGATGATGTCCGTCGCCTCGGCCAGGGTGTCGCGTATGCCTCGTCGCAAAATGGCATGGTCATCGCATAGCACGACGTGAATCAAGGTACACCTCCCAGGTAAACAGCCCGCCAAGACTCAACTAGCCATAGTGCGTTGCTCATGTTTCGGTATCAGTCAGAGGAATGGTGAGGATGATAGAGGTTCCTCGACCGGGGTGGCTGCTCACATCCAGCCAGCCGTTAACTGTGCGTGCGCGCTCACTTAGTCCGCGAAGCCCGAAGGATTGGGGCTTGTCACGGGATTCCTGGGTCAAACCTACCCCGTTATCTGTTACTTCCAGTGTCAAAAAACCTTCGTGATCGGATAAATCCAGCGTCACGCGGCTGGCTTGTGCGTATTTGCTGATATTGGTCAAGGATTCCTGCGCAGTGCGGTACACGGCCACCTGCTGGGCGGGGGCTATCTCCATGTGCTCGCGGCTGGTGTGCAGCTGGGCGGGAATGCCGGTGCGGCGCTCAAAGTCCTGAGCCAGCCATTGCACGGCGGCAACCAGCCCTTGGTCGAGTACCGGCGGGCGCAAGTTCTGCATGATGCGCTGACTGGCACCCAGTGCGTGCTCCAGCATTTCCAGCGCCGATTGGGCGTGCTCGCGCAGCGCGCCTTCGGGGCTGTTGCGGCTCATCCATGCCAGATCGAACTTGACGGCGGTGAGCGAGCCACCAATATCGTCATGAATCTCGCGCGAGATATTGGCGCGCTCTTGCTCGATGCTGGTGTGCAGATGGTCTGTCAGCTCGGCCAAACGCTTTTCGGACTGGGCCAGCTCCTGCATGGCGCGGCGGCGGGCCTGCCGCGCTTCGTGCACTTCAATGGCGCGCTTGATGACATGTGGCAGGCTGTTGATCTGGTCTTTGAGGAGGTAGTCGCTGATGCCCAGCCGCATGATATCCACCGCCGCCGATTCGCCAATGGCACCCGACAGCAGCACAAACGGCGGAGCATCGGCGCGGGTGCGAATCAGGTCCCAGACATCCAGCGCCGTGAAGCCGGGCAGGTAGTAGTCCGCCAGAATCAGGTCGAACGTCTGCGTCTGCAAAGCGTCTTTGATAGCGGGCAGAGTGTCGACCGCAGTGAGGGTGCAGGGCAGCTGTCCACGCTTGAGACTCAGGCGCGCCAGGGCCTGATCTGCGACAGAGTCTTCAATATGGAGGATTTTCACGTGCTGATCCTGTAATTGCATATCGCCAAGAACGCTATCATTGGATACATTTTGGAACATTGGAGCAATAGTCGTCAGGTCAGGACTGATCAGCGGCGGCAATGGCTTCTGATCTGTTTATTTCGTGGTGCATGGCGGCGTGGTCGTCATGAAGGTTTTTCGCAGTTGGAGTAACGATGCAGACAATGCAAAACCCATCGGGTGTGCCTGCGGTTGCCGTGCCGGTGATGGTGGCTGCGGAGCTGCAAGATGCCTTGCTGGTCACGCTGCGTGACTTGCAGCGGCTTGAGGGGCTGCTGGACCATGCCACGCATAATTTGCTGGAGCGCTTTGAGCAGGCCAATGGCCAATTGTCTCACCCCGCTCTGCTGGAAACGGCAGGACTGGACTCGGCACGTGAGGCGTTGCGCCTGGCGGTCACCGAGCTGCAGTTCCACGATATGTCCTCACAATTGATTGCTCACATGGCGCATACCTTGCAAGCCTGCGCTTTCAGGCTGGGGGCGGCTGCCATGGGCACGGACGAGGATGAGGCAGAAACAGACGTCTGCCTGCCGAGCCTGCCCGAGAAACCCAACCCCGTCACGCAAAGCGAGATGGATGCTGGCTCTGTAGAGCTGTTTTGACCTTCTACTCTGTTTACTGTTGCCCGTCTGTTGGAGCTGTACATGCGATCGATCCTGGCTGTTGATGATTCCCCCTCGATGCGAAAGATGGTTTCTTTCACATTGAGCAGTGCTGGCTTTAAGGTGGTGGAGGCCGTCGATGGTGTAGATGCACTTGAAAAAGCCCAGGCAGAAAACATAGATCTGGTGCTGGCCGACCAGAACATGCCGCGCCTTGATGGCATTGGCCTTACCCGCAAGCTGCGCGAAGACCCCAAGTTCAAGGGAACGCCCATCTTGATTTTGACGACGGAATCCAGCGATTTGATGAAGCAGGCAGGCCGTGCCGCAGGGGCTACGGGCTGGCTGGTTAAGCCTTTTGACCCCAATCGTTTGATTGAAGTCATTCAGAAAGTCCTCCGTTAAGCCGATAACAACGAATCACAGCAGGAAACACCATGGCGGATACACACCAGGATGGCGCAGGTTCGGGCGCGGACTTTGACCTTAGCCAGTTCTATCAAATTTTTTTCGAGGAGGCCAGCGAGAACCTCGACCAGATGGAGCAGATGCTGCTCAGCCTGGATTTGTCGGCCGCCGATGACGAAGAGCTCAACGGCATTTTTCGCTGCGCCCACTCCATCAAGGGCGGCGCGGCAACTTTTGGCTTCTCTGACGTGACTGAGCTGACGCACCGCATGGAGTCCTTGCTGGACCGCCTACGTCGCCATGAAATCACTCCCATTCCCGCCATGGTTGATGTGTTGCTGGAGTCTGCAGACGCCAGCCGCAGCCTGCTGGCACGTCACCAGTCGGGTGATGAGGGTGAGCCTATATCCACAGCAGAGCTGGTGGTGCGCATTGAAGCACTGGCACAGGGCTTGACGGAGATTCCACAGGTCAATCGTCCTGCAGCCGTTGCTGAAAAGGAGCAAGTAGCTCCTGTTGTTGTGGCGCCTGTGCAAATTTCTGCTCCCGCTCAGGTCGCAGCGCCCGGCGCCGTGATCGGTACGGAGCCGCCCGAAGGTGCGCGCGTGCTGCACATCGACATTGGTCCGCTGCCCAAGCTGGAGCTGGGTGATGCCATCAAGGAGTTATTTCGCGATATTCCCGGTCTGGGCACGATTCAGGATCAGGTCAGCAGCAAGCCGGATTACCGCCTGTTTGAGGTCAGAACCGTTTCTACCGATGACGAATTGCGTGATTTGTTCGTTTTCCATGTCTCCAAAGAGCAGGTGCAGATCACGGAGCTGACACAGCAGCTCGCGGCCACTGTCGCTGAGGTTGAGGCTGTGGTAGCCGAGCCTGATGCGATTGTGGCCGGGGATGACGAGCAAGCTACACCTTCCGTCCACCTGTCGGCAGAGGAGGCTTATGGCTTTTTTGCCGGAGCACCTGGCAGCCCTGATGCGCTATTGAATCAAGAGCGTGCAGCGCAAGACCCATCTGCGGCAGGGGCACAAAAGGCTGCTCCCAAGGCGGCGGCTGCGCATATGGAGTCCACCAGCATTCGCGTGGATGTGAAGAAGGTGGACCAGCTCATCAATCTGGTCGGCGAGCTGGTGATTACACAGGCCATGCTGGCGCAGAACAGCCAGGGTCTGGACCCTACGGCTTATCAACAGCTGCTGGCGGGGCTGGCCGACCTGGATCGCAACACGCGGGACTTGCAGGAGTCCGTGATGTCGATCCGCATGATTCCCATGTCCACCGTGTTCAGCCGCTTCCCGCGCATGTTGCGTGATCTGGCGGGCAAGCTGGGCAAGAAGGTGGACTTCATCACGCTGGGTGAAGCCACCGAGCTGGACAAGGGTCTGGTCGAAAAGATCACTGACCCGCTGACCCATCTGGTGCGCAACAGCGTGGACCATGGCATTGAGATGCCCGAGGAGCGACTGGCAGCCTGCAAGTCTGAAAACGGCACGCTGACGCTGGCGGCCTCGCATCAGGGCGGCTCCATCGTCATTGAGGTGCGTGACGACGGCAAGGGCATGAGTCGCGAGAAGATTCTGAGCAAGGCGCGCGAGCGCGGCATGGATGTGTCTGACAGCATGCCTGACAGCGAAGTCTGGATGCTGATCTTTGCGCCAGGCTTCTCCACCGCCGATGTGGTGACCGATGTGTCGGGTCGAGGCGTGGGAATGGACGTGGTCAAGCGAAACATCAGCTCATTGGGCGGAACGGTGGAGATTGACTCCGTCGCCGGTCAGGGCATGAAGGTTTCGGTGCGCCTGCCGCTGACGCTGGCCATCATGGATGGCATGTCGGTCGGTGTGGGCGAGGAGGTCTATATCCTGCCCTTGTCCTCCGTGGTGGAGTCCTTCCAGGTCAAGGGCGATGATGTGAACACCGTGGCCAATGGCACGCAACTGGTCAAGGTGCGTGATGAATACATGCCCGTGATTGCACTGGAGCGAACCTTCCAGGTGCCGCGCGCCGATGAGAACGAGACCAGCAACATCATGGTGGTGGTCGAAGCCGACGGCAGCCGTGTGGCGCTGCTGGTGGATGAGCTGCTGGGGCAGCACCAGGTGGTGGTGAAGAACCTGGAGAGCAATTACCGCAAGGTGCCCAATGTCTCGGGTGCCACCATTCTGGGCGATGGATCTGTGGCACTGATTCTGGATACCGGCGCTCTGGTGCGTCGAACCCGTCATTGACCTTGAGCCTGGCTTGAGCCAAGCCGCCCCGCGACTGAACCGACCTGAATAACCGAGAGAGCTGACATGAACATCCTCAACAAGACTGCCGAAGGCCTGGCCACTGGCTCCCGCGAATATCTGACCTTCCGCCTGGGCGCTGAGGAGTACGGCATCGACATCCTTAAGGTGCAGGAAATCCGTGGCTACGAGCCTCCCACACGCATTGCCAATGCCCCCGAGTTCATCAAGGGTGTGGTCAATCTGCGCGGCACCATCGTGCCTATCGTGGACATGCGCCTGCGCTTTAACTGTTCCGAAGTGGAGTACAACGCCTTCACCGTGGTCATCATCCTGAATCTGGGCCGCCGCGTGGTGGGCATTGTGGTGGACTCGGTCAGCGATGTGATGGAGCTGGCTGCGGATGCCGTGCGCCCCGCACCAGATATCGAAAGCGCCATCGACAGTGGCTGCATTCTGGGCCTGGGCTCGGTGGGCGAGCGCATGCTCATCTTGCTGGACATTGAAAAGCTCATGGGCAACGTCGACATGGGCCTGGTGGCCTCTGAAGCCTGAGCGATCCAGAGGCCTGTGTGCTGAATCTGGGGCGTAGCGCTTCATCCAACAAAGCTCCTGCGCATCTGGTGCAGGACGACGATGCGTCGCCAGACCAATTGTCTGGCCCGCTGACGCAGGGGCGCGAGTTCGTCTGGTCTAACCGTGACTTCTCCCGCGTTCAGGCGCTGATCTACAAACATGCCGGCATCAGCCTGCATGATGGCAAGCACGCCATGGTCTACAGCCGCCTGTCCCGCCGCTTGCGCGAAACAGGGTACGAGAGCTTTGCCAGCTATCTGGACTGGCTGGAGTCGATTAACGATGGACCGGAGTGGCAAGAGTTCGTCAATGCTCTCACCACCAATCTGACGGCATTCTTTCGCGAGCAGCACCATTTTGAAATTCTGCAGCAGCACCTGCGCAGCCATAAGCCGGCTGGCAATGGCTGGAAGGTGTGGTGCAACGCGGCATCGACGGGTGAAGAGCCTTATTCCATTCTGATGACGGCGGTCGAGAGTCTGGGTGCATCGCCCAGCTTTCAGCTGACGGCAAGCGACATTGATTCACGCGTGCTGGAGACTGCATCGCGCGGCGTGTACCGGGCCGAAAGCGTCAAGGGCGTTAGTACCGAGCGGCTGCACCGTTTCTTTTTGCGTGGACGCTCGGGCAACTCAGGCATGGTTCGCATCAAGCCAGAGCTGCGCCAGATGGTGGATTTCATCAATGTCAACCTGATTGCGGGTGACTGGCCATTTCGCGAGAAATTCGACGTGGTCTTTTGTCGCAACGTGATGATTTACTTTGATGCGCCGACCCAGCGCCGTGTGCTGGAGCGTATTCATCAGGTGCTGAAGCCCGGCGGGCTGCTGTTTGTGGGCCATGCCGAGAATTTCAGCGATGCGCGTGATCTGTTCGCTCTCAAGGGGAAGACCGTTTATGAGCGTCAATGAGTCTGAAGGGCAGGGGCGGCAGTCATGAGGAATCTGAGCTCTCCGCCGGATATGCCGGGTGCTGGCGCTGCAGGCTGGTCTTTGCGCAGCCCAGCCTATATGGGGCAGGCCTCTGCTGAGCCGGCAGCCGTGGCGCCGGTGTCATCGCTGGAGCAGCTCAAGCGTCGGCCACGCCAGCCGGGTGAGGCCTCGTTCTTTTATTACGACCCGCACTTTCAGCTCAACTCAGCCAAGGTGCTGCCGGGTGAGTATTTTGTCTCGCGCGACGAGATGGCCATCGTCACCGTGTTGGGCTCCTGCATTGCAGCTTGTTTGTGGGATCGATTCATGCGCATTGGCGGCATGAACCACTTCATGCTGCCCGAGGGCGATAGCAGAGATGTCTCGGGCCGTTATGGCTCGTACGCGATGGAGCTG
This sequence comes from Comamonas sp. 26, assembly GCF_002754475.1. NCBI lineage: Bacteria > Pseudomonadati > Pseudomonadota > Betaproteobacteria > Burkholderiales > Comamonadaceae > Comamonas > Comamonas sp. 26. The sequence goes on from NZ_PEFL01000003.1 coordinate 758,640, forward strand.
CTGATTAACGAGATGCTGAAGATGGGTGCGCGGCGTGAGTCCATGCAGGCCAAGGTTTTCGGCGGCGCTCAGGTCATGGCCAACTTCACGACCATGAACGTGGGTGAGCGCAACACCGATTTTGTGACAGAGTATTTGCAGACCGAGCGCATTCCTATCGTCTCTGAAGACGTGCTGGATATTTACCCGCGCAAAGTGGTCTTTTTTCCATCCACCGGCAAGGCCATGGTCAAACGACTGGCCCACGCCCATCCTGAAGCGCTGGTGCGGCAGGAAATCAGCCGTGGCAGCGCCGCTGTCGTTGCGCGCAACACGGCGGGTGGCTCGGTGGATCTGTTTTGAGGAAGGTTGAGCTTTGTTAAAGCCAAAAATTAGGGTGATCGTGGTAGACGACTCTGCGCTGGTGCGCAGTTTGTTGGCCGAGATCATCAACCGTCAGCACGATATGGAATGCATTGGTTCGGCCAATGATCCGCTGATCGCGCGCGAGATGATTCGCGAACTGAACCCGGACGTCATCACGCTGGATGTGGAAATGCCCCGTATGGATGGCATTGACTTTCTGGGGCGTCTCATGCGCCTTCGCCCCATGCCGGTGGTGATGATCTCCACGCTGACCGAGCGCGGCGCTGAAGTCACCATGCGTGCGCTGGAACTGGGAGCCATTGACTTTGTGGCCAAGCCCCGCGTGGGTGTTGCCAATGGTTTGCAGGAACTCGCCACGCAGATCGTGGACAAGATTCGTGTGGCGGCGGTCGCTCAGGTGCATCGCCTGCCGGTAGCGCCACATGGCGTGGCTGCGGGGGCCAAGCCTGCTGTGGCCCGTCCGCCAGTCGTGCCGACGCTGCTGGGGCGAGTCTCTACCGAAAAAATCATTGCCATTGGCGCCTCCACGGGCGGCACAGAAGCGATTCGGGAAGTGCTGAGCCATTTGCCCGCCGATTGCCCTGCCATCGTCATCACCCAGCATATGCCGCCGGGCTTCACCACCAGCTTTGCGGCGCGGCTCAACAGCCTGTGCCAGATGACGGTGAAGGAAGCCACGCATGGCGAGCGCCTGCTGCCCGGCCATGCCTATATCGCCCCAGGCGGCAAGCATTTTTCCATCAGCCGCAGCGGTGCCAACTATGTGGCCGTGGTGGATGATGCGCCGCCGGTGAACCGCCACAAGCCCTCAGTCGAGGTGTTGTTCAAGTCGGTGGCGGCCAATGCGGGCCGTAACGCCTACGGAATCATGCTCACGGGCATGGGGGCCGATGGTGCAGCCGCCATGCGCGAGATGCGTGACGCAGGTAGCTATAACCTGGTGCAGGACGAAGCCACTTGCATCGTCTTTGGTATGCCGCGCGAAGCCATTGCCCACGGTGCGGCTGACGAGGTGCTGCCCCTGCCGCAAATTGCGCAAGCCCTGCTGATCAAGCTGCGTGGCGGCTCCGATCAAGTGCACCATCGCATCTAAAGCTGTATAAAAAGAGAGCGCCTTGCGCCTGCCATTCAAGGGTCTTCGCTATATAAGTAGCTGAAGTCATTGAAGGACAAGCACAAGGCGCTCTTTTATTGATTGCAGCACTTGGCTGCTGCGCTTAGGCGGACAGAGCTGTCCAGCGCTCCAGTGCTTCCATCAGCGCTTCGTCAATTTCCGAATCACGCTGGTGCATGGCGACCGCCTTGGAGTTGTCGGTCGAGAACAGATTGCCGTCAGCCAGCGCTTCCTGAATCTGCTTTTGCTCGGCTTCCAGTGCAGCAATCTGGGCAGGCAGGGTTTCCAGCTCACGCTGCTCTTTGTAGCTGAGCTTTTTCTTTGGGCTTGCCACGCTTTCGGCGGGGGCTGCTACAGGCTTGGCTTCTTCCTTGGGAGTGCTCTTGGGCTGGGCGGCGGCTGCAATTGCCTTGCTGCGGCGCGATTGCTCCATCCAGTCCGTCACGCCGCCTTCATATTCACGCCAGTGGCCAGGGCCTTCCCAGGCAATGGTGCTGGTGACGACGTTGTCGAGGAAGGTGCGGTCATGGCTGACCAGGAAGACGGTGCCGTCGTAGCTTTGCAGCAGGTCTTCCAGCATATCCAGCGTCTCGATGTCGAGGTCGTTGGTCGGCTCGTCCAGCACCAGCACATTGGCAGGGCGGGCAAACAGGCGGGCCAGCAGCAAACGGTTGCGCTCACCACCCGACAGAGAGCGCACGGGAGAATGCGCACGCGCGGGCGAGAACAGGAAGTCGCTCAGATAGCTCTTGACGTGCTTCTTCTGGTTGCCAATTTCAATCCACTCGCTACCGGGGCTGATGAAATCCTCCAGCGTTGCATCCAGATCGACTTGGTGGCGCATCTGGTCAAAGTAGGCAACCTGCATATTGGCGCCTAGGCGCACATTGCCGCTATCCGGTGCCAGCTCGCCCAAGATCATCTTGAGCAGCGTCGTCTTGCCAGCGCCATTGGGGCCCAGCAGGCCCACCTTGTCGCCACGCAAAATCGTACCGCTGAATTTTTCAACAATGTTCTTTTCGCCGTAGACCTTGCTGACATCGGTCAGCTCGGCCACGATCTTGCCCTGGTAGCTGTCACCCTTGCCAGAGGCAATATCCATGTTCACGCTGCCTTGCACATCGCGGCGAGCGGAGCGATTGGCCCGCAACTCTTGCAAGCGGGTGATGCGGCTCTGGCTACGCGTGCGGCGGGCTTCCACGCCCTTGCGAATCCAGACTTCTTCTTGGGCCAGCAGCTTGTCGGCCTTGGCGTTGATAACCGCCTCTTGCGCCAACTGTTCTTCTTTTTGCACAACGTATTGAGCAAAGTTACCAGGGTACGAGAGCAGGTGGCCTCGGTCCAGCTCCACAATGCGCGTGGCAATGCGGTCCAGGAAGCTGCGGTCGTGGGTGATGGTGATGACGCTTCCCTTGAAAGCAATCAGCAAATCTTCCAGCCACTCAATAGAGTCCAGGTCCAAGTGGTTGGTTGGCTCATCCAGCAGCAGCACATCGGGGCGGGCCACCAAAGCTTGCGCCAGCGCTACGCGCTTACGAGTACCGCCAGATAGGCTGCCCACCAGAGCGTTAGGGTCCAGATGCAGACGCTGCAGCGTTTCTTCTACGCGCTGCTCCCAGTTCCAGGCGTCATAAGCCTCAATCTGGGTCTGCAAGACATCCAGATCCTCGCCCTCGCCGCCAGCCAAATAGCGCTCACGCACGGCAATCACAGCCGCCAGACCATCGGATGCGGATTCAAAGACTGTGTGCTCCGGCTTCAGATCCGGCTCTTGGGCTACATAAGTAATGCGAACCCCGTTTTGGACCTGGACCTGACCGTCATCGGCTTTTGCCAGGCCGCCCAAAATTTTGAGCAGCGAAGACTTGCCAGCGCCATTGCGGCCGATCAGACCGACGCGTTCGCCGGTTTCCAGGGAGAAAGTGGCGTGGTCCAACAGGGCCACGTGCCCGAACGCCAATTGAGCGTCCAACAAAGTAATCAGTGCCATCGTGCGCGCATTATCTATGTACTGCTATAGAGACAGAGGCCGTCAGGCCTCTGTCTCTATCTGCTCCAGGGGCGAGATCAACGGCAAAGACCCCTTCAAGGCATGAAGCTTTTGTGTCAGTTTTGACTGATCTAGGGTTTCACCTATGCTATAGTTCAACCCATCGCAGCAAACAACTGCCTCGCAGACTTAAAAAAGTCACGGTGAAGCAGATGAAAGCTGTGATACACTGAAAGGCTTCGCTGATCACAGCAAGCAACGAAATTCAAAAGTGGTTCTGCCGGTTTTGAGTTCTCGGTTCCTTAAAAAAATACAGCCGATAAGCGTGGGCGTTTGATGGCAAGCAGCCAGTTCTTCGGAGCAAAACTCTTCGGAGTATCAAGCGCTCACAAAAACAGTAATTATTGAAGAATTTATTCTTCTTGATTCCGTCAAGTGAGTGAGCAGTCGAAAGACTTTAAATTCAAGATCGAACTATAGAGTTTGATCCTGGCTCAGATTGAACGCTGGCGGCATGCTTTACACATGCAAGTCGAACGGTAACAGGTCTTCGGATGCTGACGAGTGGCGAACGGGTGAGTAATACATCGGAACGTGCCTAGTAGTGGGGGATAACTACTCGAAAGAGTAGCTAATACCGCATGAGATCTACGGATGAAAGCAGGGGATCGCAAGACCTTGTGCTACTAGAGCGGCTGATGGCAGATTAGGTAGTTGGTGGGGTAAAGGCTCACCAAGCCAACGATCTGTAGCTGGTCTGAGAGGACGACCAGCCACACTGGAACTGAGACACGGTCCAGACTCCTACGGGAGGCAGCAGTGGGGAATTTTGGACAATGGGCGAAAGCCTGATCCAGCAATGCCGCGTGCAGGATGAAGGCCCTCGGGTTGTAAACTGCTTTTGTACGGAACGAAAAGCTCTGGGCTAATATCCCGGAGTCATGACGGTACCGTAAGAATAAGCACCGGCTAACTACGTGCCAGCAGCCGCGGTAATACGTAGGGTGCAAGCGTTAATCGGAATTACTGGGCGTAAAGCGTGCGCAGGCGGTTATGTAAGACAGAGGTGAAATCCCCGGGCTCAACCTGGGAACGGCCTTTGTGACTGCATGGCTAGAGTACGGTAGAGGGGGATGGAATTCCGCGTGTAGCAGTGAAATGCGTAGATATGCGGAGGAACACCGATGGCGAAGGCAATCCCCTGGACCTGTACTGACGCTCATGCACGAAAGCGTGGGGAGCAAACAGGATTAGATACCCTGGTAGTCCACGCCCTAAACGATGTCAACTGGTTGTTGGGTCTTAACTGACTCAGTAACGAAGCTAACGCGTGAAGTTGACCGCCTGGGGAGTACGGCCGCAAGGTTGAAACTCAAAGGAATTGACGGGGACCCGCACAAGCGGTGGATGATGTGGTTTAATTCGATGCAACGCGAAAAACCTTACCCACCTTTGACATGTACGGAAGTTACCAGAGATGGTTTCGTGCTCGAAAGAGAACCGTAACACAGGTGCTGCATGGCTGTCGTCAGCTCGTGTCGTGAGATGTTGGGTTAAGTCCCGCAACGAGCGCAACCCTTGCCATTAGTTGCTACATTCAGTTGAGCACTCTAATGGGACTGCCGGTGACAAACCGGAGGAAGGTGGGGATGACGTCAAGTCCTCATGGCCCTTATAGGTGGGGCTACACACGTCATACAATGGCTGGTACAAAGGGTTGCCAACCCGCGAGGGGGAGCTAATCCCATAAAGCCAGTCGTAGTCCGGATCGCAGTCTGCAACTCGACTGCGTGAAGTCGGAATCGCTAGTAATCGTGGATCAGAATGTCACGGTGAATACGTTCCCGGGTCTTGTACACACCGCCCGTCACACCATGGGAGCGGGTCTCGCCAGAAGTAGGTAGCCTAACCGCAAGGAGGGCGCTTACCACGGCGGGGTTCGTGACTGGGGTGAAGTCGTAACAAGGTAGCCGTATCGGAAGGTGCGGCTGGATCACCTCCTTTCTGGAAAAATGCTGCTTTAAATTGAACGTCCACACTTATCGGTTGTTGGAACAAGCCAAAGCTTGATAGGCAAGGAAACTTGCTTGTTGTGTTGAGGAATGGGTCTGTAGCTCAGCTGGTTAGAGCACTGTGTTGATAACGCAGGGGTCGTTGGTTCGAGCCCAACTAGACCCACCAAGATTCCAATGCCAGTGCAAGAGGATCCTGGGGGATTAGCTCAGCTGGGAGAGCACCTGCTTTGCAAGCAGGGGGTCGTCGGTTCGATCCCGTCATCCTCCACCAAGTTTAAAAATGATAGCGCCTGAAGGTGCTATAATCGTTGGCTCAGCAGATGTTGCAAGGCATGAGGTTGAGAAGCAAGAAAACAGAAATTCAATATAAAAGCAGTCTGAAGCAGACTGCTTTTATATTGATCTTTGATCAATAGGCTGTTCTTTAAAAATTCATAGAGTCGAAATCAGCGTTGCTGGTGGAAAGCGCAAACCAAGGTTTGTGCACCGTGCCATCAGCAACTTTTTGATTGCGTCAAAACAAATATTTTGCGAAAGCAAAGATATTTAGTAATGACGAATATTCTCTAAGCTGTATCGAAAGATACAGCCAAAGATATTCACATTACGGCATAACGCGTGAGGTGCAAGACCTCACCAGTCTTTGAAATCTAGAGCTTTGTGTTTCGCAAGAGACGTCAAAGTTATAGGGTCAAGTGACTAAGAGCATATGGTGGATGCCTTGGCGATGATAGGCGACGAAAGACGTGATAGCCTGCGATAAGCTTCGGGGAGCTGGCAAATAAGCTTTGATCCGGAGATTTCTGAATGGGGGAACCCACCTCGCAAGAGGTATCGCATGATGAATACATAGTCATGCGAAGCGAACCTGGAGAACTGAAACATCTAAGTACCCAGAGGAAAAGACATCAACCGAGATTCCGATAGTAGTGGCGAGCGAATTCGGAAGAGCCTTGCAGTGATAGTCGACCGGTTAACAAAATGGCATGGAAAGGCCAACCATAGTGGGTGATAGTCCCGTATGTGAAAACCGATCGGTGGTACTAGGCTGCAGACAAGTAGGGCGGGGCACGAGAAACCCTGTCTGAATATAGGGGGACCATCCTCTAAGGCTAAATACTCATCATCGACCGATAGTGAACCAGTACCGTGAGGGAAAGGCGAAAAGAACCCCGGGAGGGGAGTGAAATAGATCCTGAAACCGTATGCTTACAAAAAGTCGGAGCCTCGTAAGGGGTGACGGCGTACCTTTTGTATAATGGGTCAGCGACTTACATTCAGTGGCAAGCTTAACCGAATAGGGGAGGCGCAGAGAAATCGAGTCCGAATAGGGCGATCAGTCGCTGGGTGTAGACCCGAAACCAAGTGATCTATCCATGGCCAGGATGAAGGTGCCGTAACAGGTACTGGAGGTCCGAACCCACTAATGTTGCAAAATTAGGGGATGAGCTGTGGATAGGGGTGAAAGGCTAAACAAACTTGGAAATAGCTGGTTCTCTCCGAAAACTATTTAGGTAGTGCCTCAAGTATTACCGTCGGGGGTAGAGCACTGTTTAGGCTAGGGGGTCATGGCGACTTACCAAACCTATGCAAACTCCGAATACCGACGAGTACAGCTTGGGAGACAGAGCACCGGGTGCTAACGTCCGGACTCAAGAGGGAAACAACCCAGACCGCCAGCTAAGGTCCCTAAAATTGGCTAAGTGGGAAACGAAGTGGGAAGGCTAAAACAGTCAGGATGTTGGCTTAGAAGCAGCCATCATTTAAAGAAAGCGTAATAGCTCACTGATCGAGTCGTCCTGCGCGGAAGATGTAACGGGGCTAAGCCAGTTACCGAAGCTGCGGATGTGTCATTTATGGCACGTGGTAGGAGAGCGTTCTGTAAGCCTGTGAAGGTGTCTGGAGACGGATGCTGGAGGTATCAGAAGTGCGAATGCTGACATGAGTAGCGTTAAAGGGGGTGAAAAGCCCCCTCGCCGTAAGCGCAAGGTTTCCTACGCAACGTTCATCGGCGTAGGGTGAGTCGGCCCCTAAGGCGAGGCAGAGATGCGTAGCTGATGGGAAACAGGTCAATATTCCTGTACCGATCAATAGTGCGATGTGGGGACGGAGAAGGTTAGCTCAGCCAACTGTTGGATATGTTGGTTCAAGCCTGTAGTCATGCCTGGTAGGCAAATCCGCCGGGCTAAGATGAGGGGTGATAACGAGTCTGCTTGCAGACGAAGTGAGTGATACCCTGCTTCCAGGAAAAGCCACTAAGCTTCAGCTATTGACGACCGTACCGCAAACCGACACTGGTGCGCGAGATGAGTATTCTAAGGCGCTTGAGAGAACTCAGGAGAAGGAACTCGGCAAATTAACACCGTAACTTCGGGAGAAGGTGTACCCCAAGTCAGTGAAGTTGAACAAACGGAGCTAAAAGGGGTTGCAAAAAATTGGTGGCTGCGACTGTTTAATAAAAACACAGCACTCTGCAAACACGAAAGTGGACGTATAGGGTGTGACGCCTGCCCGGTGCTGGAAGATTAAATGATGGGGTGCAAGCTCTTGATTGAAGTCCCAGTAAACGGCGGCCGTAACTATAACGGTCCTAAGGTAGCGAAATTCCTTGTCGGGTAAGTTCCGACCTGCACGAATGGCGTAACGATGGCCACACTGTCTCCTCCTGAGACTCAGCGAAGTTGAAATGTTTGTGATGATGCAATCTCCCCGCGGAAAGACGGAAAGACCCCATGAACCTTTACTGTAGCTTTGTATTGGACTTTGAACGGATCTGTGTAGGATAGGTGGGAGGCTTTGAAGTGTGGTCGCTAGATCACATGGAGCCAACGTTGAAATACCACCCTGGTGCGTTTGAGGTTCTAACCTTGGTCCATTATCTGGATCGGGGACAGTGCATGGTAGGCAGTTTGACTGGGGCGGTCTCCTCCCAAAGCGTAACGGAGGAGTTCGAAGGTACGCTAGTTACGGTCGGACATCGTGACGATAGTGCAATGGCATAAGCGTGCTTAACTGCGAGACTGACAAGTCGAGCAGATGCGAAAGCAGGACATAGTGATCCGGTGGTTCTGTATGGAAGGGCCATCGCTCAACGGATAAAAGGTACTCTGGGGATAACAGGCTGATACCGCCCAAGAGTTCATATCGACGGCGGTGTTTGGCACCTCGATGTCGGCTCATCTCATCCTGGGGCTGTAGTCGGTCCCAAGGGTATGGCTGTTCGCCATTTAAAGAGGTACGTGAGCTGGGTTTAAAACGTCGTGAGACAGTTTGGTCCCTATCTTCCGTGGGCGCTGCAGATTTGAGGAAGCCTGCTCCTAGTACGAGAGGACCGGAGTGGACACACCTCTGGTGTACCTGTTGTCACGCCAGTGGCATCGCAGGGTAGCTAAGTGTGGAAGAGATAACCGCTGAAAGCATCTAAGCGGGAAACTCGTTTCAAGATGAGATCTGCCGGGGCCTTGAGCCCCCTGAAGGGTCGTTGTAGACCACGACGTTGATAGGCTGGGTGTGGAAGCGCAGTAATGCGTTAAGCTAACCAGTACTAATTGCCCGAGCGGCTTGACCCTATAACTTTGGGTTTAGCTCAGAAATGAAAAGACAGAATGAATCATGCAAGTGATCATTCAAGTTATGCCAAAAAGGCGCAATCGAATAAGCTGATCGAGACTCTATGAATTCGTTGGATTGAAAGTGAGCTTTGATTAAGAAGTTAATCGAAGAGCGATCAATCTGACAAAAAGTTTATGCCTGATGACCATAGCAAGTTGGTACCACTCCTTCCCATCCCGAACAGGACCGTGAAACGACTTAGCGCCGATGATAGTGCGGGTTCCCGTGTGAAAGTAGGTCATCGTCAGGCTCTTACGCCAAAACGCCTGGCTCACGCCAGGCGTTTTCTTCTCTCTCTTCGAAAGAGGGGTGAGAAGAAAACGCAAAAACGTTTTTAAAGTGCTGCAAAACAGTGCTAAAATCTAAGGCTTCGCTGATCACAGCAAGCAACGAAATTCAAAAGTGGTTCTGCCGGTTTTGAGTTCTCGGTTCCTTAAAAAAATACAGCCGATAAGCGTGGGCGTTTGATGGCAAGCAGCCAGTTCTTCGGAACAAAACTCTTCGGAGTATCAAGCGCTCACAAAAACAGTAATTATTGAAGAATTTATTCTTCTTGATTCCGTCAAGTGAGTGAGCAGTCGAAAGACTTTAAATTCAAGATCGAACTATAGAGTTTGATCCTGGCTCAGATTGAACGCTGGCGGCATGCTTTACACATGCAAGTCGAACGGTAACAGGTCTTCGGATGCTGACGAGTGGCGAACGGGTGAGTAATACATCGGAACGTGCCTAGTAGTGGGGGATAACTACTCGAAAGAGTAGCTAATACCGCATGAGATCTACGGATGAAAGCAGGGGATCGCAAGACCTTGTGCTACTAGAGCGGCTGATGGCAGATTAGGTAGTTGGTGGGGTAAAGGCTCACCAAGCCAACGATCTGTAGCTGGTCTGAGAGGACGACCAGCCACACTGGAACTGAGACACGGTCCAGACTCCTACGGGAGGCAGCAGTGGGGAATTTTGGACAATGGGCGAAAGCCTGATCCAGCAATGCCGCGTGCAGGATGAAGGCCCTCGGGTTGTAAACTGCTTTTGTACGGAACGAAAAGCTCTGGGCTAATATCCCGGAGTCATGACGGTACCGTAAGAATAAGCACCGGCTAACTACGTGCCAGCAGCCGCGGTAATACGTAGGGTGCAAGCGTTAATCGGAATTACTGGGCGTAAAGCGTGCGCAGGCGGTTATGTAAGACAGAGGTGAAATCCCCGGGCTCAACCTGGGAACGGCCTTTGTGACTGCATGGCTAGAGTACGGTAGAGGGGGATGGAATTCCGCGTGTAGCAGTGAAATGCGTAGATATGCGGAGGAACACCGATGGCGAAGGCAATCCCCTGGACCTGTACTGACGCTCATGCACGAAAGCGTGGGGAGCAAACAGGATTAGATACCCTGGTAGTCCACGCCCTAAACGATGTCAACTGGTTGTTGGGTCTTAACTGACTCAGTAACGAAGCTAACGCGTGAAGTTGACCGCCTGGGGAGTACGGCCGCAAGGTTGAAACTCAAAGGAATTGACGGGGACCCGCACAAGCGGTGGATGATGTGGTTTAATTCGATGCAACGCGAAAAACCTTACCCACCTTTGACATGTACGGAAGTTACCAGAGATGGTTTCGTGCTCGAAAGAGAACCGTAACACAGGTGCTGCATGGCTGTCGTCAGCTCGTGTCGTGAGATGTTGGGTTAAGTCCCGCAACGAGCGCAACCCTTGCCATTAGTTGCTACATTCAGTTGAGCACTCTAATGGGACTGCCGGTGACAAACCGGAGGAAGGTGGGGATGACGTCAAGTCCTCATGGCCCTTATAGGTGGGGCTACACACGTCATACAATGGCTGGTACAAAGGGTTGCCAACCCGCGAGGGGGAGCTAATCCCATAAAGCCAGTCGTAGTCCGGATCGCAGTCTGCAACTCGACTGCGTGAAGTCGGAATCGCTAGTAATCGTGGATCAGAATGTCACGGTGAATACGTTCCCGGGTCTTGTACACACCGCCCGTCACACCATGGGAGCGGGTCTCGCCAGAAGTAGGTAGCCTAACCGCAAGGAGGGCGCTTACCACGGCGGGGTTCGTGACTGGGGTGAAGTCGTAACAAGGTAGCCGTATCGGAAGGTGCGGCTGGATCACCTCCTTTCTGGAAAAATGCTGCTTTAAATTGAACGTCCACACTTATCGGTTGTTGGAACAAGCCAAAGCTTGATAGGCAAGGAAACTTGCTTGTTGTGTTGAGGAATGGGTCTGTAGCTCAGCTGGTTAGAGCACTGTGTTGATAACGCAGGGTCGTTGGTTCGAGCCCAACTAGACCCACCAAGATTCCAATGCCAGTGCAAGAGGATCCTGGGGGATTAGCTCAGCTGGGAGAGCACCTGCTTTGCAAGCAGGGGGTCGTCGGTTCGATCCCGTCATCCTCCACCAAGTTTAAAAATGATAGCGCCTGAAGGTGCTATAATCGTTGGCTCAGCAGATGTTGCAAGGCATGAGGTTGAGAAGCAAGAAAACAGAAATTCAATATAAAAGCAGTCTGAAGCAGACTGCTTTTATATTGATCTTTGATCAATAGGCTGTTCTTTAAAAATTCATAGAGTCGAAATCAGCGTTGCTGGTGGAAAGCGCAAACCAAGGTTTGTGCACCGTGCCATCAGCAACTTTTTGATTGCGTCAAAACAAATATTTTGCGAAAGCAAAGATATTTAGTAATGACGAATATTCTCTAAGCTGTATCGAAAGATACAGCCAAAGATATTCACATTACGGCATAACGCGTGAGGTGCAAGACCTCACCAGTCTTTGAAATCTAGAGCTTTGTGTTTCGCAAGAGACGTCAAAGTTATAGGGTCAAGTGACTAAGAGCATATGGTGGATGCCTTGGCGATGATAGGCGACGAAAGACGTGATAGCCTGCGATAAGCTTCGGGGAGCTGGCAAATAAGCTTTGATCCGGAGATTTCTGAATGGGGGAACCCACCTCGCAAGAGGTATCGCATGATGAATACATAGTCATGCGAAGCGAACCTGGAGAACTGAAACATCTAAGTACCCAGAGGAAAAGACATCAACCGAGATTCCGATAGTAGTGGCGAGCGAATTCGGAAGAGCCTTGCAGTGATAGTCGACCGGTTAACAAAATGGCATGGAAAGGCCAACCATAGTGGGTGATAGTCCCGTATGTGAAAACCGATCGGTGGTACTAGGCTGCAGACAAGTAGGGCGGGGCACGAGAAACCCTGTCTGAATATAGGGGGACCATCCTCTAAGGCTAAATACTCATCATCGACCGATAGTGAACCAGTACCGTGAGGGAAAGGCGAAAAGAACCCCGGGAGGGGAGTGAAATAGATCCTGAACCGTATGCTTACAAAAAGTCGGAGCCTCGTAAGGGGTGACGGCGTACCTTTTGTATAATGGGTCAGCGACTTACATTCAGTGGCAAGCTTAACCGAATAGGGGAGGCGCAGAGAAATCGAGTCCGAATAGGGCGATCAGTCGCTGGGTGTAGACCCGAAACCAAGTGATCTATCCATGGCCAGGATGAAGGTGCCGTAACAGGTACTGGAGGTCCGAACCCACTAATGTTGCAAAATTAGGGGATGAGCTGTGGATAGGGGTGAAAGGCTAAACAAACTTGGAAATAGCTGGTTCTCTCCGAAAACTATTTAGGTAGTGCCTCAAGTATTACCGTCGGGGGTAGAGCACTGTTTAGGCTAGGGGGTCATGGCGACTTACCAACCTATGCAAACTCCGAATACCGACGAGTACAGCTTGGGAGACAGAGCACGGGTGCTAACGTCCGGACTCAAGAGGGAAACAACCCAGACCGCCAGCTAAGGTCCTAAAATTGGCTAAGTGGGAAACGAAGTGGGAAGGCTAAAACAGTCAGGATGTTGGCTTAGAGCAGCCATCATTTAAAGAAAGCGTAATAGCTCACTGATCGAGTCGTCTGCGCGGAAGATGTAACGGGGCTAAGCCAGTTACCGAAGCTGCGGATGTGTCATTTATGGCACGTGGTAGGAGAGCGTTCTGTAAGCCTGTGAAGGTGTCTGGAGACGGATGCTGGAGGTATCAGAAGTGCGAATGCTGACATGAGTAGCGTTAAAGGGGGTGAAAAGCCCCTCGCCGTAAGCGCAAGGTTTCCTACGCAACGTTCATCGGCGTAGGGTGAGTCGGCCCTAAGGCGAGGCAGAGATGCGTAGCTGATGGGAAACAGGTCAATATTCCTGTACCGATCAATAGTGCGATGTGGGGAGGAGAAGGTTAGCTCAGCAACTGTTGGATATGTTGGTTCAAGCCTGTAGTCATGCCTGGTAGGCAAATCCGCCGGGCTAAGATGAGGGGTGATAACGAGTCTGCTTGCAGACGAAGTGAGTGATACCCTGCTCCAGGAAAGCCACTAAGCTTCAGCTATTGAGACCGTACGCAAACCGACACTGGTGCGCGAGATGAGTATTCTAAGGCGCTTGAGAGAACTCAGGAGAAGGAACTCGGCAAATTAACACCGTAACTTCGGGAGAAGGTGTACCCCAAGTCAGTGAAGTTGAACAAACGGAGCTAAAAGGGGTTGCAAAAAATTGGTGGCTGCGACTGTTTAATAAAACACAGCACTCTGCAAACACGAAAGTGGACGTATAGGGTGTGACGCCTGCCCGGTGCTGGAAGATTAAATGATGGGGTGCAAGCTCTTGATTGAAGTCCCAGTAAACGGCGGCCGTAACTATAACGGTCCTAAGGTAGCGAAATTCCTTGTCGGGTAAGTTCCGACCTGCACGAATGGCGTAACGATGGCCACACTGTCTCCTCCTGAGACTCAGCGAAGTTGAAATGTTTGTGATGATGCAATCTCCCCGCGGAAAGACGGAAAGACCCATGAACCTTTACTGTAGCTTTGTATTGGACTTTGAACGGATCTGTGTAGGATAGGTGGGAGGCTTTGAAGTGTGGTCGCTAGATCACATGGAGCCAACGTTGAAATACCACCCTGGTGCGTTTGAGGTTCTAACCTTGGTCCATTATCTGGATCGGGGACAGTGCATGGTAGGCAGTTTGACTGGGGCGGTCTCCTCCCAAAGCGTAACGGAGGAGTTCGAAGGTACGCTAGTTACGGTCGGACATCGTGACGATAGTGCAATGGCATAAGCGTGCTTAACTGCGAGACTGACAAGTCGAGCAGATGCGAAAGCAGGACATAGTGATCCGGTGGTTCTGTATGGAAGGGCCATCGCTCAACGGATAAAAGGTACTCTGGGGATAACAGGCTGATACCGCCCAAGAGTTCATATCGACGGCGGTGTTTGGCACCTCGATGTCGGCTCATCTCATCCTGGGGCTGTAGTCGGTCCCAAGGGTATGGCTGTTCGCCATTTAAAGAGGTACGTGAGCTGGGTTTAAAACGTCGTGAGACAGTTTGGTCCCTATCTTCCGTGGGCGCTGCAGATTTGAGGAAGCCTGCTCCTAGTACGAGAGGACCGGAGTGGACACACCTCTGGTGTACCTGTTGTCACGCCAGTGGCATCGCAGGGTAGCTAAGTGTGGAAGAGATAACCGCTGAAAGCATCTAAGCGGGAAACTCGTTTCAAGATGAGATCTGCCGGGGCCTTGAGCCCCCTGAAGGGTCGTTGTAGACCACGACGTTGATAGGCTGGGTGTGGAAGCGCAGTAATGCGTTAAGCTAACCAGTACTAATTGCCCGAGCGGCTTGACCCTATAACTTTGGGTTTAGCTCAGAAATGAAAAGACAGAATGAATCATGCAAGTGATCATTCAAGTTATGCCAAAAAGGCGCAATCGAATAAGCTGATCGAGACTCTATGAATTCGTTGGATTGAAAGTGAGCTTTGATTAAGAAGTTAATCGAAGAGCGATCAATCTGACAAAAAGTTTATGCCTGATGACCATAGCAAGTTGGTACCACTCCTTCCCATCCCGAACAGGACCGTGAAACGACTTAGCGCCGATGATAGTGCGGGTTCCCGTGTGAAAGTAGGTCATCGTCAGGCTCTTACGCCAAAACGCCTGGCTCACGCCAGGCGTTTTCTTCTCTCTCTTCGAAAGAGGGGTGAGAAGAAAACGCAAAAACGTTTTTAAAGTGCTGCAAAACAGTGCTAAAATCTAAGGCTTCGCTGATCACAGCAAGCAACGAAATTCAAAAGTGGTTCTGCCGGTTTTGAGTCTCGGTTCCTTAAAAAAATACAGCGATAAGCGTGGGGTTTGATGGCAAGCAGCCAGTTCTTCGGAACAAAACTCTTCGGAGTATCAAGCGCTCACAAAACAGTAATTATTGAAGAATTTATTCTTCTTGATTCCGTCAAGTGAGTGAGCAGTCGAAAGACTTTAAATTCAAGATCGAACTATAGAGTTTGATCCTGGCTCAGATTGAACGCTGGCGCATGCTTTACACATGCAAGTCGAACGGTAACAGGTCTTCGGATGCTGACGAGTGGCGAACGGGTGAGTAATACATCGGAAGTGCCTAGTAGTGGGGATAACTACTCGAAAGAGTAGCTAATACCGCATGAGATCTACGGATGAAAGCAGGGGATCGCAAGACCTTGTGCTACTAGAGCGGCTGATG